>CALHFG010000032.1 GCA_938029215.1 uncultured Acidimicrobiales bacterium | reverse complement strand
AAATCCAGTCACCGTTGCGCTGTGCGATGATCACGAGGTCTACCGACGTGAACTACTAACCGCGCTCGAGAGCGACGCGGACATTCAAGTCATAGCCGAGTCCGACCTTCCTGGCGGTTTGGGGCCGATCGTCACCGAGATCCCACCCAAGGTCATCGTGGTAGACATGACACCGGCCAAGTCTGGCAACCCGATTGAGATCATTCAGAACCTCGCGCAACGAATGCCCGACGCCTCCATTCTGGCGATCGGTGGACCGAACGACGATCTTGCAGCAGCGTTGATCGCCGGTGCCCTGGGGGCGATCGACAAGAACACCGCACTATCGATGGGCAGCTTTGTAGTTCACGCACTGTCGGCACGGAAGTTGTTTATCGATCAGCGGGCCGCCCGAGCGCTACTGCGAACGATTCACGATCACCCGCGTCGGACCGAGATCCCCCAGGGTCAGGTTGACCTGGTCGATGAACTCGCCAACGTAGAGACGATCGCCGATCTCGCAAATGATTCGTTTCGAGGGGCCAAGAACGAACGTGAGCTGGTGTCGCTTCTGGTCACCCTGAGGTCCCGCCGCAAAACCGACTGACGGCTACTCGCGCTCGGTGCTTACCGCCGACCCGAGCGTTGGGGAGGGCTGACCGGAGTCGACACTGGTGCCGAGGACAGTTACGTTCGGCTGATTTCCCGGATCTTGAGATGCGTCAAGACCGCAAGAACTTGCCACCGCCACGATCGCCAGTACCAGAATGGAGCGCCACCTCATGCTTCGACTCTAAGCCGCCGATCGGCCCAGCCAATGGAAATCATCCCAACTCCTAGAAACATCACTGCCACCACAAGCTGAGCCAATGGTGGACGTCCGAGGGCATCTTCGAGCGAGGCGACCGCAGCGATGACCAGGAGCCACCCGTTGCGAGCAACCTGAACCCACGACACGGGCTCGTCACTCAAACCACCAAAGCACCGGCACGGAACCAATCGGCCCGAGGTGATGGTCGTTACAAGCACCACCGTGAACGCGAGAAGCAATGCGAACGCGGCGACACCTCCCCACCCTGGAGCAACGAGCAGCATGATCGCCACCGCGAGTTCCACAACGGGCACTGCCCACACCAGAACATCTGGCATGGGCAGCCCCAAGTTCACAAAGCCCGCTCGAGTTCCCTTGAGATCACGTAGCTTGGTCAGCGCCGCCAGGGCAAACATGCCGGCGAGAAAGACGGCGAAGACCGTCGACATCGGCAACCGACCTCAGCGAAGGAGTGGCCCGGGCGTCGGATCAGTAGCGATAGTGGTCCGGCTTATAGGGACCATCAACCGGGACGCCGATGTAGTCGGCCTGCTCTTGGGTGAGCTCGGTGAGTCGGACGCCCAGGGCATCGAGGTGGAGACGAGCCACTTTCTCATCGAGCTTCTTTGGCAATGTGGTCACCGAAAGGCGGTCATAGCTGTCGGCATTCTTGTGAAGTTCGATTTGGGCGAGCACTTGGTTGGTGAAGCTCGCGGACATCACGAAACTCGGGTGGCCGGTGGCGTTTCCAAGGTTGAGGAGGCGCCCTTCGGACAAGACGATAATGCTCTTGCCATCGGGCCAACGGAACTCATCGACCTGCGGCTTGATGTTGATTCGCTGGATGTCGGAACTGCGGTAGAGGCCAGCCATGTCGATTTCGTTATCGAAGTGACCGATGTTGCCAACGATGGCACCCTGCTTCATCATTCCCATCATCTCGGCGCTGATGATGTCCTTGTTGCCGGTGGAGGTAATGAAGATGTCGGCCTTATCGAGCATGCGTTCGATCGTGTTGACCTCGTAGCCATCCATCGCTGCCTGCAGGGCACAAATGGGGTCGATCTCGGTGATAACCACCCGTGCGCCCTGACCGCGCAATGCTTCGGCGCAACCCTTGCCAACGTCGCCGTAGCCAAGAACTAGCGCGGTCTTGCCACCGATCATCACGTCGGTTCCGCGGTTGATCCCATCGAGCAGACTGTGGCGGGTGCCGTACTTGTTGTCGAATTTGCTCTTAGTAACGCTGTCGTTCACATTGATTGCGGGAAATTTGAGCGTCCCGGCATCGCGCATTTCATAGAGCCGGTGCACGCCGGTAGTGGTCTCCTCAGACACACCGCGAATGCCGGGGGCCATCCGGGTGAACAGCGTGTTGTCCTCACCCTGAAGACGGTTGAGCGTGTCGATGATGACGTGCCACTCCTCCGGGTCATCGTCGGTAGCCGCAGGCACGCTGCCGGCCGCTTCGTATTCGGCACCCTTGTGAACAAGCATCGTGGCGTCGCCACCGTCGTCGAGGATGAGGTTGCAACCGTCCTGGCCAGGCCACTTGAGCGCCTGCTCAGTGCACCACCAATATTCCTCAAGCGTCTCGCCCTTCCAGGCGTACACAGGAACCCCTTCGGGACGGTCGGCGGTGCCGGTGGGACCGACCACAACCGCAGCGGCAGCCTGGTCATCGGTCGAGAAAATGTTGCAGCTCACCCAACGAACCTCCGCACCCAATGCGGTGAGGGTCTCGATGAGAACTGCGGTCTGAGTGGTCATGTGAAGGCTGCCCATGATCCGAGCACCCTTGAGCGGTTGCTCGTCGAAGTACTCTGCTCGGATCGCCATGAGGCCCGGCATTTCGTGTTCGGCCAGTTCGATTTGTTTACGACCGGCGCCGTGGAGATCGATATCGGCAACCTTGTAGTCGCCCTCGGCCAAGGTGAGGGGACGCTGTTCACTCGTTGTCATACCCACAAGCCTACGGGCTGAACCGCGAGCTATCGGACACCAGCGGTGTGACGTGTCGCAAGGTTCGCCGCCCGATTGAGCAGCGCGCGGTTTCAGTGGGTAGACAGGAGCGATGGCCCACTATGAGACTTCGGTAACCACCAACCACTCCCCCGCCGAGGCGTTCGCCATGATGGCGGATATGACCCGCTTCGCCGAGTGGGATCCAGGCGTTCAATCGGCCACCCAAACGACCGGAACCGAACCGGGGATGGGAGCGGCCTACCGCCTCGTGGTGAACGGCGTCGGGCCGGCTCCAGCGACGCCACTTACGTATGTCATGGAAGAATTCGAGGCCGGTACGCGCTATCGCGCCGTCGCAAAGGCGAAGTTCTTTTCTTCCGACGACATCGTGACCGTCATCCCCAATGGCGACGGCAGCATCGTGAAGTACGAGGCCGATCTGCTCCTGAACGGGCCATTCAAATTGTTCGACCCCCTCCTCGGTCCGATCTTCAACAAGATCGGCGACGCGGCGGCCGCGGGCCTACAGAAGTTCCTGGCTTAGGACTCCAACCAGTCTTTCAAGTCATCGACGATCGGCAGCGGTCCTGGGTCGAGACCTTCGGCAGCGGCCATCTCGAGACTGACCATGTCGCCCATGAGCACCAGGTCTAGCAGCTGGGCTACAGGACCTTCCCCCGATGCCTCAACGGTGACGATGTCGCTCATCACGTCGTGGGTCTTCTCTTCGACGTACTGGAACCGACGTGCGGTTTGGGGATGTTCGTACTCGTGTCGTAGCTGAATCTCGGTAAAGACCTCGCGGGTCATGTCACCTCGATTTCCCCATCCGACCAGCTCGTTGTGGCACAGATCGGGCATCGCGGCCCAGAAAGCCGGCGACTTGGCGTTGTGGTTCACCGCAAACTTCCAGCGCTTGGCCGCGGTCGTGCCGATTACGCCGCCGCCGTAGATGACCGGCATTGTGGATCCGACTCGTCGGGCGATCTCCTTTGCTGGCGACGCCTCGCTGGTGAGTTCGTCTCGACGGACCTTGAGTTGCTGGGCCGCATCGGTAATCCACGTGCGAGCTCCGGGGAACAGCCCCAGCTGCTCCAACGTGAGCATCGCAGGGACCGCCATAGCACCCAGGGCGGCTCGCGGCATTGGAGCCGACCCGACCACGGGGAGAACCGGAGCGTTCGCGCGACGAGCCAATGATTCGAGCTCGCCACCTTCGCTGGTAACCGCGACGAGCGAGGCACCGCTCTCCACCGCAGCTTCCAGGGACTCAAGTGTTTCCTCGGTAGATCCCGACGCACTGATCGCGATGACCAACGTGGTGGAGCCGACCCAACTGGGCGGCAAGTATCCGCCATACACAACGATCGGCAGAGAGCTAAACGGACGGGCCGACCCTGCGGCGACCTCGCCACCAAAGCCGCTATCGCCCATTCCCAGAATGATCACATGTTCGAGATCGGCAATGCTCGGAAGGCCACCGATGGTGCCGATGGCCGACATCGACTGTTCAAGCTGCTCGGGGAGCGCCAACATGGCATCCCACAAGCCCAACGAGTCCACTCGTTCGGTCATAGCTAGGCCTCCCAGGTCGGCTTGATTGACTCGGTCTCTACCCGAGCCATGATGCGATCGTGTTCGGCCTGATCAACGGTCTCGGCTTCGTCGATCAGCAGCACGGGGATGTCGTTCTCGATCCGGTAGCGCCGGGTGAGTCGAGGGTTATACAGACAGCTCTCGTCTTCGAGGTAATACAGCGGTCCCTTGTCTTCCGGGCAGGCGAGAATCTCGAGTAAGAACGATTCCAAAGTCACAGGGTCATCCTACTTGCCTCCGCTCGCCTCCTACGCAACGTGGTGAACCAGCGTCAAAACCGCCACGGCACAACGGGGAATCAGACGGTGGCGCGCCAGAGAGTGCCTTGACCGCTGATCGATACCTCGGCGTCTTCGGCCGACAGCCAGACAACATCGCCACCGGTCATCACCAGGGTCTTCTCGCCACACACGAATTCGATGTCGCCCTGTTGAACAAAGATAATCTCCGGACCCGGGGACTCGATCGGACCCGACGGGTTAACCAGGCGCTGCAAGGTGAACTCGGGAACCGGACAGTGATAGGTCCATGTATCGGTGGTAGGGATCTGGATCGGCACATCGATCGGAGAACAGTCGACGACCTTCAAGAGCTCGGCAATATCTCGATGCTTCGGTGTCAAACCACCACGGACGACATTGTCGCTGTTGGCCATCAGCTCCATGCCAACGCCGTTGAGGTAGGCATGGAGGTTGCCAGCCTCGAGAAAGATCGCCTGACCTGGTTCAAGGAAGACGTGATTGAGCATCAACGCAACCGTGACACCCGTGTCGTCCGGGAAGGACGCCGCGATCTTTCCCGTCCACTCGAGCTCCGCGGCGAACGGCTCGCCGGCAGGGGTTCCCAGCAAGGCCGCCGCTGCCGTAGTGGTGGCAGAGGCGATTTCAATTTCGGTCGAGGCGGGAGCACCCAGGATGTACGCCATGGCGTTGGCGTACACATCCGACGCTGCCCCGTCTTCGAACAGAATCTCGGTGATTGGCTTGAGAACGCCTGCGTCGTCGAGTGCCGACACCAGGCTGAACAGTTGGCGGCTTTCGCTCAGCGGCCGGAACCCGCACTTCGCATGAAACGGAGTCAGCGCCGCGATGACTTCGGGCTTGTGATTGGGGTCGCGGTACACACGGTGAGGCGCATCGAGCGGGATGCCCTCTTCGTTTTCTCGCGCAAACCCCTCGATCGCTTGGTCGAGTGTTGGATGGCTTTGGATGCTCAGGGGCTCACCGGCCGCAAGAACCTTGAACAGGAACGGCAGCTGCCCGAACCGGTCATTGACCTCGGTGCCCAGAGCGGCTGTTGGATCACCGGCGATCAAATCGGCGAGAGACCCACCGTCGACGCAATCGGAACAGGCCCGCGGGTGGGCCCCCATCCAAAGCTCAGCCTTCGGCTGGCCGTCGGGCTCCTGCCCAAGCAGGTGCGGGATGGACTGGGTGTCTCCCCACGCGTATTCCTGGACCACACAACTGAGCTGTTCCATAGAGTTCCTTCAGTCGCCGACCATGATCGCCTGCACCTCGGCAACCCGTGCGGCCACGGCGTCATCATCGCCGGCCTCAAGGTTCAAGCGGAGGAGCGGCTCGGTATTCGAGGCACGGAGGTTGAACCACCAGCCATCGTTGCGCACGGTCAGACCATCGAGCTCATCCTGCTCGCTGTCGGCGTACTGGGCCTTTACCTTGGCGATCACGGCGGCCGCGTCGCTCACCTTGGTGTTGATCTCTCCGGATGCGCTGTAACGCTTGAGCGGAGCGAGAAGCTCGCTGAGGGTTCCACCGCTCGCGCTGAGCTCGGCCAATACCATCACCGCAGCGATCAGACCACTGTCTGCTCTCCAGTTTCGAGCGAAGTAGTAATGGGCACTGTGCTCGCCCCCGAACTCGGCTCCCTCATCGGCCATGATCTGTTTGATGAAGCTGTGCCCGACGCGGCTTCGTATCGAGGTGCCGCCATTCTCGGCCACCACCTCGGGAACGACATCGGAGCAGATCAAGTTGTAGATGATCTTGGCGCCGGGGCTGGCGGCGAGGGTGACCTTGGCGAGAAGTGCTGTGGTGAGCGAGCCGCTGACGGGGTCGCCCTTTTCATCGACGAGGAACACACGGTCGGCGTCGCCATCGAACGCCAGACCAATATCGGCACCCACCTCGGAAACGCGAGCTCGCAGGTCGGCCAGGTTCTCCAATTGAATTGGATCGGCGGGATGGTTGGGGAAGGTCCCGTCGAGCTCGGGGTACATGACCTCCAGGTCGAAAGGCAGATGTTTGAACACCTCGGGTACCACATAGCCGCCCATACCGTTTGCGGTGTCGGCGATGACCTTCAGCGGTCGGAGGCCCTCGGGAGCGATAAAGCTCAGCACATGTTGGGCGAAAGCATCGAGCATCTCGGCCGAGCTCGACGTGCCTGGGGTTGGGGCAGCTTCAACCTCGCCGCGGTCATAGGCCTCGGCCACCGAACGCATGGCGCCCAGGCCGGTGTCTTGCCCGACGGGCGCTGCGCCCGACTTGCACACCTTGATGCCGTTGTATTGAGCGGGGTTGTGCGATGCGGTGAACATCACGCCCGGCTTGTTTTCTGATCCCGAAGCGAAGTACATCATGTCGGTAGAGGCCAGCCCGATGTTGACCATGTTGAGGCCCTGACGATTTACACCGCGGGTGAACGCCTCGACGAGTTCAGGACCCGATGGCCGCATGTCGTGAGCGATCATGATTTCGGTGGTGTTTGGTTCGGCCGTTTTGATGAACTCGGCAAAGCCCACACCCAGCGCTTCACACGTGGCTGCGTCGATCTGATCGGGGTAAATACCGCGAACGTCGTACGCCTTGACAATGACTGAAAGATCCTGCACAGAGGGATTTTAACCCAAGGAGACGACCTCGGCGATGGTCCAATAGGCCCATCCTTGTCCAAGCGGTTGTGATTCGGCCCGCACCTAGCTAGAGCTGGATTCGCTTCTCCGGCGGTCAGCGACCCGTCGTTCGGGACTGTTGGCTCGACGTTCAAGCGTCGCTTGCTGGGTGGGGTTGGGGTGGTACCAACCCCAGCCTACGGCTCGTCGCAGTTTCACGAGATCGCCGAATAGCTTGATCGTGTCCTGCACCAGACGAACGGTTGAACCTTGCCGGTTTTCAACCGACACCGGGATCTCGGTGAGAGATAGTCGATCCTGCTCGGCGATGAGGAACACCTCGACATCAAACGCGAACCCGTCGATACGGCAACGTTCGAAGATGACACGACCAATGTCGCCTCGAAAGCCTTTGATTCCACATTGGGTATCTCGAAAATGTCCGAGCAGCACCAGGTGAGTGAGCCAGTTGACGAAACGACCCCCGAGCTCCCGAAACCACCGGGCCCGCACCAACGTGTTGGTGTCTTCGTGGCGACGGCTTCCCACCACCACGTCCCATCCGTTTTCAACTTCATGCATGATGTCGAGCACCAACGCCGGTGGGTACGCAAGGTCGGCATCGGTGAAGACAACGGCTCGACCGTCTGCGGCCACGATCCCTGCACGGACCGCGGCGCCCTTGCCTCTGTTGCGGGGCTGTTCCAGAACATCGACACCTGCTGCTCGAGCGATGGCAACGGTGTCGTCGGTTGAACCATCGTCCACCACAAGAATCTGCAGTTCGTCTTCGCCGACGACGGGAACGAGCGCGGCCCGCAATGCGTCGATCGACGCTGCGATCCGCTCGCTCTCGTTGTAGGCGGGTACAACCACAGCGAGTCGATGCGATTCAGTCGACGGGGGCCGGTCGACCTTGAGCGCCAGCTCTTTGCGAACGACTCCGAAAAGGATCCAGCGATACACCGCCCATCGCAAGGCGGCTCCAGCTGCGACCGCGGGAATCTTTGCCACCAGCAGGTTGTCGGACAGCGAATAGACCCCGAGTAGGACCAAGGTGTCAAGGACGGCGGCAAAGACGGCCGCAGCAAAGAACAGGGCCGGCTGGCGGACCCAGCGGGCGTTGGTGCCACTGCCGAAGGTGAAGAACCGATTGCCGAAGTAGGCAAAGACCGAAGCGGCCGACAGGGCGAGGACGTTAACCGCCCACACCATCGAAGATCCAAACGCCGTCCCAAAGAAGACCAAAACCCCAACGTCGATGATCGTTGCGATCAGTCCGACGAGGGCAAAGCGACGGAGCCTGCTTCTCATTCGAGGTCGGGCCCGGGGTCGAGTGCCTCCAGCATGCGGTCGGCTAGTCCTACCTCTGCGCTGGGGAGCTCAGGTGGAGGATCGGAGCGCCTCATGTCCGGCTGATTGAAGTTCTCCGGTTCCGTCTGGGTCTCGGACTCGGCCAGTAGCTGGGCAAAGAGGTCCTTCTCCAGTCGCTCGCCGTCATCATCATCGCTGCTGCCCGCGGCACCGATCACGACCGGCTTGCGAGCGCCGTCCCAAGCCAAGTACGCCGCGCCTCCAACACCGACGAGGAACAGGAGATACGCCAGATAGTCCACCATGGTGGTGCCGTAGGTGAGCTCGACATCGTTCTCGGTTGGGATGACGACCATCAGATTTGGTCCGGCCCGGTATGGACCTTCTGCCCCGGAGACCTTCCAGTTGGGGAAGTAGCTCATCTTCACCAGGACCGGCGAGCCAACCTGATCCACACGAAAGTTGATTGACGAGCGCCCGATGCGAATATCGGAGACTCCGGCCGCATCGATGGGGGTTCCATCGAACGTGGCCAGTGTGGACACTTCTTCCCACTCGCTCGGACCGTTCTCGGCTGGGAGCGCCTGGTAGGCATCAGGGTCGTTGTAGAACGTGACCGCCTGGCTTTCCCACCCGATGTCGAACCGGGTGCTGGCTTCGGTGATGTTGTCCTCGGTCGGGCCCGTTGCGACCACGGGCTCAAAGATGAGCGACTCGACCAACTCGGTCCCAACGACCTCATAGATCACGAAGGGCTGCGACTCCCCTACCTCCACCAGACCGGGGTGGTTCGCAGCCGCAGCGATGGCCTCGTCGGATTGGGCCATGTAGTAACGCACGCCGACGGTTTGCAACTGGGCGATTCCGCGGTCGATGTTGAAGTTCTGGTAGGGCAGATCACGCTGAGCTCGTGACGGGCCGACCGACAGAGTGCTCTGGTTCAAGAAGTGAAACGGCGTCGAAGCCGAACTCTCAAAGTAGAGACCCTCCATCGATCCGATGCAGCCGTCGGTCCAGTGCGGAAGCAGCATCAGCGCCATCGGCGTCCCGTAGCGATCAAGATCGCTGCTGTACTCCCACATGGCGCGCCCGCAGCCGTTCTCTTGACCGATCGCGGCCATCGTGTCGACCACAGTGGAGTACTCGAGGTAGCTTCGCTTTTCCTCGTAGCCGCTGTAGTTCCAATTAACCCAACTAGGGATGAAGCTCTTTTCTCCGCCCGCGATGCCAAAGGCGGTGTATTCACCGTTGTCATTGACACCTTCGAATGCTCCGGGAAACGACTGCAGCGAGAAGCTCACCCCGAGAAGGGCGCCTGCCAACGCGACGCCCGTGAGGCTGTAAGTAACCACCGGGTCCGGGGATTTGAAACGTTCCGAGACTGCGGTGCCGATGACTCGAGCGAGTAAGGCGATACCGATTGCAGCAACGAGATACACCGACAGGTAGTAGAACGGCAAGATGCGGGCGTTCCAAAGCTTGCCGTCGGGCAAGTTGGCGACACCGAGTGCACAGACCACGGCCAGGACCGAAAACAGCATGCCGAGACGATCACGGAATGCGAACGACAACAGCGCTCCGACCGCAGCCACCGGGAGCGCAATTTGCATCGGGGTGTTGAAGAGATCGGGCAGGTAATCGTCGAGCCGCTCCCAACCCATGTCGTTGAAGTAGTCGCTCCGCATGTAGAACGGGAAGAGCCAGATCGCCGAGATCAGGGCGCCAACCGGGCCCATGATGGCCATCTGCCTGATCCGCCCGAAGAGTTCGGGTGACAGCGAGCCGAGCGCCAGCACAACAATGGGGAACGTGGCGATCGCTGCGATCTGGCGACCGCCGCTGGCACTTTCGTTCAACCCGATCGGAATGAGCACCGCCGCCAACCCGGTGGCAAGGATCCACCAGCGCGGCGCCGATGGGGTGAAGACAATCAGCAACATCGAAGCGAACATCACGAAAATCAGTGGGATCACGTGGGTGAGTGCCACCATCGCCAGGAGCACCGCAGCCGATGCCCGCCAGCGTCCGGTGTCGAGCGCTCGGAAGAGCCATCCAATGGTCAGCAGCGCAATTGCCAAGCTGATCGAGAACGCGAACTCTCCAGCCAACGTGCTGGCAATGTTGCCGCCGTAGATATTGAAGTTGGTATCGAACAGGAACACCGTGACGCCAATGGCCGTCAACGCCGGTATCGGCTCTACCGCCCCAGAGAGCTTGGCCATGGCCCACCCCGCGATCGGCATCAGCACCAGACCCGACACCGAGACCAGCTTGAATGCTGCGCCATATGGTACGAAGACCATCGCCAAGGCGAGGATGATCCCCAGAGCACGCACGAGGCCGACGAAACCACTGCTCTGGACTTTGGGCGTGCGAGAGGCAAACCAGGTTCCGGCCAGAATCGCCGCCGCAAGCGGGAGGCCGATGAGCCAGTTGAATCCTGCGTTAACGGTAATGATCGCCAATGGCGGGGCAATCATGTAATACACATAAGCCGGGAACCCCGCATACCAGTCGGGTGTCCAACCGGTGAGGCGACCCTGGCTGAGAAGATGGTCCCGCATATAGGCCGGACCCCACACGTGCGCCCCCATGTCGCCACCCGATGGCGTGGTGTCAGAAATGAGCAGGTCGGGCCGCAATTGCAGCAACACAAAAACGGCGCAACCAACCGCGACCGCCAGGCTGACCCAATGGCCGTGTCGACGGAGGATGTCTTGGGTCACCCCAACGTCGAGATCGAGCTCATCAGACTGGCCTGACGACGATGGCTCCTCGGGCATTGGCATGGATTTTGGAAGAGTCAGCACAACCCTTCAAGTGTCGCAGCTTCAGGGCCCCAGCGGGTGGCAGAGCCCCGAGATCCCAAGTCGTTTGACCCACCACACCTAGGACATCAGGCTCAATCTGGTGGTCATTGCTCACAAAGAGTGTTCGGCAGGCGATCGGGAAGAGGTCTGTCGACCAGACAGATCACAGGCGATAAACGGAGACACTCTCATGGCACTACCAGCCGCACAACCCTGCCCTTCCTGCACCTCGGAACTCGTGACGCTGAAAATCAATGTCGACGGCAACGACCTCGTCATGTTCTCATGCCAGACCTGCGACACCCGCACCTGGGAGCTCGCTGGCCACGACATCAAGCTCGAGGCAGCACTGGAGCATGTGGGTGCTCATGCCGGCCGTCGCCGCCGCGCCTCGGTCTAGCCACCCTCGGTCGACGTTCGGGCAGCACCGCCCGCTACGCCAGCTCTAACTGGCTCAGCAAAAGGCCGAACGTTATGCCGTTGAACGCCATGTGGAGGGCGATCGGTGGCAAAAGGCTCTTGCTGTAGACCCGACACACCGCCAGGGCCAAGGCCACGGCGAGTAAACCGGCGAACTGCACGGCCTGAAAGTGACTGGCCGCGAACCAGACCGAGGACAGCAAAACTGCTGGCCACGGGCCCATGAAACGCATGATCGACGGCAGCGCGATGCCGCGAAAAAACAGTTCCTCGACGATTGGTGCGATCAGCACGATCATGATGAAGAGCAGCAATGCGTCGACGCGCGTCGTCGCCACACCGATGAGCTCCTCGGCAGCTTCGCCGACCTTTTCGGAGTCGATGAACGACCCAAGCGGCCAGTAGACCAACGGAATCACCACGATCTGCACCACCAGACCGGCCACGAATGCGATCCCCACGTGCGTGGGGTTGTATGCCCGAAGGGTGTCTTTGAGCACCTCCAGACCACTGAATCTCCTGGCCAACCAGAACGGCCCGATCCCGTAGGCCGCCCAAAGTGGCAATTGTCCTATGAACAACATGGGAACAGAACGGTCCAGTTCACCGTTAGATCCATACAGACCGATCAGGAACGTGACCCAAATCGCTGACCCGAAAAGGCCTGCCACCCAGAGTGCCAGCGCGGCCCAGGGCGTCCACGGGACATCCTGTTCGCGAACTTGCTCACTCTGGGACAGCATGCGCCGACGGTACCTGTGACGGACCGAGTTCACCCGTTCCCGACCATCACCCTTTGATCCTCAACCTCTAAGCTGGAGACATGTCAGACCAAGGCCCGAATCTGCCACCCCCACAAAACGGCCGCAACCCTCGCCTTCCCGGCGCCAAGGGTGGAGAGAACAGCATGCCTCGCTGGGCGATCCTCTTGGTGAGTGCCGTTGTTATCACCCTCTTGGTTCTCGCCGTCGGCGGCGGCGGTCAAGCGGCAACCAACGAGATCTCGTACAACGAATTCCTCGACCGCCTCGACGCAGGTGAGTTCTCCAAGATCGAGTACAACAACGCAACGTTCGAGATCAAAGCGACCACTAAGGACGACCCACCGGAAGTACTGCAGACCTTCAGTCTGCGTGAAATCCCCGAGGCAGTCCAAGCCGACTTCCGGGCCAGTGGCGCAGAGATTGTCCCCAAGACCAATACGGGCAACGTGTTCACCAACACGATTCTGCCGCTGTTTCTGCCGCTCGGATTCATCATTCTCTTCTTCTGGTGGATCAGCAAGCGTCAGCAAAACCAAATGGGCGGCATTATGTCCGTCGGCCGTTCAAAGGCGAAGACCTACACAACCGAACGTCCCGGCACCACCTTCGACGACGTCGCCGGGTATGCCGGTGTGAAGCGTGAAATCACCGAGGTCGTTGACTTCCTGAAACACCCGAACAAGTTCGGCGAAATCGGCGCCCGCATCCCCAAAGGTGTCTTGCTGGTTGGCCCTCCGGGAACCGGCAAGACCCTTATCGCCCGTGCGGTTGCGGGCGAAGCTGGCGTGCCGTTCATGAGCGTCACCGGCTCAGACTTCATGGAGATGTTTGTCGGTGTCGGCGCCAGTCGGGTGCGTGACCTGTTCGCCGAGGCCCGCAAGATGGGCCGAGCCATCATCTTCATCGACGAGATCGATTCGATCGGCCGCAAGCGTGGCGGCGGTATCGGTGGTGGCCACGACGAGCGTGAGCAAACTCTCAACCAGATGCTGGCCGAGATGGATGGATTTGAGGCCACCGAAGGCATCGTCATGATGGCTGCCACCAACCGTCCCGACATCCTCGACCCGGCACTACTTCGTCCCGGCCGCTTCGACCGCCAGGTCGTCGTTCCACTCCCCGAGCTTGATGACCGCAAGGCAATCCTCGAGGTGCACACCAAGCACAAGAAGATGTCTGACGACGTCGATTTGGCTGTCATCGCCCGCGGCACTCCTGGCATGTCGGGCGCCGATCTAGCCAACCTTGTCAACGAAGCGGCCCTCTTCGCGGTCCGCAACGGCAAGGCCAAGATCTACAGCGAGAGCTTCGACCAGGCTCGAGACCGAGTCCTCATCGGCATCGAGCGTGAGTCCATGGTGCGTTCCCCTGAAGAGCTGGAGCGGACCGCCTACCACGAGGCCGGTCACGCACTGTGCGCAGCCGCCCTGGAGACCCACGACCCCGTCCACAAGGTCACCATCATTCCTACCGGCATGGCGCTCGGCGTAACGATGACCCTGCCCGAGGGCGACCGTCACAAGCTCGAACAGCAAGAGGCCGAAGAGCGCATCATCATGGCCCTGGGCGGCCGCAACGCTGAGAAGATCGTCTTCGGCGAGGTCTCCAGCGGAGCCTCAGACGATCTTCGGCAAGCAACCGGTATGGCTCGCCGTATGGTCACCGAGTGGGGCATGTCCGATGCAATCGGCCCCATGAGCCTCAACGACAACGGCCCGGTCTTCCTTGGTGATGGCGCCACGAGCCGTGAGTACTCCGAGCGAACCGCCGAACTGATCGACACCGAGACTCGTAAGATTCTGATGGAGATGGAACGGCGTTGCGCGGAACTGCTCGACACCAAACGAGGCGCTCTCAACCTGATTGCGCGAAGCCTGCTTGAGCACGAGACCGTGAGTGGAGCCGAGTGCGATCGTCTTATCGCCCTCGCCGAGAACAACCCGGCCGCGGCATCGATCGAGCCCGAAACGCTCGAAACGCCAACCTCTAGCGCAGGCGGCGGCGAAGAGTTCTCATCTCCGTCGATGGCAGACAAGTCCACCGACAGTTAGCCGATTCGGGCCTAGACCCGTTCTAGCTCAACGCCTGCCCCAACGGGCAGGCGTTCTGCTTTTTACCGTTCACTCGCATTGAAGCTGTCGCCGCTATGCCCTCGGGCGCCGGTTCTGGGGGTCAAACATCGGGACCGCTCGAACGATCGCCAAACTGGATTGGCCAATGACGTCGATGCTTAGTTCGGTTCCGGGTCCAGACCACTCGGGGTCTACATAGCCCATGGCGATGTTCTGCCCCAGGCTGTGCCCGTAAGCGCCACTGGTGACAACTCCCACCAGGTTGCCATCGGCATGAATCGGGTCGCCGGTATGGGCAGGAGCAACCGCGTTGTCCACTTCCAGAGCAACCCACTGGCGGCGATGACCCGCCTCTCGCTGGGCAAGAATCGCGTCGCGACCTCGGAAGTCCTTGTCGAGGTTCACAAACCGGTCGAGCCCGGCCTCTAAGACGGTGAACTCGGTGTGGAGATCGGCCTTCCACGCCGGGTAGTTCTTCTCCAACCTCATGGACTCGGTGGCGAGAAGCCCGAAGTTCACGATGCCGAGATCAGCACCCGCGGCGTGTAGTGCTTCGAACACGGGAACCGACGCATCCATCGGCATATGAAGCTCCCAGCCCAATTCACCGGTGAAGCTGACACGTAGGGCGGTGATGTCATATCCCGCGATCGAAATGCTCCGCACCCCGAGCCATGGAAACGAATCGTTATCCAGCGGAGCGTCAGTGATCTTGGCAAGCACTGCTCGAGAATTCGGACCGGCGATCATGATCGCGTTGTGATCATGGGTGAGGTTCGTGATCGAAACCGATCCGGGTGGGTTGGCATCGGTTAGCACATCGAGGTCATGCCACTCTGCGGCGGCGGCGCTAGTCAGCCAGAAGCTGTCGTCGGTCAACCGAGACATCGTGAACTCGGAGAGGAATCGCCCGTGGTCATCACTTACATAGGCCAACGCGCTTCGGCCAACAGCTGGCATCCGTCCAGCCGAAAGCCTGTCGAACCACCTGATCGATTCCTCACCCTCGATCAGGAAACGGGTGAAGCCACTGATCTCGACCACACCCACGTTGCTTCGGACTGCGTGGACCTCTCGACCCACTTGGAGGTGATGGTTGGAGAATCGGAACGATGGGAGATGAGCGAAGTCATCGGCGGACGGGTGGAAATACAAGGTTCGTTCCCAGCCGTTGATAGCTCCAAACTCCGCACCGGCCGACCGCAGCACTTCGGTTAGTGGGGTCGTCTTCGCGTCACGTCCGGCCGGCCGATGTTCGTCCGGGTGATCAAACACGAACTCGCGCCGGTACTCCTCGACCGCTTTCTTCGAGGCGTAGGCCTCGTCGGCATATTGGGTGAACCGTCGTGGGTCAAGAACCCAGGTGTCCCATTCGGATTGACCATCGACGATAATCTCCGCGAGCACCTTGCCCAGTCCTCCGCCTTCGCCGACGCCGGCTCGCAAGCCGAGCATGCAGTATGCGTTGCGCCGACCGGGAAGACGACCGACCAAGGGCACTCCATCACCCGAGTACGTGATGGGACCATTCACCACCGAAGAAATCCCCGCGGTCTGAAGAATCGGAAGGCGATCGAACACCCGCATCATGTTGTCCTCCAACCGATCCAGGTCCGGTGGTTCGAGCTTGTTGGCGAAGTCGACCGGGATGTCATTGCGTCCCCAGGTCTTGCAGCCCTGCTCGTAGATACCCACCAACAATCCGTGGTGTTCCTGACGACTGTAAAAGTCGTCGCCTGGATCACGGAGAAGCGGCACGCGGCGGCCGAGCTCTTCGAGCTCTGGCAGTTCTTCGGTCAAGAAGAACTGGTGCTCCATCGATGAGACGGCCGACTCGAGACCGTAGAAGTTCCCCACCTGGTGGACTCGGTAGCCGCCAGCGTTCACGATGCTCTCGCACTCGATGTCCCCGCGGTTGGTGTGGACGACCCAAGCGTCGTCGGTCTGGGTAAGCCCCACGCAGTCGGTAAACCGGTACGCCTCTCCTCCGTTCTTCCTGCCGGCGTGAACAAGCCCCACGGTAAGACCGGTCGGGTCGATGTCGCCATCGACAGGATCCCACAGCCCACAGGTCAGACCCGCAACGTCGAGCAACGGATGGCGTTCGGCCATCTCGCCTGGTCCTATCACTTCAAAGTCGACACCCATCCCTTTCGCCATGCCCACAAAGTGCTCGTAGCCATCGCGATCCTGCTGGTCATAGCCGAGGCGAATGCCACCGTCGTGACTGCGGTAGGTGATGGGACGGTCTGGATCGGCCGCGAGCCGGGCGTACAGCTCACACGAGTACTTCTTGAGACCCACCATGGTTTGGACGGTGCCGAATTGGGTGACTTGCCCGGCCGAGTGCCAGGTGGTGCCGGACGCCCATTCGTCTCGCTCGATCAACACGACGTCGTCCCAGCCGTGAGTGGTGAGGTGGTAGAACGTGCTTGCGCCACCGACTCCACCTCCGATGACGACAACGCGCGCTCGGGTGGGAAAGTTCTCGTAGGTCACAGCATCCATCAGCGCCATCTTGACAGCATTACGGCCGCTCGCGCCCGAACAGTGAAGAACTGTTAGATGTACTCTTGGAGCTGTTCTTTGGTGACGGGACCGAACCAGGTTTTTGCCACGATGCCAGCCGCATTCGCCACGATGGTGGTGGGCACCCCGTCGATCCGGTAGCGCTTGTGTCGCTTCGGGTCATCCTGCACGTCGACTCGTTCGGCGGGGATGTCGAGTTCGGAAATTGTTTCCCAAACGACCGGACAGGTGTTGCAGGTGTTGGATCCAAACATCACCAGCAACAGTGGCGCCTCGGGGTGGGCAAATTCGGTGCGGTCAATTTCGGAGATCGACCGATAGCTGGGCGAGGACGGTGGTTCGGTTCGTCGACGTTGCAGGAGCAGTGCCACCGCAACGGCAATCACGGTAAGGGCGATCAGAATGCCAAGCCGGAGAAGCATTAGCGAGGTGTCATCGGCACCGCTGCAGCGACGGTCAGTGTGCCGTCTGCGACCGTTTGCAGCTCGACGACGATTGGCGAGTCGCTGGTCACCAGCAGCGGTGTCCTCGACACAGGTAACACCAAGGGAACTACGCGACGGGTTTGACCTGCGACAGCAACTCGTTCGGGCTCAAGCAGCCGACCTTCAACCATGCCGCGAATTTCAACGAGGGCGTCGGCGGGTGCGGTGATCAGCATCACCGTGCCTCCGGCCGGCACAATCCGGCTATAGGGCACCACCCAGGACGTTGATTCGATGGAGCTTCCGTTGCTCACTCCAAGCCCGGCCGTCGCGGTGGGCTGGGCGCTGTCGTCGAGGACTTGAACCGCGATGTCGGGAAGCAGATCATCGACCGAAACATCGTCTTCGTCTTGTTCAGGCTCGGCATCTTGACGCAAGAGGCTTCCACCGAGCGGGTCGCGCCGTTCGATATCTTCGGGGTCGATCGTGACGATCGCTTCGCCGTCAGGATCGTCAACACCGGGCGCCGCGGGATCTTCCCCACCGGCAACCTGAACGGTCGAGCCGTCATCTTCGGCACCAACGAGGGAGTTGTCCACCTGGGGGTGCATTTGGGCTCGCGAGACAACTACCGGGATGTCGTTCGCGCTCTCCACCCGAAGGCCAAGCTCCAACGGCAACGGAATGTCAATGGCCGCAATCAGGTCAGCCACATCAAGCGATTCGAACCGGCCGGGATCAACGGTGAGGTCCACCGAGTTGAGGCCGTACGCCGCACGCGTCTCGGCAGTGGAGAGGTCAAAGAACAGCTCGAGTTCGGCTCTCTGGTCGCTGGGATTCAGGATGACGAGCTGATGATCGCCTTGGTCGCTCACCCGACCGGCCGGCAGGGTCCATGACGTTGCCGCCTGCGGCGTCCCGAGCACCAGAGCGGCTCCCGACGGACCGAGGTCGCCGTTGGCCACCTGCAGCTGTTCTGCGACCACCCGGCCCTGCGTCGTGGTAACGCTTGTCGCCACAACCGCCTCACGGGAAACGAAGTCGAACACGTTGATAACTTTGACGGTCCGTCCGGGCACAACCACCGATGACAGGGGTTCGGGGCGACGTTCCCGAGTTGCGGTCCGGAAGGTGACGTCGAGAACGACGTCTTCGCCGAAGGGATTAAGCAGCGCCAAATAGTGGTCAGAATCTCGACGCGTGCTGCCGCTTGCGAAATACCACGAGCCGTTGACGGTGGTAGCGCAGGGGCTCGATGCCGACCCGTGTGGGGTGGTGATGTCGTGGCCAACTACGCCGCTTCCACCGACAACTTCGACAACCGCGGCGGCATTGGCTGCGCTGCTGACTGAGCCGACGTCGACCGATTCGGTGCTGTATGCCCCGAGTTCTAGACGAATACTTGGACCGGGGCCCTCGTCGGTGATGATCGAGACCGTGGCGGTGGCTGGCTCGGCCGACACGTTCGAGACATTGACGGTGTGATCGGCATAGCCACCCGGTGCACTGGACCCAATAGCGCAATACCAGGACGCTGTGAGAGAAGCTGGTTGCTCAACCAGCGAGCGCTGCGTCACGGTTTCGAGCGGCTCGAGCAGCGGTGGTGGATTCTCCGGAACTCGATCCAAAAGGACCGCGCCGATCAACAGTGCACCGATGGCACCGACGAGCGGCCATCGTTGGATCGGGCTCAAAGCGAATCTCCCACGGGCTCGCGAGCGAACTCGTCGGAACGGTCAAGGTCGCGCGCGATCTGTCGGCTGGACCGTAGGTCAACGGTGACTTCGGCTTCCGGCGGGGTGGTGGTGTCGGTGGCAGAAACTCGAGATGCTGCCACCAACGCTCCCATGATGAGAAGCGACTGCAGCACCAGCCAAGCCCACCAGCTCGACGGCGGTGTGTACTGAAGGCCGAAGGGTACGGAGGGATCGTCGATGGTGAGAACAGCCAATCGCCCAACGGTTGCCTCGATTGACCCGGCGCCACCGGTTGGGCTCCACCCATTTAACGGTTGAGCGATCAGAATTCGACTCCCGGCCTCGAGCGAGGAATCGGCTGCGAATTGGATCGACGTTGTGCTGTGCTCAACCGGCGTGAGCGAACGGTCGGTGCTGAGGTTGGTGTCGAGCAGTTCCACCACGGTGGAGATAGACGTGTCGAATCCATCGTCGAGAACCAGGGCGGTGCCGCTGGCAGCTTCGTTGCGGAATACCAGTAGGTTTAGCGTCCCCGCCTGGCGGCGCAAGTCCAACTGATCATCGAGCGATCCGGCGAGACCAGCATCTACAGCAAACGACGGGCCAACGTAGGGAGCCGGGGCAAGCTGGGGCTGGTAAATCACGTAGTCGATCCCAAACGGTGCCAACAGTCGACCGAGTCGGACGGTGTCGCCAGACACGGCGAACTCCAGGAGGGCGCCGACTTCGGCGTTGAGCTCTGGCGTGGTGGGGAGGAACCGATCGGCAACGGTGGTCGTGCCGCCGTTGGTGATGGCAAACTCGACTCCGGTTGCGGGGGTCGCGGACACGTCGGCGGGAACCACCCGAGGATCGCCGAGCCAGAGCACCCGACTCTGCCCCTCTTGGCCATCGAGCAAGGACGTGATCTCGGCGTAGCCCACCTCGGGATGGGTATGGCGCCCATCGAGAGACTTGCCAAAGCCCAGCAGCAACACGGCTACAGCTCCTGCGGCCGCAATGACCGTGGCAAACTGACGCCAGCCATAGCCATAACGTTTCAGGTCTACCTGCACCGACCGAACCGAAGCACCAACCGCCAGGGCCAAGCCCGCCGCCGCCAAAGTGAGGAGGACATCGGCGCCAGGAAGATTGATCGATGCCAGCTCGGTCGTCGAAGCCCAGGCCGACACGAATCCGACCACCGCCGTTAGCCAGCCAAGCACTGCAGCATCGAAGCGGGTTTTGCGACCAAACAACAGGCCGAGACTGGCTGCGGCGACCAGGCCCCACATAAGAACCGAGCCGTTCGATCGACCGGGCGCAAACTGAAGAAGTTCGGAGAAGCCACCGATCGACTCTTCCGCTGAAACTTCTCCGACAAGCCAGTCCCAGCGCCCTTCGATGAGAACCTCACGGGTGAATCTCAGATCGAGTGCTGCCGGCACCAGCAACGCGGCCCCGACACCCAGCGCTCCGTGGCCGACCCGATGGAGTCGACCGGTAGCACATCCGAACAGCGCCACTGCGACGGCCGCCAGGACACCGAGCACAACGGCAGCGGGAGCGAAGGCTGCTCCGATCGCGACGACGGCACCAAAGCGAATCAGACGACTGGGCAGTGGCCGAGGTTTGGCATTCCACGGCTCGAGGTCGCCCAGCCGGGCCGCCGACGTAAGCAGGAACGGGGCGAGAGCCCACAGAACCAATGTCTCCCATCGGGCGGCGGCGAACGCTTCGGCAGTGAGCGGATTCGCGACCGCAACGGCGGTGGCAATCGCGGCGCCGCGTGGACCGCCGAGCGGGCGTACCAAGTTGAACACGCCCAATGCGCCCAGCACCAACGGGCCGACCAACAAGAGAGCATGCAACGTTTCGGGCGACCATGCGAACACGATTCCGAGCAAACCCAGGACCAGGAACGACAGAGGGCTCGCCGTTTCGGTTCCGAGCCCGGTGTTTCGATATCCGCTCCACCATTGTTCTAAGAGTTCACGACCACCGGGGAGGATTGGGTTGGAACCGGCAACGACTGGCATCTCGCCAAACAAATTCCAGGTGCCGAGCAGAATCATGAGCAGTGCAAGCCCGAGGAACGCGGCGACACTGGATCCGACCCGCTGGCGTTCGTCCATCAAACTCTTGCGGATCGAGCGGGTCCATTCCGCAAGGCGGGCCGACGGCCTGACCGATTGTCCGACCAGACTTCCGACCGTGGGGCCGAAACTGCTCTGCAGCGCGTGAATCTCGCTATCACCAACCTGGCGGATTGCTCGTAGCGCTTTCCGGCGTGTTCGCATGCCACCGATACGACGAAGATTCCATGGAATCGCGGCCAGTGAGGCCTTGGCATACCCCGGACGCAGCCTTAGCAAATTGCCGATAGCTCCCAGCACCAGCGCCAGCACTGCCCCGATGATGGCTCGGGGGAAGCCCCATCGAGAGCTGGTCACCGCCAGGGTGCGGAGACGATGTTTGGCCCGTTCGCTGTGCTGGCGAAGCGCGAGAGCTTTGGACGGAATCGGGCGAGAGATGCGAGCCGTCGCTTGGGGCACCACGATCACCCGAGCGGCAACGGTGTGGGCTCGCCAACAAAGGTCGAGGTCCTCGTTTTGTCCGTCCATTACGGGGTCAAACCCGCCGAGATGCTTGAAGAGGTCGGTGCGGATCATTTGCGCGCCGGAAGGTATGACGAACACGTCCGAGACCGACGAGTACTGATCCTGATCGAACTCGTCGGACTCGATCAGTTCGACACGACGACCGCGCCGATCAGCCCCGTAGCCAACGGCGAGCAGCTTGCTCGGGTCGTTCCAGTCGACCAGCTTCGGTCCGACGATTCCCGCATTGGAGCGGAACATTTCTTCAACGAGATAGGACACCGCTCCCGGGGCGAGTGCAGTGTCGTCGCGCATGATCAATATGAACGGCGACGTCGATTCGTCGACGTTGTCGAGGGCCCAGTTGGCGAGCGATGCAAACCCCTGGTCCCGTGACATCTCTACCCACACCGCAAATGGGTGTTTGCCCATCATCCGACTGGGCAACGTGTCGTCGCCGGTGGCGTTGAGAACCGTGACTTCAATCTCGTCGTAACTCTGATCGCCAAGGGATAGAAGCACCTCGGAAAGCTTGGTGCCGGCATGCTCGGCAACGACGATGACCTGCACCTGGGGCGTCTCGGGGTACAGGACGGCGCCGTCATACGCAGGGGTGGAATAGCCGCTCGACGGATCGCTCGATGACCCAGTCGATGACCCAGAGTACGACGAAGAATCTTCGGTGAGATCGATGTCGACGCGTGACCGGTCGCCATCGGATTCCGATGGCCGCTGCAGCGCGAAGGGATCGGTGAGATCCACGTTGTCATCACCTTCGGTCACAACAGGTCAATGTTAGTCCACCTCGATGGCATTAGTGTCAGAGCCCGTGAGAGCAATTGTTACCGGCGCCTCCGGCTTCGTAGGGCCCTACCTCATCGATCATTTGGCATCTCACGGCGATGACGTAATGGGTGTGAACAGCACAAACGGCCCGGATTTGCTGGATCCAACCGGCTGGCAGGACCTATTCGCGCGGGTTCGGCCCGACGTTGTTTACCACCTTGCGGGGTGGGCCGATGTGGGCGGCTCATGGGACCATCCCCACACCGCGTTCAGAATTAACGCCGAGGGGACCATGAACGTGCTCCTTGGAGCTCGACCAATACAAGGAATCCGAGTGATTCTTGTCTCAAGTGCGGACATCTATGGGACGGTCACCCCGACCGAACTCCCCCTCACCGAGCAGTCCCCGGTAAAGCCTCGATCGCCCTATGGCGCTTCCAAAGAGGCGGCCGAGGGGATCGCTCGCCAATTTCACCGCGGATTTGGTGTAGATACCGTAATTGCCCGCCCGTTTAACCACATAGGTGCAGGTCAGACGCCGAAATTCGCCGCAGCCGCATTCGCCCTGAAGATCGCACAGTGCGAACAAGAAGGGGGCGGAATCGTGACTCACGGTGACCTGAGCCCGCGCCGGGACTTCCTCGATGTGCGTGATGTCGTGCGGGCTTACCGCCTTCTCGCCGAACATGGCGCTTCGGGGGCGACATACAACATCTGCTCGGGGAAGGATCGCCAGGTCACCGACGTATTAAATATGTTGATCGACGGTGCAAACGTGCCGATACAGACAAGAACAGACCCGGATTTGATCCGGCCAATCGAACTAGCCGTTCACCGGGGGTCCTATGATCTTCTGGCGGCGGCTACCGGTTGGAAGCCACTAATTGACCTTCGGGACACCCTGGCCGACGTATTGGCCCACGCCCGAATAATTGCGGCCGAATCGGCCGACACCCAACAGGAGAACTAATGACACGTCGAGCACTCATCACCGGCATCACGGGGCAGGATGGTTCCTACCTCGCTGAGCTCCTGCTTGAAAAGGGCTATGAGGTCTCGGGCATGGTCCGTCGCTCCAGCACCCTGAATTTTGAACGCATCGCCCACATCCAGGACGACATCAACATCGTCCAAGGTGACCTTGCCGATGAGAACAGCCTCAACGACGTACTCCGCAAGGCGAAGCCCGACGAGCTGTACAACTTGGCCGCTCAGTCCTTCGTCCAGACCTCGTGGCAACAGCCCGAGCTCACCGGCCAGACGACCGCCATCGGCGTCACGCGAGTCCTCAACGCCGTTCGGACGGTCAACCCTGACATCCGCTTCTACCAGGCCAGCTCTTCGGAGATGTTTGGCAAGGTTCAAACCGTGCCTCAGAATGAGCAGACCCCATTCTGGCCACGGTCGCCCTACGGCGTCGCAAAGGTGTACGGCCATTGGATCACCGTGAACTACCGCGAGTCCTACGACATGCACGCCTCCAGCGGCATCTTGTTCAACCACGAGTCACCCCGTCGTGGCCTCGAGTTCGTCACCCGCAAGATCACACACCACGTCGCTCAGATCAAGCACGGACTCAAGACCGAGCTTCGTCTCGGCGATCTCCACCCGGAACGAGACTGGGGCTTTGCTGGGGACTACGTGGAGGCTATGTGGCTGATGCTTCAGCAGGACAAGCCGGACGACTACGTGATCTCAACCAACGAAACCCATAGCGTGCAAGAGTTCTGTGAGCTGGCCTTCGGCCATGTGGGCCTCAACTGGCAGGATCACGTGGTCCAGGATGAGCGCTTCATGCGTCCCGCGGAAGTGGATCTACTGATCGGTGACTCCACCAAGGCCGAGAAGACCCTCGGCTGGGAACGCAAAGTATCGTTCCCCCAGCTCGTCCAGATGATGGTCGAGAGCGACATGGAACTGGTCGAGTGGGAAATGAAGCACCCCGCCCGATAGCTCAAGAGTTGTGTTGGAAGCCCCGGCCCCCGGTCGGGGCTTTTGACTTTTTGGTGCCCGTATCAGGCGGCTTCGTTGATTGCGTCCGCGGCGAGGCGTTGCTTGGCCCGATGGCGGGCCACTCGGGACCGGGTTTGGCATTGCTGTGAACAGTAGGCCCGGCTTCCCTTCGGCGAACGGTCGATGTAGATGCGGTCGCACTTGGTGGCATCGCAGGTCCCCATTCGGGCTGCTCCGACATCCTCGACAAGTTCCGCCATTGCCAGTCCGCACGACAACGCCAGGAGATCCGCCTTGTCTGACGATGCTGACAACACGACCGAGGTCAGTTCGTCGAGCAGCACCACACTGACCTGAGGGGCCGCCGGTGAAATCAGCCGATTGAGGGCCTCGGCCCGTGCCTCTGCAGACCCGGCGACGACGACATCAAACACGCAATCTGCGACGGCCGCAAGTGATCGGAACGGCAACGACGGAGCCATGGGCGGAACCGCACCTAAGTCGGCCACGTCGGCATAGCTTTCTACGCTGCCTCGGGCAGCCCACGCTGCGGTTGCGTACTCGTTCACAAATGCGATCAACCAGGTCTGATCTGCTGGCTCAATGATGTACCCCACGTAAGAACAGTAACGACGCGCGACAGTCCAATCTGTGACCTCGGCTCAGAAACCGGCGTTACGCGCCGTACACATCACCTTCGGGGAAGAAGGCCGCCCACGCGAACCAGAATTCGTTGCGATGACTGATTTGGGCCAGCTGTGTGCCAGCCATGTCGCCATCGGTTGCCAGCCCAAACAAGTTCCACGTGCTACCACTCTGATCGTCCACGAAGGTTGCCTCCCCGGCCCCGGCAGAGAAGGTCAGTTCTGTCCCATCGTCCAGCGTCCTGCTGTATGCGACTGCGGTCCCAATCTGCTTACTATCGGCGATTGAGGGCCCATCGAGCGCATCGGTCGTACCCGGAGCCCACCACACCACGACCGGAGACTCCCCTGCGGTGTCGTTGATGACAACTTCGGCTTCAAGGAGCGAGAACGGGAAACTCTTATCGCCCTCGTCGGTGATGACACCAACCACGCGCTCAAGCGCGGGGAACCGGGGATCGGGCTCACCGTCGAACAGGAACGGCTGAGTGCTACTGCTGTACCCGACGTAGGGGTTGCGGCCATAGGACCGTCCCCCGAATCCGGTATCGCGAGACAAGCTCCATCCGTCGGGGAAATTGTCTGAGAACTGCGAGAAGCTGACGATTTGGGTGCTGACAAGATCCAGTTGGGTACCGGCGAACGTGCCCGCGATCCCTTCCCCGGTGATCTGTTGCCACAGACTGGTCGTCTTGTCATCCCACATGACCATGTCGCTGTTGCGCAACAGTCCAGAAACGCCAAGTCGAATCACGTCGCCATCGACCCGACGATCAAAGGCGAGCGCGGTGTTACAGAGCGGACAATAGGTCACCGCTACGGGAACATCACCAAAGCGATCATTCACGATCTCGTGCGCGGTCAAGATAGAGAGCGGATAGAACCTGGCCTCTCCGTTCAATTGCACCAGTGCGCCGGGTTCGTCGGCCCCGAGCCACTGTCCAGCGGCCGACGGCGACTCGAAAACGGGATTGTCGATCGGCGGGATCGCGTCTCGAGGGTCGGCGCTCGGGATGCCAGCCAGCAGGTCGCTGTAGTCGATGGTCGACCGGGTCCAGTCGGTCTCCCAGACCCGGATCAGAGACTCGACCCGATCGGGAAGTTCGTCGACCGATCCGAGTTGAACGGCAGCTTCGTTCTCACCTGACGTGGCGCCACCGGAGAGGTCAAAAGGGGCGTCGGTGTCGGTGGATCGGAGAATTCGTTCATCGATCGGACCGGTCGCGTTCTCGGATTGGTCCTGAGAGCTTTCCGAACCGCCCGACGTGGGATTGGGAGCAGTAGTTGCGCCCACGCCGGACGATTCGGATGAACATGCGGCTGCAGCCAAGGCAAGGGCGATGACGCAAGCAACGAGTCGGGGGGATGACATGCCGTAGATAACCGATCACGCCCGGATGGTCATTCCCGTTCGGGGAGATGGTTGAGGTACCTTCAAGCGATGAACGCCGAGCGGATCGTGGTGCTAAGTGGTGGCGTCGGGGCCGCACGTCTCTTGCGCGGGTTCCACCGTAGGTCCGACAATCTCACGGCAATCGTCAACGTCGGTGACGACATGGTTCTCCACGGCCTGCACATCTCGGCCGATATCGACACGATCATCTACACGTTGTCTGACGCGGTAAGCGCCGAGCGCGGCTGGGGGCTCGACGGCGAAACCTGGAACGCCATGGAGATGTTGGGCCAACTCGGCGGAGAGAACTGGTTCAATCTGGGCGACAAGGACCTCGCCACCCATATGTTCCGAACCCAACGGCTGAGCGAGGGGGCCAGCTTGACCGACGCGACCCGCGAGCTCGTAGACGCATGGGGTCTTGACCTTGCAGTGTTGCCGGTTACCAACGATGCGCTGCGGACAATGGTGACCATTGACGAACCGGACGGGCCGACCGAGGTCAGTTTCCAGCACTACTTCGTCGCCCTTCAACACGGGGTGCCAGTGAGTGGTATTCGGTTTGCGGGCGCCGACACCGCTTCGCTTTCGCCTGAGGTACGCCAGGCTGTGGTAAACGCTGACCGCATCATCATCGCTCCGTCGAATCCGTTGGTCAGTATCGACCCATTGCTTGCGGTCCCTGGGATGCGAGATCTTCTCGTCGAACGCCGTGATCAGGTGGTGGCGGTTTCCCCCATTGTCGGCGGCACAGCCCTCAAGGGACCTGCCGCACGACTGATGACCGAACGAGGACTCGAGTGTTCGGCGGTCGGGGTGGCACGCCATTACGTCGACCTGTGCGGGACGTTGGTAATCGACACCGTCGACGCATCACTGGCCCCCGAGGTTGAAGCTCTTGGAATCCAGTGCGTCGTCACGGACACGATCATGGCTGAGCCGGGCGTGCTCGATGCGCTCTGCACAACCTTGCTCGGTTAGCTACCGAAAAAGATCACCGTCGTGGTGTCTAACCACGTCTTCGGCGACTGATCCGGGTCCAAACCACTGCGGGTCTACGCCGCGGACGACAGCGACGGCGACACCGGTGCTCTTTCCACGGATTAGCTCGGCCGCCCCCGCCAGTTCGTCGACGATGCACACTTCGGTGACGTGCATAATTCGCCCGAGAGCGTCGGGCGTACCGCGCAGATCGAGAATCGGAAGAATGCCCGCACACCCCAATGCGATGTCGGTGACGCCGCGGCGCCACGGACGTCCGAACGTGTCGGCCACGATGACCGCCACCGGCGCCCCGACCCGATGGGTGACCGCATCTCGAATCCGACGCGCCGACCGGTCGGAGTCTTCGGGCAAAAGCGCGGCCACATCGGGGGCAACATTGCTGCGATCGATGCCGGCATTGGCACAGATGAAGCCGTGTTTGGTTTCGGTGATGATCAGGTCGCCTCGACGGCGTAACACCCGCTTGGCTTCGGAAACAACCAGCGGCTTGTGGCTGAGCGGGTCATCAGGGTCGACCTTGACGATGCGATTCTCGGCCTTGCTCACGACCTTCTGACTAACGACCAGAACATCACCCTGTTGCAACGGATACTCCGCTTCGCAGGCGTCGAAGATCAGACCGGCAAGATCGTCGCCGGGCACAATCTCGGGAATACCTTCGATCGCTGCGATCTCTAACCGTTTCACCATCGCCTGAGTCTACGTACGCCCAAGCACCACCGCGGACTGAGATCGCGGTGGTGCTTGGACGTCCAAGAGGGAGCTCTCGTTCGCTGGAGGGTGGAACGCTACGCGTCCGGACTCGCCTCCTCGGGCATGTCATGTCCCTCACCACCATGGACTCCGGTGGTCCCGGCTTCCTCCGGCGTCAATGGACCATCAGTGGTTGCAACGTTGCGCCAGTTGGTGGGATTGACCGGAACGGCCTCGGGGTCAAAGCCCGGCGTCTCGTTCACCACGATGGCCGTCACCATCCCGAACATGCCGTCCGCTCGCTCAACGTGGGTCAGGATGTGGCAGTGCCAGACCCAGGTTCCGGCGTCGTCGGCTCGGAACATCACCGTGTAACGCTCTCCCGGTGCAATGTTGAGCGTGTCGACCCAGTACGGATGCTCGAGCGGAATCCCGTCCTTTGCGTACACCAGCTGCGGAAACTGATGGAGATGCATCGGGTGAATTTGAAGGCCTTCGTTGTAGTAGGTGATGCTGGCCCAGTCACCCTGGTTTAGGACCAGCGGTTCGGTGGCGGGAAAGCTCTTCCCGTTCAAGCTGAGACCGATCGTCCCCGCATCGTTGAGGATCATCGGTATGTCATGGACGAACTCGACATCGTCGGGAATGGTGACCCCGCTGATCGTCTGGCCGAACGGCACCGGGTTTTCTCCCACTCGAAAGACCCCAAACATCCCGTTGACCACCTGCATTTGTGCGTGGTTGTGAGCGTGGTACATACCGATCGCATCGTCGTGCGCCGTGAACTCGTAGGTGAAGGTTCCACCGTTGGGCTCGATCAGATCCTGGGTGTAGGGAGCCACGCCATCCTGATCGTTCGGAGTGTGGACACCGTGCCAGTGGATGTCGGTTCCCATCGGCAAGTTATTCACTACCCGGAACTGCACGTTGTCCCCACGATCGAGAATGATCTGGGGAGCGGGCACAACACCGTTATAGGTCCACGCCTCCACGAATTTGCCGGGCTCAACTTCCCAATCGACGATCTCCGCAGTGAGGTCGAACACCTTCGTCCCGTCGGCCAGGATCTCGGTTGGCGCCAGGATCGGGTTACCCCGACCTTCTGTCTCCGCCGGAAATGCCAGCATCGATTCCATCATCGCTGCGTCCATCGCAGCCCAGTCCATTTCTTCTCCGCCATGTCCACCATGACCGCCGGCAGCGGCCGCCGGGGCATCTCCGGTCACGGTGAGGGTGGTGACCATCCCTGCCTCCAAGTGGCCGGCGATATCGCAGTAGATCTCATAGGTTCCCGGCGCCAGTTCTCCCAGAGCAAGCTCGACGGTTCCGCCGGCTCCAACATTGGGACTTGCGAGACCAAGCTCTCGAACCACCACGTTGTGGTCCATCGAGCCCGTGTTTGTAATCTGGAACGTGACAAACCCGGCTGGCGCAGTGAGATCACCTTCGATCGAGAATTCTCGCACGGTGAGATTGAGCGTGGTGTTTGCAGTGGCAGAACCGGAATCGTTGCTGAGAGCGACCACACCCAAGATAAGAGCAACGAATCCGAGCATGCCGATCGCCATCCCACCCAGGATGATCTTCAGCGCCCAGCCTGACGCTGCATCCCGGGCCAGGTAGTGCCGGTGCAGCTCGGCTGCAGACGGTATTTGAGTGGCGGTCTCGGAGCTGGCATCGGGGTTTTTGGCAGTTGGTGCTGTATCCAACACGGTCATAGGGAGTCCAATCGTTAGGTTCCCTAGAAGGTTGACGCTGCCCCGGCTCGGCCCGTAGGGCCCTAGGTCACCTACCGGCGAAAACTCCGCAGAAGGTTCGATGAGTAGGCCCTCAGATAAAGCGATCGGGGCGGTAGCGTTCGGAGTGATGAAAACCGTCGAAGATATTGCCGCAGCCAGAGACGAACTTGAAGCCTCGATGCCCGGGTACACCACCCCCGCCGCCTACGCCATCGGCGTCGCCACGATCGGCCCTAGCGGTGCCGTTCTCGATGTCACCTATCCCCATGTCAACGTGGGCGGTTCGATGTACACCGCGGCCGCTACGGCCAAAACCGTTGGATACACATCGGGAACTCAGACCTTCCGTATGGGCTCAGACGATCTTCAGTCGATCCTCGCCACGGTCGAGCCGGCATTAGCGGTCGACATTCCTCACCCCAACGCCGCGTCGTGGAACGCGCTCTTGGAGATCGTTGAGGCTCCTGCCCATGGCGGCACCCGCCAGCTCGTCGCCGCCTTCATCGGCGACCTCTCCGATGCTCCTGTTGACGCCATCGATGCCTACCTCCGACTCCACATGTTGAGCCTCCGCGAGGTTGCGCCCCACGGCGTCAACGTGAACGGGATCTTCGGCGCGTTGACAAACTGTGTCTGGACCAACCTCGGACCATTCGAGGTAGACAACTTCGAAATCACCCGAGCGAAACTCACCGCGCAGGGTCACCGGGTCGAGGTTCGCCTAGTCGACAAGTTCCCCGCCATGCTCGACTATGTGGTGCCCGCCGGCGTGCGTATTGCCGACGGCAATCGTGTCCGCCTAGGCGCCCATCTCGCATCCGGAACGACGGTGATGCACGAGGGATTCTGCAACTTCAACGCCGGCACTCTGGGCGCTTCCATGGTGGAAGGTCGAATCTCGGCCGGTGTGGTAGTCGACGACGGGTCCGATATCGGCGGCGGAGCATCGATCATGGGGACGTTGTCCGGTGGCGGGTCGGAAACGATCAGCATTGGAAAGAACTGCCTCCTTGGCGCCAACAGCGGTCTGGGAATCTCCCTGGGTGATGAGTGCATCGTTGAAGCCGGCCTGTATCTCACGGCGGGGACGCAGGTCTCGATGCCTGACGGTTCGGTAGCCAAGGCCCGAGATCTATCCGGGGCCAACGGACTGCTCTTCCGCCGCAACAGCCAGACCGGTGGCGTCGAGGCCAAAGCGCGCACTGAAGCAGCCAGTTGGCAGGGACTCAACGAAGCCCTCCACGACAACTAGGACCTCCCTATGACCTACGACCTCGTTCTGTTCGGTGCCACAAGTTTCGTCGGACAGATCACGGCGCGCCGCCTCGTCGAACGGATCGGCATTGATGGCGACATCAACTGGGCCATCGCGGGCCGAAACGCCAGCAAACTTCACCAGGTTGCCGAAGCCACCGGAGCCCTCGTTCCCGAACTCATCGTGGACGCGGCAGACGAGACCGCAGTGAGGGAAATGGCCGAGTCGACCAAGCTGGTTGTCTCGACGGTCGGCCCCTATGCCATGTATGGCAGTGGTGTGGTCGCCGCGTGTGCTGGGTCCGGAACCGACTACTGCGATCTCACCGGAGAACCCCATTGGATGGCGGCGATGATCTCCGCCCATCAAGAGACGGCGAAGGCGAGCGGCGCCCGGATCGTGCATGCCTGCGGGTTTGACTCGATCCCATCCGATCTCGGAGTACTTTTTCTCCAAGACCTCGCGCATCACCAGTTTGGCGCCCCGGCCCAACGGGTCGAATTGATCGTGAAGGCAATGAAGGGCGGCGCCAGCGGGGGCACCATCGCCAGCCTCATCAACATCATGGAAGAGATGTCCGAGGATCCGTCTCTTCGCAAGACGCTCACCAACCCGTATGTTCTCACTCCCGACGGCAAAGGGACCGGCGTTCGCCAGCCCAACCCGAACGGTCTGCGCCACCACGACGAGGAAGATCTATGGCTGGCCCCGTTTGTGATGGCAGGAACCAACAGCAAAGTGGTGCATCGAACGCACGCACTGTTGGATCACCCGTGGGGCGATTTCGTCTACACCGAAGAGATGGCGACCGGTAGCGGTCCGTTGGGCGCCGCAAAGGCTGGCGCCGTCACGGCCGGCCTCGGCGGATTCATGGGTCTCGTGGCGCTCGGGCCGACCCGAAGGCTGATGGAACGTTTTGTTCTTCCTTCACCGGGCGAAGGCCCGTCAGCCCAAGCCCAAGAGGAGGGCTTCTTCGGCATTGTCGTGCGGGGCACCACCGCCGATGGGGACGTCGCACGAGTGAGCGTCACCGGCGATCAGGATCCCGGCTACGGAAGCACCGCCAAGATGCTGACCGAAGCGGCGCTCACGTTGGGAGCGACATCGCGCACCTCGACCCCGGGCGGCTTCTGGACCCCGGCGACTGCGATGGGTGATGACCTCATCGAGGCGCTTATCGACCACGCGGGCCTGGACTTTCGGGCGCTCGATTAAGCCCGGGACTTCCACCCTGGCCACCAGACCTGCTGTGGCCCTACGCTCCAATTATGGCAACTCTCGTGATGACCTTGATCGGCACCGACCAGGCAGGCTTGGTCGACGCGGTCGCCGGAACGATCGCCGAACATGGTGGCAACTGGGAAGAAAGCCATATGTTTCAGCACGGCGGTGTCTTTGCGGGAATCGTGGTCGCGCGCGTCAAAGACGCCAACGCCGCCCCGCTCACCGAAGCCCTGAAGGCAGTAACCGCCACCGACCTCCTATCGATCGCGGTCGAAGCGACCGCGGACCATCCCCAGACCGAAGAAACAACTACTTTCTCCCTTTCCGTCGTTGGGCAAGACCGGGTCGGAATCATTCACGACATCTCCCATGCACTGAGCCGCAAGAACGTCAGCATCGCGTCGCTCGAGTCGAGCACCTCCAGTGCCGCCATGGCCGGTGGCTTACTCTTCGAAGCCAAGGCAGAAATAGTCGCTCCGCTCGGCGTGTCTGAGGACGAACTGGTCGACACGTTGCAGGACCTGGCCGACCGCCTCATGGTGGATATCGAACTCGGCGAAGAAGCTTCCGGCGACGTGCGCGGCTGACACGATCGCCCCCACCGGTTCGTCGACATTCCGTGTGCAGCGGCCGCAAGGAACCGCCCGCTGCGCCTGGCTCCGGTACGCTCGGACCGATGGACGAGAGTGAGCTACTTGACGGGTTCACCGAATTCACCACCCAACAGGGTCTAGAACTCTACGACCACCAGCTGGACGCCATCCTCGAGCTCTACAGCGGCAACCACGTCATTCTGAACACCCCCACCGGGTCGGGGAAGAGCCTCGTGGGAGCCGCTCTCCACTATGCCTCTCTGAAAAGGGGTGAGCGCAGTTACTACACCGCACCGATCAAGGCCTTGGTGAGCGAGAAGTTCTTCAGCTTGAGCCGCGATTTCGGGGCCGAGAACGTGGGCATGGTGACGGGCGATGCCAGCATCAACCCCGAGGCACCGATCATCTGTTGCACCGCGGAGATTCTGGCGAACTTGGCTCTGCGTGAAGGTCCCCGGGCCAAGGCTCACACCGCGGTGGTCGACGAGTTCCACTACTACGCCGATCCCCAACGGGGGTGGGCATGGCAGGTTCCGCTTCTGCAATTGCCACAAACGCAGTTCTGCCTCATGAGCGCCACACTGGGCCCAACGCAGTTCTTTGAGCGCGACCTCACCGAGCGCTCGGGCCGTCCGACGGTCACGGTCAAGTCAATCGATCGACCAGTCCCGTTGACGTTCGAATACCGGCACACCACGTTGCATGCGTCGGTGTCGGAGTTGCTCGAGACCGATCGTGCTCCGATCTACCTGGTGCACTTCACTCAGCGGGAGGCGACCGAAGCAGCCCAGAACTATCTAAGCCTCGACCCTCTCAGCAAGGACGAAAAGGCGAAAGTCAAAGAAGCGATCGGCGGGTTCAAGTTCGATACGCCGATCGGTAAGGACATGCGCCGGTGGATCACCGGCGGAGTCGGCGTCCACCACGCTGGTCTTTTGCCGAAGTACCGGCTGCTCGTTGAGAAGTTAGCGCAGGAGGGGCTGCTCAAGATCATCTGCGGAACCGACACGCTCGGCGTCGGTGTGAACGTACCCATTCGGTCGGTGCTGTTCACTCAGCTCTGCAAATACGACGGACGCTCCAATCGTTTGCTTACCAACCGAGAGTTCAACCAGATCGCGGGCCGCGCCGGCCGTCGCGGGTTCGACACCGAAGGGCACGTGTGGATCCAGGCACCTCCCCACGTGGTTGAGAACGCTCGAGCCGAGGAAAAGCAGGCGACGAGCAACAGTAAGAAGAAGCCGAAAAAGAAGCAGGCTCCTGAACGCGGCTACACCCACTGGACTGAGGACACCTTCAATCGAATGGTAAATGGCGACCCGGAGCCACTCACAAGCAGTTTCGACATCAGCCACCAGATGATGTTGAACGTGCTCGACCGGCCGGGCGATGGCTGCAAAGCGATGAAGACCCTTCTCAGAGAGAACCATGAGACGGACCGACGAAAGCGTGGCCACAAGAAACAGGCCATCCGTATCTATCGCTCGCTACGCGATGCCGATCTGCTGGAGTTCCCCGATGAACCCGACGAGCTTGGCCGTCGGGTTCGGGTGACGTTCGACGTTCAGGAAGAGTTCGCCCTTCACCAGCCGCTGAGTCTGTGGGCTATCGAGGCGATCGACGCACTGTCGAACGCCGAGATGTCACCAATGGGGTCAGACCCCATTCACGACGAGGCCGACGGCGCCGAGGGGTCTGACCCCATAGAAGAGACGCCGTCCCAGCATCATCTCCGATTGCTCAGCATCATCGAAGCCGTCCAAGAAAACCCGGGTGTCATCATTGCCGCCCAGCTCGACAAAGCCAAGAGCGAACTGATGGCAGACATGAAGAGCCGAGGCGTCGAGTACGAAGAACGCATGGAACGGCTAGCCGAGGTCCGCCCACCTCAACCCGACCGCGAATGGATATACGCCCACTTTGATCGGTTCCGGGAGCGCCATCCCTATGTGGGCCAGTACACACCGAAACCCAAGAGCATCGTTCGAGAGATGCTCACCGAAGCGATGACCATCGTCGAGTACATCAACTACCACGGCCTAAAACGAAGCGAGGGTGTGTTACTCCGATACCTCACCGATGTGTACAAGGCACTCCGTCAGAACCTGCCAGCCGATGCCCGAACCCCGGAGATCGAGGAGATTATCGACTGGCTGAGCACGGTGATCCGGATGGTCGACTCGTCACTGATCGATGAGTGGGAGAACCTGCGCAACCCGGAGGAGGCCGACGAACCGGCACCGCTGGCAGCGCCACTGGTCGATCTCACCCAGACCAAGGCGTTCGCAGTCATGGTCCGTAATCGCATGTGGAAATACGTGGAGGAGCTCGCGTTCTTCCGAGCGACCGAACTACCACTTCCGGGCGCGGGCGCTATGTTCGCTGACTACTACGAAGAGCACGACTCGGTAATGATTGACTCTGAGGCCCGCTCACCTGCGAAGTGCCAGTGGGATTCCAGCACCGGTAACGTCATCCAGATCATCAGCGACCCCCAGGGATATGACGAGTGGCGAATCAACGCAACCGTCGATCTGCAGGCGAGCAGCGACAACGGGGAGCTCGTGCTTTCACTCACCGGCATCGGTCGCGCCTGATCGACTCAATTAAAAGTCGGAGCGACGGAACCGCATCAGCGCCACCGCTAGCGAGAAGACAAACCAACAAACCAACAGAATCCCACCAGGGATCTGATCGAGTAGGTCGGGGTTTGGGCTGGCTGTGAGGGCGAGGCCGGAGACACCCGGCAACCATCGCCCGACGTCGGGAAGTCCGAGCAGCGCCGTCGGTTCGACGATGAAGAGCCACGCCAGCGAGCCTGCGATCGCGGCCGGCTGGCTTTGGACCACGGTTCCGACGGAAACGCCCACGGCGCCGAACATGGCGGTACCCAACAAGAGTCCGATCAGCGGGTGAATTACCGCATTCGAGCCGACGTCTAACGATGCCCCATTTGCGACGAAGTAGCTGGCGGTGGTCGCCACCGCCACCATCGAGCCAATCACCCCGTACACCACGCCCACAACAGCGCCAACCATCACCTTCGCGGCCAGGAGCACCGCGCGGTTTGGTTCGCTCAAGAGCAGCTGATCGATCCGTCCGAATCGAAAGTCGGCGGTTGACGACACGACCCCGGCAATGAGCGAGAAGATGAGGGTGGTAACCGTCGAGGAGTGCATCGCCAGCTCGATGGTGGCCACGGACGAAAGCTCGCTGTCGGCGACGGTGGAGAGGTTCGCAACACACGATGCGACCGCCATAACAACCGAGCCGGCCAGGAGCGCCTTTGCTGTGGGAGTCGATCGCACGTTGTGCACATCAGCTCGAAACGGACGACGGATTCGCTCCACTGTCGTGGTCGGCCCAACGACGACCGTCATCGCAACACCCGATTCGGACCGAGAGCGCTGTCGGAGCGAGCTGCAATCAGTTCAAACACTGCTTCCTCAAGCGTCCGACTGGTGAGATCTAGTTCCTGAATCGGCCCGGCAAACGCCAATGATCCTCGGTCGATGACAACAAGCCGATCGACGATGACCGCGAGCTCGGCGAGCTGATGGGTGGAGACGAGGACGGCCCGCCCGTCATCAGCCCAGCCACGCATTTGCTCCCGCAGCCACCGAATACCTCCCGGGTCTAGACCGTTTGCAGGCTCGTCCAGCATCAAGATGGGTGGCGATCCGAGCAGTGCAGCGGCAAGTGCACACCGCTGCATCATGCCCATCGAGTACTGGCTGAGTCTTTTGTCGCCCACCTCACCCAGGCCAACCTGGGCAAGACAGTCCGCCACCCGACTGCGCGGCACCCCGCTGGCCAAAGCAATCATCATGAGATGCTGACGGGCCGTATGGGATGGATGCGCACCAATTCGGTCAACTACGGCCCCCACCGAACGTCGTGGATCCGGTAACGCCGCATACGACGAGTCGTGAAACACCGTATGACCGCTCGTCGGTTCGATCAGCCCGAGCATTGCACGCATCGTTGTTGTCTTGCCCGAGCCGTTCGCTCCCACGAAACCGGTCACTGCGCCGTACGGGACGTCGAAGGAGATGTCGTCCACTACCCGCTGAGTTCCGTAGTCCTTACAGAGACTGCGCACTGAAATCGCGATCACCGTCTAGCTCCTTCCACCTCGGCCTCGGGGCCTCGACGGACTTTTTGGACAAGAGCAGCACAGAGGCCGGCTGCCACCAGCAGGCTGGCAACGATGAGCGCTCGGGTCAGACGCATATGCATCCCGATGAAGAACCCCATGGCGCCACAGAACATGAGCACCGCCGGAAAGCGGTCAAGGAAGACCGATCGTCCCGAACGCGGAGGGGAAGGATCATTTTCGAACATCATGTTCGAAATGTATGGTGAGGTGAAGCGCCCCACCAGGAACAGATCTCCCGATCTGTTCGGTTTCGCACAAAGGATGCAGATTGTCCAAAAACTCGACCGATCGAGCCCCTGATCCTCGACCTGCCCGGACTCGGGCAGTCCTGTCGGACGCACTGTTTGAGTTGATCCAGGAAAAGCGTTGGGAGCGCATCACGGTTCAGGACATTCTCGAACGCTCCGAATGCGGGCGGTCCACCTTCTATGCCCACTACGAGAACAAGTTCGATCTCCTGACTTCAGGCATTCCTTCGATCACCTTGCCCATTGCCTCGACCGACGCCCTGATGCCGGATCTCCTTCCATTGTTTGAGCATGTCAACGACATGTTGCCGGTTCTGCGACCGCTCCTGTCTCAGCCGCTCCTAGGCGAGGTCAACGATGCGTTTCGTCGGCAATTGGCCGATGCGTGGCGCCAACATCTCCTCGCTCAAAACATCCAAGCAGCCCGAACCGAGATCGCCGCATGTTTTCTTGCCGGGGCCTTCATGGCCGTGTGCACCCAGTGGGTAGAGACCGGGTGCCAGCAAGCGACCCAACAGATCTGTGACCAATTCACCGAACTCGCAGCAGCGACTGTTCGAGCGGCCACAAACCCAACGTGAGGCCAATCGTCGAGCAGCACCAAGCTAGGCTCGACTCATGGATCGACCCAATTCGGCGCTACTCGTCATCGATGTGCAGAATGATGTCGTCGCCGACGCCTTCGACCGTGAGGCAGTCATTGACAACATCAACACGCTCGTAGGACAAGCCCGGCAGGAAGGCGCACCCGTCATCTGGGTCCAGCATGACGACGCCGACCTTCCGGCAGAAACCGACGGGTGGCAGATCGTGCCCGAACTCGAGCCGGCACCGGATGAGACGATTATTCGGAAGAGCTTGCGGTCCTCGTTCGACAACACCCCGCTCGATGAGCACCTTGTGAAGCTCGACGTGGGCCGGCTCGTCGTGACCGGCGCACAAACCGACTTTTGTGTGCGCTGGACCTTACACGGTGCCCTTGAGCGAGGCTACGACACGGTGCTGGCCGCCGACGGCCACACCACCGACCGGGAATCGCCGGCACCGATGCCCAACGGTGAGCAGCTCATCGCCCACACCAACTCGGTCTGGGCCTCACAGGCCAAAGATCAAGAGACCTCGGTGCAACGCACCGAAGACATTCGGTTTTAGATCGATCGTTTGAATGCGCCACGAACCGCGGCGAGCGGAAGCGCAGTCCGAGTCTTGTATGGACTCCGCCACAGCCCGCCATGACACGCTGCGTCGGTGAACAACTGCAGCGGATTAGCGAGCTCCACAAAAGGATCCGCCGGACCGGTCGTCGTGCGAAGATCGCGGACGAGCAACAGCGCCATGAGCGCGTTTGTTGTTTCCGGTTCAAAGACCTCAATATTGAACATCCCGGCGCCGCGGTAGGCGGCCGCAAGGGCCTTGTTCTTGGTTACCGATCGGGTATTGCTGCTCGGACTCACGTTTGCCGAGACTCGTAGTCCACGAGCCCGCAGGTCGATGGCCCGCCATTTCTGGATTCGTTTCGCCAATGCGTAGTTGGGACCCTGCTCGGTCACCAGGGTGTCGAAGACCGCGGACCGGTACCCCTCCTTACCGTCGGTGCACTCGGTGATCGCCTGGTGGAATAGCCGTCCACCAGACACGGTCCGGAGCCCGCTCTGCACCGCGCGGAGACCAACCGGGCGGTTGGTCCAAGCGCGGCGCGAGGCCTCCGCTGTGGGTTCATCGATCGCGTAACAGTCGGTCGGCGTTAGTAGGTGAGCCACCGTGACAGAGCCCGGCGGGCGGCGATCGATGGCGGCCGCAATCAGGGCGTCCTGAGCGACCGAAACTCGCAAATGAGCCTCACCATCGGCGTAGGCATAGCCTCCGACGACGATCGGTCCGTCGATCGACCCGATCCAATCGCGTAGTTCTGGAGTGTCTGCGGTGAGGTCAGCGCCAGGCTGTCCATTGCGCGTGGGGTAGAGCAACTTGCTGAGACCGCCCGTGCGACCGGTCAGGCGCTCCCAGATGCGGTCGCCGGGCAGATCGATCGCGGCCACTCTGGCTCCCAGCCCCATCAACGCGGGGTACGGTCCAAGCTCCGCGGCCGCACCCATCACCACGAACGTGAGATCGGAGAGATCCATCCATTCGGGATTGTCGAGAACCTCCTCGACCGCGGCTGCCGCGCTGACCTCGATAACACCGTCGGCTACCCAGCGCTCCAATTGGCGGCGGAGGTCAGCCCCACCCAAGTTGAGGTCCCGATAGGGAACCGTGTACGTCGGAAGCGGTCCATCGGTCGCGCGGATCACCTTGGTGTCAAAGGGTGGCGCCGACGCGGATTCGGTCATGACTTCGGACAGCAACCGGTCCTCGCCGTTACGAACGAATCGCATGTTTTCTGCTATCGCGGCTAGGCCGCGCTCAGCGATGTCCCGGGCGTCCTTCGGGCTCGCGATACCAGCCTGGCTCGCGGCTACGAAATGGGGGTGATAGTTCTTTCGCCACTCCGTTTCTAGGAGCGCTTCGTTTGCGGCAGTGGGGTCGGAGTCACCGATCGCTTCGGACAACACCATCTGGGCGAAGGCCGATGTGGAACGTCGACCTTTGTCATCTGCGGGAACGGCGACACCGTTGGCGGCGCTCACGGATTTCTCAGCCATGTGACGACGTTACTTCTGGTTGAACTTTGGTGCTCGCTTCTCGGCAAATGCCGCGATTCCTTCCAGCCCATCGGGGTGAGTCGATGACGCCAGAAACAGTTCGGCCTCCCGCTCCCCCGCTTCGGGAAGTGTGCTTTCAAAGCCGCTATACACAAGCTTCTTGGCATGTCCGTTGGCGAATCCTGGTCCGGCCGCCAGTTCTTTGGCCATGCTCATAGCGGCCTCGTCGGCCTCTCCCTTTCCGACGACGCGGTTTACTAATCCCCATTGCTCTGCCTCTGTGGCGGTGAGCATCCGGTTGTTCAAGACCAGGTCCATCGCTCGCCGCACGCCCACGTGACGAGCGAGGAAATAGGTACTGGTTCCGTCGGGAGTAACGCCAGCCTTGGTGTAGGCCATGATGAACTTCGCATTCTCGGATGCGACGACGAGGTCGAACGCACAGGCCAACGACATTCCTGCACCACCGCAGGCGCCACCGATCCCTGCCACGACCGGCTTGGCCATCAGATTCATCCGGTACAGCGCGCCGTGAAAGTCGGTCAGCATGTCCGAGGCGACCCGACCAACGTTCTCACCTTCGCCCGCGAACAGCTTGAGGTCGCCTCCGGCGCAGAAGACCTTGCCTTCTGCGGTGACACATACCGCCCGCACATCGTCGTCCACGTGCGCCTCGAGCATTGCCGTGCGCAACTCGGCGGAGAAAAGAGGGGTCACAGCGTTGGCACCTTCGGGGTTATTCAGTCGAATGTGAGCCACGTTCTCGTCGACGCTGTACTGAATTGTCTGAAAGTCCATCCAGTGATTGTTCTGCGTGGCCGATCCAGATGCAAAAGCTCGCCCGGACTCTTACTCGGGACCCAGGATCACATCGGGAAAGGACGACCGAATCGCAAACCAGAAGGCGGTTCGGACCGGCAACGCTGCACCATCGGCTCCAAATGCAGACCCCCCGGTTCCATCGAGCACGATGGTGATGTCGACGCCATCAACGTCTGTCTCCACTGTGCGGGCGGGAGCCGTCGGCCAAGCGAGGGCCTTGCCGTCCACGGTCAGCGCCACAACCCGGGTGCCCGGCGTCAGCCGAGGATCGTCGAGCACTTCGTCTGAAACCGGAAATGGAGTGCGTTTGTCGTCGAGCTGATCTTGATAGTTGCGAAACGAGTCGTGGTCATAGCTCCGCCCAGAAATTCGCTCCATGAGCGCCGTCTGAGGATGCTGGGCTGTCCACGATTCCCACGTGGTGGTTTGAGCCGCAAGCGGGGTAAGGGTCTGCCCTGTCAATGGCCCAACGATCCCCGTGCCGGCCACCTGCCACCAATAACTCCCCGTTTCCCGGTCGACCATGACCATGTCGTTCTCGAAGAGTGCGCTGGTATTGCTAAACGAGAGCTCTCGGCCATCAACCTCTCGGTCATAGACGACCCCGCTGCCGCAGAGCGGGCAGTAGCTGATGAGAACCTTTTGACCACCAAGTTCGTCGTTGACGATCTCATGCTGGTTCAGCATGCGCACCGCAAAAGCCCACGCCGCTCCCGTCGGGTCCACATACCCGACCACGACATCGTCCTCTTGCAACCATGTTTGGGCCGTTCCGGCCTGATACCGGGGCGCGTCGATCGGCTGAATAGCGTCGCGGAGTGACTGAATCACATCGGACCGACCGGTCTCGAGGCTAAATCGAGGTCCTCTCCCAAAGGTGTCAAAGATGATTCGATCGAGATCCACCGAAGACCGGGAAGTGTCCACGTTCGGCGTATCCACGGGGCGGGTTAAGGCCAGCGGTCGTGTTGCCGACCCAGCCACTTCGTCCACCGGCGCGCTTGCGCAGGCCGCCAAGATGACGATGAGGATCCCTAGGACGCGACGCACGCCTTAGTAAACCCGCCAAGAATGGTGAGGCTTCCCGCGCAGGAAGCCTCACGGATTACTCCTTGGGAACGTCGGGAAGCTTTGCCCCGCTATGGGAACTCGAGGCTTCAACAACAACCGAGTCGCCCACCACCGTGAGCTCGCTGAGCTCTGCAGCAGGTCCAATAAGTGCGTTCGGGCCAACGATCGAATCGACAATCTTGGCGCCAGCGCCGACTCTGGCGCCGCGCTGAATCATCGAACCAATCACCGAAGCACCGGCCTCGATGACCGCTCCGGACCCGACGATGGAGTTTTCCACCGTGGCGCCGTCTTCGATCGTCGCATCGGCTGCTACCGCGGGCTCGCTGCTACGAGTTCCGTTGACAAGGTCCAGCGCCACCTTCATGTAGCTCTCGGGGGTGCCGGCGTCGACCCAGTAGCCATCGGCCTGAACAGCAAACAGCTTGCCGTCGGCCACCATGTCAGGGAACACCGCTCGTTCGATACTGACCTTTTCGCCCTCGGGCATGCGGTCCAACACGCTGGGCTCCAGAACGTACGTGCCCGCATTGATCCAGTTACTTGGAGCCTCGCCGGCTGGCGGCTTCTCGATAAAGGCCTCGACCCGGCCGCGGTCATCAATGGGTACCACTCCGAAACGTGACGGATCCTCTACCGGGGTGAGATGGATCGTTCCCTCGCCTCCGAAAGCTCGGTGCTGTTCAACGAGCGCAGCGATGTCGAGATCATTGATCACATCGCCGTTGAGAGCGATAAACGTGTCATCGGTAAAGCCAGCGAAACGGGCGGCAAACCCGATGGCACCGCCGGTATCCAGCGGCTCGGGCTCGACGGCGTAGTGCATCTTTACGCCAGCGATCTCGCCGCTTGGAAAGTTCTCCTGAAAGACCTCGGGGAGGTAACCGAGTGCGAGAACCGCTTCGGTAACTCCGCCCCGGGCGAGGTTGGTAATCACGCGTTCGAGCATCGTAATCCCGTTGACCGGGAGCATCTGCTTGGGAGCGGAAAGGGTAAGGGGGCGTAGTCGGGTGCCGAAGCCGCCGACGAGTACTACTGCGCGCATAGGGGGATGCCTTCCAGTTTGCGGGCGATTGGGGGAGGTCTTCAGTCTAACTCAGCTGGGCAAACAGGGTCTCATATGCTTGCGCCTGCTGATCAGGAGTGATCAAACGACCTACGTAATCGTGGGCCTTTCGGCCCAGCATTTGCAGTTTCGAGCGATCACGCACCAACTCCTCCAGTGCTTCTATGAACGCATCAGGGTCATCGGGAGGAACCACGATGCCAGCCTCGGCATCGCTGATGATGCGATCGGCATCGCTCCCCAGGTCAATGGACGCCAAGACCGGCCGGCCCGCAGCCAGAATTCCATACAGTTTGCTCGGGGTGCTGGACTTCGCAAGACCGGCCGAGAGCAAGATCAGATGAAGATCTGCGGTGCCAAGAGCATCGGATACCTGGTCTCGAGGAGCGAAGTCGGTCACCGTGACGTTCGAGAGATCACGCGACCACGACTCGACGGCCGGACGGGCGGCACCCTCGCCGTTGATCACGAACCGAATCGGTCGTCCGTCGACCTCGCGGTCAGCGAAGTGGCGAGCCGCAGCCTCGATGAGGTGAAAGCTCTGACTGAAGCCCACGTTGCCCGAATACATGATGACGAGATCGTCGCCGATGTTGTTGCGTCGGCGATAGTCAGTCATTCGGTCCACGACCGTGACGCGGGTGGTGTCGACAAAGTTGGGGATGATGTGCACCCGATCGGCATGTGAGACATCCATCTTTGATCGAACGTTGGCGGCCTGGTCCTCGCTCAACACAGTGACCGCATCAGCAGACCGATACAACGAGCGTTCCAAACGTTTGGCGACCGCGATGGCTCGTTCGTTCTTCAACATGCCAAGGTCGACCGCTACGTCGGGAAAGATATCCTGCACGTTGAAGACAAACCGCACACGAAAACGGGCGGCCAGCATCCGCGCTGCACTACCGAAGAAGATCGGGGGCGACATCGCGAGCACGACGTCGGGTCGTTTCTTGGGTACGGCGACAGCGAAAGAAAGAGCGGTCTGGGCCGCAAAGGCCATCGCCCTCGACACGACGCTGCCCTTGTCGGTCGGGAAGGGCCAAACGCGGGTGATCGACCCGAACGTAGTCGTCTCAGACCGAACCGGCCGGCCCCGCCACTCGGGCTCCACATCATGATCCCGATACCACGGAAGCGATGTCACGACGTCGACTGTGTGACCGCGCTCGGCCAACGCGTGGACGAGTTGGGTCATGACCTCGCCGGTCGCAGCGTGAAGATCGGGAGCAAAGTGGGGGCAAAGTACGAGGATGCGCATGCTTAACGGAAGCTCAACTCACAAGAGGGTGATGCGGTCAAGCGCTTCACGGTAGGCGTCGATGAGGGCCTGTCCGGCGGTCTTCCACTGAAACTGCCCAGCTCGCTCTGGGCCCGCTTGCTGAAGTCGGGCTCGTGTAGGGCCATGTGCGGCCACCGCAGACATGGCTCGAGCCAGGGCGACAGGATCCCGCGGCCGCACTACCACGCCAGCGCCGCCCACAACCTCAGGAAGCGACCCTGCATCAGTAACGATCACCGGTGTGCCTGCTGCCATGGCTTCCAAAGCCGGCAATCCGAAGCCCTCATACTCGCTCGGCATCACCACCGCCGTCGCTTCTCGATACAACTGGTCCAGCTCGTGTCGGTCGATGCGGCCGGTCATCCTCACCGAATCGCCCAGTGGCTCGACCTGCCTGCGCACATCGGCGGTGAGGGGTCCGTCTCCGCCGGTGAGCACCAGTTGGGCGTCGGGGTAGTCGGCCCGGAGCAGTGAGAACGCTTCGACCAGATCAACGTGGCGTTTGTGTGGATAGGCGATCGCTGGGTACAGAAACAGGGGATTCTCGATCGCTCGTTCGCTTTCGACCGAACGCGGATCCGTCGGCATCTCGAGACCAAACGGTACGACCCGGATCTTGCTTCGATCGACCCCCAGCAACTCGACCAGGCGGCCCGCCGTGAACTCGCTGGGCGTCACAATCAAGCTCGCTTGTTCGGCGCTTCGCGGGATCATCTGACCGAGCCAGTTGCGCTTGAACGCGCCAAAGTTGTCGGGCATCTCCAAGGGTTGCAAATCCAGAATCGTGAGTAGGGACGACGATGGACTACCCGAGGGAACCACTCCGCCTGCATGATGCATGAGGGCCAGCGAAGACGACTGCCGTGTGAGCCAGGTGTGCTCGGCGGTGATTCGTCCCGCCTTACCTCCGGGCAGCCGAGGGGTAACAACAACTTCAAATCGGCGACACAAGTCAGGATGATGTTCCACCAAACCCGGTTGAGCAAACAACTTCAGCTCCAAGTCCAGCGGATCGATGCCGTGAATCGCACGAAGCAGGCTGAGCGTGTACTCCTCGCTGCCGCCCACGACCCCGGGCTCAAGCCAAAGAAGATTTACACCAATGGTTTCCATCGGGCTAGGAGATTGCGTCGGAGAACGCCGCCGCATACCCACTGGCGGTGGCATCCCAACTCATCTCAAGGGCACGGTCGAGACCTTGAGCCGTCAGCCTGGCCGCCATCTCATCATCGGCGAGCACCGATGAAATCGCGCCGGCGATTTGGTCGGGACTGTTCGGATCGACGAGAAGCGCGGCTCCTCCGGCAGCCTCCTCGGTTGCAGTGTGCTTCGAGGTCACAACCGGCGTTCCCTGAGCCATCGCTTCAAGCACGGGCAAGCCAAACCCTTCCGCATGACTGGGGAATGCGAACACCGAGGCCGCCGAATACAAACAATGAAGGTCCCGATCCGGCACCTTGCCCAGTCGAAAACAACGGTCGCCAAGCGGAGCGAGAATTTCATCTTCCGCACTGAGGTTCCACCCGTCGGGGCCCACAACCGCAATCGGAGCGTCGACCATTTGCATCGCCCGTGCCAGTCCCTCCAGGTTCTTTCGTGGCTCGAGCGTGCCCACCCACAACACGAACCCTTCGGGTAGCTCATAGTGCGCCCGGGTTTCTTCGGCTTCGGCCTGGTCCACACGGAACGCGGAAACACCCCAAGGGACAACACGAACACGATCGCTCGACAGGCCTGCGCGCAGGCATCGGTCGGCGACGGTTTGGGAGGGACAGACGATGATGTCGGAGCGCTTCTTTGTGGCTGCAAAGGATCGAGGGAAAAAGCTGCGGCCACGCGTCGTGTGCCACTCGGGGTGGTCGAGAAATTCCAGATCATGGACGGTCGAGACCATGGCCGAACCCGCCTTTGGCGGTGGGACCATGGCTGATGCCCAGATGATGTCGCACCCGTCGACCAGCGGCTGGATGCGCGGACGGTTCAGACGGAGCCAGCTCTCGTAGAGAAAGGGCCGCTTCAAACGGCTGTGCACCACCGGGATGGTGAGCTCACTCTCTTCCATCCCGTCGGGGTGAGCGGCGGCGATGCCGATGAAATCGATGCCGCCGGCACGTTGCAGCGCCCGGATCGTTTTGTGGGTAGCCCGCGCCGTGCCACCGGGCACCGGATGCCAGAACTGCTCAACGGTGACGGCGACCCTCATCAGCACCAATCGTAGTGGAGTGAGCAGACCGGGGTTGTGCCCCTCAAGAGCTCAGAGATCTCCGTTCCCGGTTACCGTTTCAAATTTGCGTTGCGGACTCCGAACCTGTGGGTCTCGATAGTCACCGAGAAACGCTACAGGCCGAGCTTCTCTGCAAAATACTTGGTGGTCATCTCGAGACCCTCACGGAGAGGAACCTTGGGTGACCAGCCGAGTTCGCGGTTCGCCACGGTGAGGTCGGGCTTGCGCTGCATCGGGTCATCTTTGGGCAGCGGTTCGTGAACAACACCTGCGGAACTGTTCGTGATATCGACCACGTGCTCGGCGAGCTCAAGCATGGTGAACTCGACATCGTTTCCGATGTTGACGGGCATCGTGTAGTTGCTGTCAAGCAGGGCCAGCTGACCCTCGATTTGGTCGGTGACATAGCAGAAGCTGCGGGTCTGGGTGCCGTCGCCGTAAACGGTGAGCGGCTGCCCTTGCAGCGCCTGGGTTATGAAGTTGCTCACTACCCGGCCGTCGTCGGGGCGCATTAAGGGACCGTAGGTGTTAAAGGTCCGAACGATTCGAACATCGATGCCGTGCTTGTCCTTGTAGGCCAGGGTCAAGGCTTCGGAGAAGCGTTTGGCTTCGTCGTACATGCTTCGCGGGCCGTTGGGGTTGACGTTGCCCCAGTAGGTCTCAGGTTGCGGGTGGACCAGTGGATCTCCGTAGACCTCGCTCGTGGAGTTCATGTGGAACGTGGCGCCCTTGGCTCGGGCGAGACCCAGGCAGTTGTGGGTGCCAAGGCTTCCGACCTTCATGATCTGGATCGGGATCTTCGCGAAATCGATGGGTGAGGCGGGCGACGCGAGGTGCATGATGGCGTCGACGGGTCCTGGAATCCACAGGTGGTTGGTTACATCCTGGTTTGAAAAGGAGAACCCGGGCTCACCGAACAGCTCCTCAATGTTCTCTTCCGAGCCGGTGATCAGATTGTCGAGGCAGACAACCTCGTCGCCACGGTCGAGCAGCGCCCGACACAGGTTGGATCCGAGAAAGCCGGCGCCACCGGTTACGACGATTCGAGCCACAGGTTGTCCTAGCGACCGATGCCGATGACGTCGAAGCTACGACGCTTAAGGATGGAACGATCCAGGAGATTGCGACCGTCCACCACGATCCGACCCCGCATCTGATCGGCCAGCTGGTCGAAATCGACGTACTTAAACTCGGGCCACTCGGTGAGCACCACAAGAACGTCAGCATCCTTGGCGGCAACCAGAGGGTCCGACACCACGTTGACGTGCGGTAGCTGATCGATGTTGGTCGGGATGGCCGGGTCGTAGGCAACAATCTGAGCACCAGCGCCGCTGAGACGCTGCAGCACCTCAATGGCGGGCGATTCGCGCAGATCGTCGGTGCCCGCCTTGAAGGTGAGACCCCAGGCCGCAACCTTCTTCTCTTGAATGTCGCCACCGAGGGCGTCGAGCACCTTCTGAGCAGTGCGTTGGAATTGGTCTTGATTCACGCTCAACACTTCACGAAGGAGAGTGAATTCGTATCCATAGTCCTCAGAGATCTTGGCCAGTGCGGCGACGTCCTTGGGGAAACAGCTGCCACCCCAGCCCGGTCCCGGCTTGAGGAACTCTTTGCCAATGCGCTTGTCGTAGCCCATCCCGAGCGTTACGTCGTTGACGTCGGCGCCAACGTGCTCGCATAGGGTTGCGATGGCGTTGACAAAGCTCAGCTTGGTTGCCAGGAAGGCATTGCTGGCGTACTTGATTGTCTCGGCGGAAACGGGGTCGGTCACCATGATCGGGGCCCGAACCTTGCTGTAGAGAGCCGCGACTCGGATGGCGGCTTCCTGGTCGCTCGCTCCGATGACCACCCGATCTGGATTGAGGAAGTCCTGAACCGCAGTGCCCTCCCGGAGGAACTCTGGATTCGAAACAACTCTCACGTCGGGGCGATCGAGATGTTGAGCGACGACCTCGGTGGATCCAACCGGCACCGTGGACTTGTTCACCACAACACTGTTCTTGGGCAGCGTGGGTCCAATTTCGGCGGCGGCAGCCTCGAGGTAGCTCAGATCGGCAGAGCCGTCGGCACCCTGTGGGGTCGGGACGCACAGATAATGAAACTCGGCGTGCTCACTGGCATTGGTGGCACCAAGCACAAACCGAATCTTGCCTGACGCCAGAGCTTCAGCGACCACGCGGTCGAGCCCTTCTTCAACGATCGGGATCTCACCGTTCTTGAGGCGTTCAATCTTGTCTGGATCAATGTCCGCGCAGATGACGTCGTGACCGAGATAGGCAAAGCAAGCCCCCGTTGTCAGGCCTACATATCCGGTTCCGATTACAGCAATGGTTGCCACTGTGGTTCTCCGTGAGTTCCAAGGTTCCCGCCAACCCTTGCAGGCTAGCGATGGTGAGCACGGGGGCTTAGGTGGGCGGACTTACCCGAAATGGGGACCGTCCGTGGCCACTACGCGCCCGTAGAACTCTTATCGGCCACAAGTAGCCTCACTAAACCCCGTTTGGGGCTTCTCCGAGGTATTTTCTGCCGGCTGGCCGGACCCAACATCACCGTCGCTATCCGGATCTACTGAAACGGCGGGCGTTTCCTTCAAATCCCCATCATCCTGAGGCACGGTCGTACCCGGTGTGCCGTTGGCCACGTCCCCCGAGCCCAGCGCCACGATTACCGTGCGACCAGGGAGTCCAGACACCTCGACCAGTACCGCCGGCTCGCCCAAGGAAGCCGCTACCACCTGTGCGGCATCGCGTGCGCTCGCGCCATGCCGTATCTCGATACCGGCATGTTCCAACGGGGCCGGATTGGCCGGAACGTCGGCAAAGCCGGCGCTCAACAACTGGGCCCGCATCGCCTCAGATTCTGAGGCTCGTTCCGACGAATACGCAATCTCTGCATTGACCGTGCGGGGATCGTTTGCGCTCGCTCCTCGGTAGAGCTCAAACAGTGGGGCTGCCGGTTCCTCTTCGACGAAGAGCACACTGGCGGAACCAACCCAGTCAAACCGAGACGGCAGGCTGTAGACCTGCAGGTTGTCGCTATCGAAGTCACGGAAGGCCGTGCCGATGTCGAGCAGCAGGGCGGGGCTGAGTTCTTGGTCGAGCGTCACGTGCTCCACCGCTGCATCGACCAGGCCGTTGAACACGAACGGGTTTCTCGACCCCGATGCGATCGCCTGAACCGCAACCTGACGAAGGAAGTCCTGCTGCCGCTTGATTCGGTTGAGGTCGCTGGCCTCGGCAATGCCGCCTTCCCACGTTCCATCGTCGTTCTGCGTCTGGTAATAGCGCGAGCGCACATATGCCAGAGCGGTGTGACCATCGAGCGCCTGACATCCTCGCTCGAGCATTTGGAATCCGGTTTGGGACGAGTTGGTTCGGGTGTTCCAATCACGAGCCGGTTGTTCGAACCAAACGTTGACTTCCCCAAGCGCATCGACCAGGCCCTGAAAACCCGCGAAGTCCACGTTCACGTAGTGGTTGATGGGAATATCGAAGTTCTGTTCGATCGTGTCGATCAACATGGCAGGGCCACCCACCGAAAAGGCGCTGTTGATCTTTGCCTCTCGGTCTCGCCCCGCGATGGGAACCCAAAGATCGCGAGGGATCGACAACAGCGCGGCGGTTCCATCGCGCTCGTCGATATGAGCGATGATGATCACATCGCCGTTCCGTTCCCCTTGCCGATCGGTGTTGATCGGATCATCGGGGTCGAGTCCGGCTGAGGAGTCCGATCCCACCAGCAGGACGTTCAAGACTCGTTGGCCAGGTTCGGCGTTGTCCGAAAGCGGCGTCAGATTGCCGGCCAGTTCGACTCGGTCGATCGACTCGATCCGGCCAAAACTGTTCCTGATGAAATATGCGGCGGTCAAAGCAGCAAAGATCCCGAGAACGTTGACGGCAATGACCAACCGTTGTGGCCACGTACGACGGTTCGCCTTCTTCTGCGCTCGGCGCTCTTTGCGCGACAGGCGCTCAGGGGTCGAGGTCACTCGGTCACCCCTAGCCGCCCAAGACCTGGCTGCATGACCAGGACCGTGCCGTCCTCGACGCTGACGACAGCCTCGGAGTAGGCCATGACGTTGCTCAGCCCCCGGGCGGAGGTGGGAGACAACTCTTCGGCATCGAGCGGATACAGCAGACCCACTGTGCTGACCGACGCCGGACCGGAAATGGGCAGAATCGATACGACCGAGCCAGGTTCGCCATAAATGGTGACACCGGTTCGAACAACGGTGATCAGGCAATCGTCGGCAAGCGCCTCAACGTCGACGCTCGCCCAACGATCATCGGCAAGAATCACGGTGTTCATCAGAAAATGATCGGGGCGGCCGCCACCGATTCCCAGAACACAAAGCGACTGTGGCGCGGTCTCCAGGGCTGCCCCGAGTGCGAGTTCGAGATCGCTCTGGTCTTTGTCGGGTGGGTAGCTTCGGATCTCGCAGTCGCCACGATGAAGCCAACTCTGGGTGGCATCGGACACCGAGTCGAAGTCGCCGATCGCGAGGTCGATCTCAACACCGAGCGCGTTGGCGTGGTCTGCGCCGCTATCGGCGGCGATCACCCGCACGGGCAGGGTTGCGCTCCGCTTGAGCAGGTCGAATTGGTGTGCGGTCGGTTGACTGCCACCGGCAAGGACAAGAGCCGCGTGCGGAGTCTTGAGGAACCCCTCGGCAGAATCGCGGCGCCTAGTCATAGCAGGGGTAATGGTAGGCGTTGGATGCCTCGACCCCGGCGCACTCCCCCATTCACCCCAAATCGCGTTGGCTGACCAGAATCGTCGAACTCGACCACGGTTCGATACTGTTGCCCCATGCTGAAGCGCACCCTTTTTGCTGACGACCATGAGCAGTTTCGCCAGAGTGCACGGGCGTTTATCGAAGCCGAGATCGTGCCGCATGCTGACCGATGGGAACAGGCTGGCGTCGTCGACGTCGAGATGTTTAAGAAGGCCGGCGACATGGGATTTCTCGGCATCGAGGTCGATGAACGTTTCGGAGGCGGCGGGGTAGAAGACTGGCGTTTCAACGTGGTGTTCAACGAGGAGATCCAACGAGCCGGCGTCATGGCAAGCGGCATGTGTATCACGCTCCACAACGACATCTGCATGCCCTACTTCACCGACATGGCGAACGACGATCAGAAGGCCCGCTGGCTCCCGGGCATGTGCTCGGGCGACTCGATGGCCGCGATCGCTATGACCGAGCCCGGGACCGGTTCAGATCTGGCTGGAATCGGCACGACCGCGATCAGAGACGGCGACACCTACATTCTCAATGGTTCAAAGACGTTTATTACCAACGGAATCAACTCTTCGCTGGTGATCGTTGCCGCCAAGACCGACCCCACCCAGAAGCACCGAGGCATGAGTTTGCTCGTCGTGGAAGAAGGTATGGAAGGTTTCACCCGCGGCCGAAACCTCGAGAAGATCGGAATGCATGCTCAGGACACCGCAGAACTGTTCTTTAGCGATGTTCGTGTGCCCGCAGAGAACCTCCTTGGAAACGAGGGGGAGGGCTTCTTTGGACTAGTACGAAATCTGCCACGCGAGCGGTTGAGTCTGGCGATCAGCGCAGTTGCCCACGCCCGGGCGGTATTCGGTTGGACCGTCGACTACGTCAAGGATCGAACCGCGTTCGGCCAGCCGATCTCCGGCTTCCAGAACACCAAATTCGAGTTGGCTGAGATGCAGACCGAACTCGACATCGCGCAAGTTTTCCTCGACCGGCAAACCGAGGCGTACCTTGCGGGCGAACTCACCGCCGAAGACGCGGCCGAAGCCAAGTGGTGGACCACACGTCTCGAATGCGACGTCACCGATCGATGTCTACAACTTCACGGCGGGTATGGATACATGGAGGAGTATCCGGTGGCGCGGGCCTGGCGGGACGCTCGTGTGCAAAAGATCTATGGCGGCACCAACGAGATAATGAAGGAAATTATCGGCCGACAGATCGTGGCGTAGCCAACCGATGCGCGACGATTCGCTGTACAAGCACCCGTACCCTTCGCCGCAACTGGCCAAGGACTACCCGTACATCGAACTGGAATTCCAACGGCTCACTCCTGACCAGATGCAGGCCGCCGCTGACGACTTCTATGCCCGTATGGACAAGCGCCGTTCGGTCCGAATGCTGTCGGATGAACCGGTCCCTCGTCAGCTGATTGAAACGGCCGTTTCGGCTGCATCGACCGCCCCATCCGGAGCTCACCAGCAGCCCTGGAGGTTCGTGGCGATCGCCGATCCCGAGATCAAACGCCAGATCAGGGTCGCGGCCGAGGAAGAGGAGCGCACGAACTACCTCGAAAATCGCATGAACGAAGAGTGGCAATCGGCGCTGGCCCCACTGGGTACCGATCACCACAAAGAATTCCTAGAGATCGCGCCGTGGATCGTGGTTCTATTCGAGGAGCGGTACCGCCTGAGCGACGACGGCACCAAGGGCCACAACTACTACGTCAAGGAAGGCTGTGGGATCGCCGCCGGCCTGTTCATTACCGCGTTACACACGATGGGCCTGACAACCCTCACCCACACGCCGAGCCCTATGGCATTTCTCACCAAACTGCTCGGCCGACCAGCCAACGAGCGACCCTTTGTCCTCTTCCCAATCGGCTACCCGCTCGAGGGAGTACTCGTTCCCGACATCAAACGAAAAGATCTGTCCGAGGTTCTGACCGTCGTTGGCGACGTGCCGGAAGAGCTGAGCTAGGTCAGGCTCTTGCTGGGCGCAGCGGTTGTGCTCCCGCTGGCCACGGATGCCTGGACATGGCCCAGATCAAAGCCACGCCGGTGAGTTCGAGAAGGTGACTTGCCTCGGCGAGTCCGGTTGAGTTACCGCGCGCCATATCGATGACTCCGGTGAGAAGAATGAGGGCGCCAAGGGCGGAGGTGAGTGGCACCAATCCAATGGCTCGCTCCGGTCGCCAGGCGGCGTAAACAAACCCGAACGCCAACGCCGCGCTGAACGCACCCAGGTGACGGCCGCTGTGATCGGTCGAACCAAGCTCGGCCCCGAGCATTGTGCTCCCAAAGAGCACACCCGGGATCGCGAGCAGGAGAAGGGTCAGTCCGGCGGCACCGAGCAGCGTGCGCCGCCACTCGCCTCGACCAAGATTCGGCACACCGACCCGGGCCAGAACCAGCGGAGCCAAATCGATCGGTTCGGACCGCACAGGGCGAAACGCCATCGTGCGCTTGAGACGGTGCGATGCGCCTTCGAACTCGGGACAGACAGGACAGGTTTCCATGTGCTTGGCAAGAAGATCGGGCTGCTCGACGGCCTCGCCGTCGATCCGGGCTGAGATCCATGCCTGAGCTTGAGAACACTCCATGACCACTTTGTCGGCTCGGGGTGACGTTTAGTTCCCGTCGTGGCAACATGGCAAGATCGACGATTGGACATCCCTGGCATTGCGGGCTCGCGACGGCGATAGAGCCGCCACCGAGGCGTTCATTCGCGCGTCCCAACAGTCGGTGATCGACATGTGCCGGCACCTCGGAGACACCGATAACGCCGAAGACCTGGCCCAAGAGGTCTTTGTGCGGGCCCTACGATCGTTGCCCAACTTCCGAAACGATGGGTCAGCGCGAGCTTGGCTGATGCGAATCGCTCGCAACACCTGTGCCGATGCGGTGAGGACTAAGACTCGCTGGCGTCGCCGCCTCAGTCCCGCTGAGCTCCCCGACGTCGCCGAGCCCGAGCGAACCGGAATGGTCGACAACGACCTGCTCTTAGAACAGTTGTCGCCGGATCGGCGTGAGGTCATGGTGCTCACCCAACTGGCCGGACTCTCCTACGCTGACACCGCGGACCTCCTGGGGGTTCCGATCGGAACGATCCGCTCACGGGTGGCCCGAGCCCGCACGGATCTGCTGGCATTGCTCGCCGAACCCGAGACCCAAAACGACACCGGTCCCCGGGCATCCGGGGACCAGCGCTAAGTTCTGAACGGGCTCAAGAGCCCGGCAACTACTTGGTGGAGATGACCAACGTCTTTGCGATCTTGTCCCAGGGAACCTGGCGACGGCTGTCGCTGAACACCATGACGATGGTGGCAAGACCAACGACCAGCTGGATGATCGGTCCAATGACTGGAACGATCTGGACCAGGTTGATGGCGTACCGGCGAACGGCGGTCTCCATGGTGATGTCGGTGTAGTCCTCGTTGACGACCTTGAGGCTCATGACGGACTTACCGATCGTGGCGCCCTTGGTGCCGAGCAGATACACCTCGTAGCCCGCCGCGATCAGGAACGTAATGATGCTGGCCACGAATCCCTGACCGAGAGCCACCGACACGACGATGACAGGAATGATGAGCACCAAGATGTCGATGATTCGGGCGACCAGACGCTCGCCCGGGCCACCCAGCTGAGCTCCGGTGGCCATCGCTCCAGGACCGCCAGCGGCCACGGGCTGGGGTCCACCCTGCCATTGGGTTCCATCCCAGTAACGCTGGGTTCCGGGCGGATCGCCGGCGGCGTAGTACCACCCCGGCGGGGTTTGGGCATTTCCATCAGTCATCGAAGGCTCCTCCTGTGGGGCGATTCAACACCACCCTAGATCAGATGAAGGCCCAGTTCGGGAACTACGTGCGCTGAGTCTGCACAGCGTCTGCAAACGCTTCCTGTAGCTGTTTCAGACCAGCACCGATCAAACCGACTCCGACGACCATAGCCATGCCGAGAATGAACCGATGAGCCGACCATGGCAACTCGGTTGGCAGGATCGGTTTAACCACAGCATCGCGACCGAGCACTGCCCACAGAAGCAGCTGCAACCCAGCGATAGAGACCAGCCCGACCTCCAGCAACGGACTGGTGGCTCGACCTCGTACGATCGCAGCTGCCACGAGACAGACAATCGCGACGAGGGGCGGGACCCACAGAGTGATCGGTGGCCCCGTCTCCACAGGAACCGAGAACGTAGCTGCCAGCCCGGCCAGCAGCACGACCGACACAGGAGCGATTGCGACCACCGGCAGCCGACCGGCAATCATCAAGGTCACCAGTACGGCTGCAAGACCCGCTCCGAGAAGCGCCGGGGCCAGCGATGGGCCCGACTGCAGAACCGACGAGACCGAAACCTGCACTTCGGTTCCGTCGACGACGATGGGAATGACCGCTTCCAGAATGGTGTCGCCGGGTCCCTTCCCGGGTGGCTTGGCTTCGTTCATCCAATGGGACCGATGGTCGTGCCAGGCGTATCGCCCACCGGTCGCTACCTGAACCCATTCGGGGTCGGCCTTGGCATCGGCGAAGTCCGGAATGATCTCTCCGGCTCCGTAGCGTTCCTCGTTGAGGTAGGTCGTGGGGGCCAGTCGGTTTTCCTCCACCACACCATTGGCCCGAATTCGAAGGTACGGCTCGCCCTGATACCCGCTGACCAGGATGTGCACCGGCTGGAGTTGGGTGATTTCAAAGAAGCTGTCACCACCGATCATGCGAACCGATATCGCCTCTGTCATCGGCTCGACCGCATCGATGGTGGTGAGGTAGTCGGTCGGGCCGGCTGGATCGGCGCCTACCGGACCCGCTGAGGCAAGCAACACGATGGCTGACCCGAGCAGCACTCGCAGGATTCGGTTCACGAAGCGGAGCCTATTCGGCTAGGCATCGACGATCACCTTAATCTCGCCGCTTGGGTGGACCGTGCAGATCCCGATGAACTCCCCCGGCGACGTGAACTCTTGCCGCAACGTCTCGCCGGCGCCGACGAACCACGGGCCAACCAAGTGGCCTCGGTCGTCCTGGTTGACGATCTCGATGGACTCACCGACCCGGGCCCGCAATTCGGCGGGAAGGATTTCGAGTGGCGTTCCGGCATCCAGCGCCTCGCCGGCACCATCGGGTATTTCGAACGAGTACTCGGCAGTGCCGACCGATTCGGTTTCTGCAACCTCGAAGATCTCGCCATCTCCCCCGCATGCGGTGAGGAGTAACGCGACGCCGAAGATCGTCGCATGAAAGGTGAGGATCAACCTTTTCATGCGCTCACACGCCCCAGCAAGATACGGAGGTCCTTGTTGAGATCTTCGGGTGTGACACCGAAGGGCCAGCTGATGAGCAGATCCCCGTTTGGCGCAACCGCATAGAGCGACCCGGTGTGAATCACCTCAACGCCAGTGGCCGTTTCGGTCACCTCATAGGTGACTCCAAAGGCATCGGCGGTCGCTCGAAGTTCTGCATCGGATTCGGTTCGCAACGCTGCCGCGTCGGGCAAAAAGGACCGCACGTAGTTGGGGAGCACGTCGGCGGTGTCCCTGTCGGGATCGACCGTGACCATTGCCGTTTCGATCCGGGATCGCTCGGATGGGTCAAGCTGATCGAGCGCGGCCCGCAAGTCCGCAAGCGTTGTGGGACAAACATCGGGACAGTGGGTAAAACCGAAGTAGACCAGCAGCAGGCCGTCTTTTGATTGAGCTTCGAACCGAAACGACTGATCGTCGTTCGTGACCTCGGGAAGCGACGCCCCCGAAACCGAGGGGGTGGGTGTCCGCTCAAAGCCGGACAGGACCGGCGCATCGGTTGCGTTAGAGCCGGTGCCGGCACATGCGGTAGCCACCAAACCGAGCGCAACGATCGCAATCGACCAGCGGATCATCGGAGCTCCTCGATGTAGGCGACGATCTTTGCGACCTCTTCCTCGCTCAGGTTGTTCTCGGGCATGGTGATCGCGAATCCTTCGCGCAGCTTGGCTGAAGGTTCCAGGATCGATGCAGCAAGGTACTCCGCATCGACGACAGCCGACGTTGAATCAGTAAAGGTAACCGTCGAGCCGGCCAGGCCCTTCCACGAAGGTCCGACACCACCCTCTCCGTTACGTCCATGACACGCCGCGCAACCCGACCCTCGGGCGATATCTCGGCCCTCGTCGGCCACGGGACTGAGCGCCACATCGGGCGCGGCAGGAGCACAGGCTGCTGCGGCAACCGACAACGCGAGCACAACCGCCGCAAACAGCCCACTGACGGCGCTACGAGGGATCACCTCAATCAGGTCGAACGGACCGCCGGATCGGTTCCCTCGGTGTTGGCCCTTTGCGTTCGTTCGCAGAGAGAGCTCGTGAGGCGCAGTTGCGAGGTCACCAACTACGCTCGGGATCCATGGAACTCACACCGGTCGAAGTCCGCGTTCTCGGTTGCCTGATGGAAAAGAAGGCGACGACGCCCGATCAGTATCCGCTCTCGACGAACGCGCTGGTCAACGCCTGCAACCAAAAGACGAACCGAGACCCGGTGATGGATCTCAACGAGCGCGAAGTGATCCAGGCGATGATGGAACTTCGGGCCAACAAGCTGTGCCGCAGTATCTCATCGGGACGAACCGACAAGCACAAGCATGTCTTGGATGAAGCCCTTGATCTAACCGAATCTCAGGTGGCGGCATTGGCGATCATGCTGCTGCGCGGCCCCCAAACCCCAGGTGAAATAAGAACCCGAACCGAACGGTACGTGGCCTTCGAGTCGGTCGAGGATGTAGACCGAGTGCTCGACAGCCTGGTCACGTCCGAACGACCCCTGGTCGTCGATCTGGGTCGCGGGCCCGGTCAGAGCCAGAATCGGTTCATGCACTTGCTGAGCGGCGAGGTCGACGCGGCCGCAGCCCACCAGGCAGCCGCCAGCGCAGGCGCCTCGGCAGGACCGAGTCGGAATGACCGACTTACCCAACTGGAGGTGACCGTCGGCGCACTCGTTGCCCGAATTCAAAGGCTCGAGACCGAACTGGGGCTCGAATCACCCGGCCACGACCTACCCGATGACCACCCGCCTGACGCCGGCCAACTAGAGAGCGGCTAGGCCTCCGCCTCTTGCTGTCGACGAGAGCACTGTTTAGCGCAGGTTCAGGTCCTCAACTACCTCGATTACGTCGCCACGTTCCCAGAAGTTGACGGCAATAACACCCGGCTCCCGCCCTCGAACACGACGACATTCATCCACGCGGGCCAACAGCACCTCTCGACTATTGACAACATCCGCGTCGGATGGGACCGGCACCCCCGTTTCCACCCAGTGATTGATAAGGAAGAGATCGCTGTTTTCGACCCCCCGATTTGGTGCACACTCAAAGTCGGACACAACCGAGTATCGGAAGTTCGTCTCGGTGACATTCCCGTCATAGACCGCTTGATACCAGCCCGTCGCATCGCCGTCGTTCTCAGCCAAGAAGACGACCCGCTCGTTGTTTGCGATCATCTCGCCCAATGTCGGCCACGACTGACCCGGAGGATGTTCATACGCGAGCTCTCGGAGTCCGCCATCTACCAACGCCGACTTGATATCGACCTTCTCGGCCTCATCTTGGATCACCACGAGGACAACCTCATCGGGGTTCGTTTCGAGGAAGGCACGAAGGTCGGCGATGAAGTCACGAAAGGGAGTCCCGCCGAGCTGGCATAACTTGTGACACATCCAAAGCCCGTCCTCCGGTGTCTGGGCGCCCGACAGCGCTTCTGCAGCCAGCTGAGCGGCCTCCGGATCGAGCGAGAGCTCGCCGAGGGATACATCGACTTCCCATTTCTGCACGTCCACGAGTAGAGCCCGAATTCCACCGGCGAGCTGTGCCGGGATCGCGGTCTGGTGGTTGGCCAATTCCCACCCGAGCTCTTCGGCGCTCATCGCATTGTGGGTCCCGGCAAAGACGACCTGATCGAACGGACGGCCGCACAGCTCTTCCAAACCGTTGCACCGGGTTGGGGTCTCTACCTGTGCCGATGCAGTGGCTATATCGACCCCCTGGTCCGGCAAGAGCAGCAATCCAACGAGCACGGTGCACACCACCGGGGCAAGCACCCGCGGTCGCCGCCACAGCGCGGTGTTCTCGGGGGCATCCGCCAGCGCCACCGGAGCAACGGTCTCGACCTCACCGACCTCGGTTCGGTAGGTCCACGCGGCCAACCCAAGACCAACAAGGCCCAGGATCCGAACCGAACCAGCGGTATAAGTCGGCCAAAAGAGCAACGCGACGACGGCGACGATGCCGAGAATCCGCCGACGCCTCCTCATCGCCTCGGTACGGTCGGTGTGATCCAGCGGTTCCACATAATTCCAGCCAACGACCTCCCGCAGCCGCTCCCAGCGCGCTCCCGTCGACGTGGAGATCAGCAGGCCCACCTGGGCAGCAGCCACAACGCCGAGCACCGTAAGTGTGCGCCGCAGGCCGGGGTCGCTTGAGAACCACAGCACCAGGAGGCCTCCGGTGTAGATACCAAGCTGAACGCGTCGAAGGTTGTCGGGGAGCAGTCGGGCCAATCCGTCGATGAATCGCTCGGGATCGCGATGCCGCACAGCTTCCCGAAAGGCCACGGCAGCCGGATGGTCGGTGAAGAGTCTGGTGGCAAAGATGAACACCAGCCCGACATAGAGCAATCGGCGTGCTGCGGCCGACAAGGGCGCGGTGATGATGAATCCAAGGCCAGCGCCGCCGGTGACCTGTCCCACGTCGATGCCGGCCACCGAAAAGCCAGGGTTTGAACCAAGGAGAGATTCCGCTGCGAGAGCGATGCTCAGTGCGAGCAACGCCGAGACTGCGATGGTGACAATGCCGGCGGTGATAAAGGGTCGGCCGAGGTCTGCTGCAGCCTGGAGTTTGCCCACCGCAGTAGCGAAGTAGACCACCGCGGTCAGCATCAGGAGGAGCGCCAAGATCCCTGTTGCAGCGATGAGGAGGTTGAGCCCTTGCCACAACGCACTTTGGTTCGAACCAAGATTGACACTCGTCGCCGATTCAGGCAGATCCAGACCAACCGCGGCCCGGGCGCCGGCCGGGCCGATAATCTCATCGGCAACAACCACCAGGATGGGTCGGGTGTTGATCACCACGTCTTGTTCAACCGGGCTGAAGGCGGCCGCAGCGGTCTGGCGATGAACAGACCGCGTCGCTTCCGATACCGCCGCCTGAGCTGGTTCGAGCGCCAATAGTTGACTCCCGGCCTCTGCGACGACGGGCTTGGACAACTCGACGGCCGGGCTCGCCGCGATGGTGAGCTGGTCGGGCAACGCCGAGGCCAGGGTTTGATCCACCTTGAACGTGTCGAACGCCTGATCAACGGCCGTGCCGGCGATAGCCGTCCGGACCGATTCATCATTCATGGCCTCACCGACGATGTCGGCGAGTTCTTGCTCGTCAAGCAAGACACCGGACACGAACCCCATGACCGAGGTAAGGACAAGTAGCACCACGATGAGACGCCGACAGGCGTCGTGTACTCGACCTCGCACCAACTCAGAGTAGTCAGCCTCGCCACGGGCATCCTCCGACGTCGGCACCATGGCAGGCGCCGGTTGTGGCACGATGGTCTTCGTGAGCGGTACCTATGTGGCGTGGAATGGTCGTGAATACCCGTGGCCGCCACCAGCAGGGTGGGAACAACGCTCCGACGGGCGGTACTGGCCTGTCGACCAGACACCGGCGACACCAGCCGCCGGCTTCTCGCCTCAGCACGGACCCAGCGGACGGTCGGTCTATGCATTGCCCGAGGAATTGCCGCCCCCCGATCCCGCCGATCGGGTCGGACCTCGACCAATGCGCCGCCGATCGATCGTCGCGCTCGGGACCGGGGCGCTGATACTGGTGCTCTTCGTTCAGTTCTTCGAACTCGACATCCTGGGCTTTCGAGTGAGCCAGGAAGACTTTGTGGCCTTTGACAACGGCGATGAACCGGACTTCTTCGAGCCCGACTTTGGAGAAGAGCGAGAACTCTCCGACGAGTCCAAGGACGCGCTTCTCACCGTAATCGAGTGTTCCAACTCCGCCGCCGAAGGCGCCGTTCTCACTGGCCAGGTAGAGAATCCCTTGGACTCAGCGCGTTCCTATCTCATCGGCGTGGAGTTCTTCGTCGGCGGCGAGCGGCAGCTCGATGGTTTCGCCGAGTTGGTGGTCGAACCCGGCCAACGGGCAGATTTTGTTGCCCGCAGCGCATCACCTGGTCAAGACGGCCCCGTTGCGTGTCAATTTGGTGATGTGTTCCGTGTCATAGCCAACTGAGCATTTTTACCCGTGGATTCAGCCTGCGTGGCCAAGATACTCGTCCGCCATGCCCCGATTCACCCTCCTACGCCGCGCGGCCGCAGCCTCACTCATCGCAGTGATTTCGGTAGCACTTCTCCCTCTTTCTGCTGCCTCCGCCGCTTCAGCTCCCACCTACGAAGCTCAAGTACTCGGCGACGCTCATATACACCAGGCCGCTCGCCTCTACCGCGCCGTTCTTGCCCGCGAGGCCGAACCAGCGGGCGCCGCCTACTGGGGTGGATTGTTGGCGGACGGTTACGCCGTCGAGGAGATCGCTTCCTATCTGCTCGCCAGCCAGGAATACCAGAACCGCAGCGTCGGGGATCACATCGTTGACACCTACCAGGGAGCTCTCGGCCGAGCGCCCGAACCCGAAGGCTATGCGTTCTGGTCACAGTTCTCTGACCCCACCGCAGTGGTTATTGCAATCAGCGATTCGTTGGAGCACCAGCTGATCACCGGCACCCAGCCGCCCCCGTCTCGGGTCCAGCTTGCGCATCCTCAGGGTTGGGTCGACGCTGGTCACGGCGTGTTCGTGCCTCCCATCCTGCTAGAGATTCGATTCTGCGAGTCACGTGACGACTACTCCGCCGCCAATTCACGCAGCTCAGCCCGCGGTGGTTACCAGTTCCTCAGTGGTTCTTGGCGGGCATATGGTCACGCCGATCGCTACGGCGTATCGACCGCAGACAAGGCGACACCAGCCCAACAGGACGAAGCGGCACTCATCACCTGGCAAGCCGACGGAACCCGACCCTGGAACGCCAGCCGGCACTGCTGGGGCTAGGCCTCACAGCCTCCGTTCGAGCTAACCGGCCGACAGGTCGTAGGTGGCCGTTGTACAGCTAACCGCAAAGATTGGAATCGGCTCGCAGAAGTGAACGGTGCCGGGAGCGCCATTCACCGCCGCCGAAATGCTGAGGAACGTGCGGATCTCAAATCCACCCTGCCCGGCATCGGCGTACACGGTGAGATCGTCGTAGTCGAGGAGGGCATCCTTATCATTTCTGCACCAGCGATCCATGAAGTCGTGATCCCATGCTTCATTGATGCGCCCGCTGTCGGGGGTCGCAGGCCAATGGGAAATCCCACCGGTTCCGATGACGGCAACGCGTTCGGGCACCAGTTCGGCGGCACGGCCGAGAGCCTCACCGAATGCCCAGGCTCGATGCAGAGGGGCCAACGGAGGGCCCTGGCAGTTGATGTTGACCGGAATGATCGGGAGATCGAAACCGGGAGTCAGAAAGCTGAGGGGCACGGCGATGCCATGATCAAAGAGCCACTCCTCGGCGTAGGAGACATCGACCGTGTTCATCATTTCGGTGATCATCCGCTTTGACAGATCGGGGTTGCCCGGAGCGGTGAATTTACCGATGTTCAGCCAATCCGGGTCTTCAATCGGACCCTCGTAGCGGTCGGCCATACCCACCGCAAAACTCGGCATATTGTTCATAAAAAAGTTCGCAAAGTGTTCGGCGGCGACCACCACCAACGCATCGGGCTTCGACGCTTCCAACTGCTCCCGCAGGTCACCGAAGGCCCGATAGAGCCTGTCCTTCTGATCCGGGTCAGCAAGATGGGCCCGTCCGGTGATTCCGGGGGCGTGACTGCAGACGCCAGCAAATACGAGTGGCATGGTTCTAGTCCTCCTCAGGGCGTTCAGGGGCTGGGTTCTCGACCGCATCGCGTGCGTGGACCTGGGCGTTCACCGCATCGAGCTCGGTGGTGAGTGCGTACACGCCCTCGCGAACCGGCCCGTGAATTCGGATGCCTTCGCGCATGGACTCCAGATAGTCAGGCCACTCGACCTGGTGGAACGCGGCGAAGTGCATGAGGATCTGTCCGTTCACGCCAAAGTGGTAGAGCTGTCCAATGTCAGGTTGAACCAGTGCGTTCATTTCCTCTTCGGTGAGTCGACCACCATCACCAAAGCTGCGCACCGCAAGCTCAGCATCATCGCGGTGGGCTTGCTGCACGAGCTGACTGCGGTTCAGTTCATACAAATACTTCTGCACGTAGTAGAGGCTCATGTGAAATCGACCTCCACGACCCCGAGCGGTCCGTAGTCGACGGAGAAATGGTCACCGGCACGAACATCGACGGGACGGGTGAATGATCCGGCCAGCACGATGTCGCCACTTCGCAGCGCCATTCCGTGCTCGGCATACCGGCGGGCGAGCCAAACGATGCCGTTGGCCGGATGGTTCAGTACAGCAGCCGCCAACCCGGACTCCTCGATTTCGCCGTTGCGACCGAGCAGCGCACCAACCCATCGCAGGTCAACTTCGGATGGTCCGATTTGTCGGCCACCACAAATGATCGCCGCATTCGCTGCGTTGTCGGCGATCGTGTCGACCACAGTACGGCGGCGTCCGGAACCGGGATCGGCTCGGAAGGATCGGGCCGCGATCAGCTCCAGGGCGGGCACGACGTACTCGGTCGCTTCGATGACGTCGGCGAGCTCCACCGATGATGAGTCCAGGTCTCGGTTGAGTTTGAACGCAAGCTCCACTTCGATCTTGGGATCGAGGTGATCGCCAGCGGGGATTACCGCCGGACCGTCGAAGGCACCGAACTCCATCGCGTCGGTGAGAAAACCGGAGTCCGGTGTTGAGATCTGCATGTTCTGCTGCATTGCTTTTGAGGTGAGACCGATCTTGTGCCCCACAAGCCGCTCGCCGCGAGCCAGCTTGATGTCTTTCCATGCAGCTTGAATCCGGTAGGCATCTTCAATCGTTGCCTCGGGATAGACCTGGGTTGTCTGCCGCATTTGCGCTCGACTTCGCTCGGCCTGATCGAGCAGCAGAGCTTCGCTGGACACCTGCTCGTCGGTGAGGGTCATGACTTCTCCAATTCGTTAAGCAGGCTCAGCAATTCAGTCATTCGTCCGTCCCCGAAACTCTTCTCCACCAACCTGTAGATCTCCTCCGACTCTGGGGCAACCTTGGCAAACAGCTCAGCTCCGGCCGGAGCGAGTGCCACCGAGGAACGTCGTTGATCACGTTGGTCGGGCTCACGAGTGACAAGCTTGCGGCTTTCGAGGTTGGCAAGAATGCGCGAAAGACTGGGGCCGAGCAAGAACGTCGCGTCAGCGATCTCGCCAACGTCGAGCGGCAGCTCTGCACCAGCCAGTGCTCGAATCACACGCCACTGCTGCTCGGTTAGCTCGTGACTGGCGAGCATCGGTCGGAAACGTCGCATGAGCGATTCCCGTGCACGCAGCAGAGCCATTGGGAGCGACTGATCGAACCCTCGAAGGTCAGTGAACTCGGCCATCAAATCGTCTCATCCTCAACGCCGTTGGAGAGCAATCCGATCTCGGCAACTTCGATTTCGATGATGTCACCCGGCACGAGCCAAATAGGCGGGTCGAAACGGGCTCCGGCCCCGGTTGGAGTACCGGAGAAGATCACATCGCCCGCTTCGAGCTCACAGAACGTCGACAGGTAGTGGACCTGATACTCGATCGGATACTTCATCGTCCGAGGAGAGTCGTGCTGACGCACCTCTCCGTTCACGCGAGTCTCGATCGTGAGCTCATCGAACGCAGGGATCTCATCGATCGGAACCATCCACGGCCCCATGGATCCAGAGTGGCGCCAGTTTTTGCCCTGGGTCACGTTGAACTTTGCATGACGCACCCAGTCGCGAATGGTGCCCTCGTTCCCCAACGACACGCCAGCGATATGTTCTCGAGCGTCTTCGACCGGAATTCGACGTCCGCCTTTTCCGATCACCACCACGATTTCGCCCTCGTAGTCCAGCTGCGGAGACTCGGGAGGTCGAATCAGACTTTGACCATGACCGGTGAACGACTGGGGAAACCTCACAAACACACTGGGAAAGGACTTGTCGGAGCTGTCCTCATATTCCGCACTTCGCCCGCCATAGTTCACGCCGATACAAAAGATCTTTCCGGGCCTCTTCAGCAGTCTGTCGAAGACGATCTCATCGAGGCTGAAGTCGGCGGGCTCGTTTCGGAGGCGCCGGGCTTGCTCGATGCCACCGGCTTCCACAAGGTGACCAAGCGATCGAAAATCGGTTCGGGCGCCCAAATCAACCACACCACCACCATCGCTCATGACACCCACCCGGGGAGTGGAATCAGAGGTCGTGTGAAAGGAAAGAAGCCGGGTCGGTGAAGTATTCGACGTCATCGTTGAACATGTTATCCAAAATTGTCTAACATGTGAAGTAATGCCTCATGTGATCATCGAGTACTCAGCAAACGTCGCCGACCATTGCAGCGTCCAGGCGCTGGTCAATTCGGTCCACAGCGCCGCAGAAGGGCACACACTTACCCCCGAACATGCCCTGCGCACTCGTGCGGTTGGCCGCGACCACTACCGCATTGCCGACGGCGATGACCGGTACGCCTTCGTTGCTATCACCGCCCGTATCGGTGGCGGACGTAGCCAGGTGATGAAGGACGACTATCAAACATTGCTCATCGACACCGTGGAAGCATTCCTCGCCGCGAACGCACCCGAGCTCATCACCGCCATGAGCGTCGAGATTCAAGAGATTGACCGTCACCGAGAAAACCGAAACCAGATCCGTTCCCACGCGAAAGGCCAGAACCGATGACTGCCTCAACTCACTCACTGACCGAGAACCTTGCGGACGCCGCGGACCACCTCGCCCGATTTGCTGAGCAGCCGCTACTCCACCTCATCGGTGGCGAAGAAGTTGCCAGCGTCTCCGGCGAAACGTTCACAAACCACTCCCCCATCGACCAGTCGGTCCTGGGCGAGGTTGCTTCGGGCGACACCGCCGACATCGACGCTGCCGCGCGCCGCGCCGAACAGGCCTTTGGTGTGTGGCAAAGCATGGGACCGGTCGGCCGACAGAAGGTTCTGCGCGACGTTGCTCGATTGGTGACCGAACGGGCCCGACAGATAGCGCTCGTCGAGTGCATTGACACCGGTCAGACAATGCGGTTCATGAGCGCCGCTGCCATTCGGGGCGCCGCGAACTTCTCCTACTTTGCCGACCATGCCACCTCGGTTGCCAACGGCCAGAGTCTGCCGACCGATACCCATATCAACTACACAACCCGCAAGGCCATCGGACCCGTCGGGGTCATCACCCCTTGGAATACGCCGTTCATGCTCAGCACCTGGAAGATCGCACCCGCCTTGGCCGCCGGATGCACTGTGGTCCACAAACCAGCCGAGTGGAGCCCGTTGACAGCCCACCTTCTAGCCGAGATCGCGCTCGAGGCGGGACTACCGCCGGGAGTGCTCAACGTGGTGCACGGCCTGGGCCACACCGCGGGCAAGTCCCTTACCGAACACCCCTCGATCAAAGCGGTCGCTTTCGTCGGTGAATCCTCCACCGGGTCCGCCATTCAAGCCCAGGGGGCCCCGACACTCAAGCGGGTTCACTTCGAGCTCGGCGGCAAGAACCCAGTGATCGTATTCGACGACGCCGACATGGAACGAGCGCTCCGCGCGGTCACGTTCATGATCTACAGCTTGAACGGGGAGCGATGCACCTCCTCCAGCCGAGTCCTCGTCCAGGACGGGATCTATCGAGAGTTCACCGAGAAGCTCGCCGAACGAATCAAGACGATCCCCGTAGGTCACCCCCTCGACCCGAGCACCGTGATCGGCCCGTTGGTCCACCCGCGCCACACCCAGAAGGTGACGTCCTACCTCGAGGCTGCCGATGCCGAGGGCGCCACGGTCCATCGCGGCACGGCGATGGCCGATGCCCCGTCAGACAACTTTGTAGAGCCCATCCTTTTCACCGACGCCACCAACGACATGAAAATCGCCCAGGAGGAGATCTTCGGGCCCGCGTTGACCGCCATCCCATTCTCCGATGAAGCCGACGCGATCAAGATCGCCAACGACATCGACTACGGGCTGGCCGGCTATCTCTGGACCAACGACGTGAGTCGAGCTCATCGAGTAGCCGAGGCATTGGATGCCGGAATGATCTGGGTCAACAGCCAGAACGTGCGTCATCTTCCAACCCCGTTCGGCGGGACGAAGGCAAGCGGCATCGGTCGTGACGGTGGCGACTGGAGCTTCGACTTCTACACCGAAACCAAGAACATCAGCATCGCCCTAGGGGATCACCCGATCCCCAACCTCGCGGACTAGACGCGGCCGGTCTCGTAGGCCCAGATCACCAGCTCCACCCGATTTCGGGCATGCAGCTTCTCCATGAGATGGGCAATGTGGGCTTTTGCGGTTCCGAGCGACACGAACAGTTCGGCGGCGATCTCATTGTTGGTGAGACCCTGCGCCACGGCCGCCAGGACCTCCTCCTCGCGCTCGGTCAGCGGATCGATTGGCTGCTCCCGCTTTACCAGTCCGGCGTTTGCGTTGACGTGTTCAAGCAGTCGCTTGGTGACGCTCGGGGAGATGAGGGCGTCGCCCTCCGAAGCCGCCCGGATCGCTTCGATCAATAGTTCCGGCCCGGCATTTTTCAACAGGAAGCCCGACGCTCCAGCTTCCAGCGCCCCGTAGATGTTCTCGTCGGTATCGAAGGTGGTGACGATGACGACGTTCATAGGGTCGGCGACACCGGGTCCCGCAATCTCTCGAGTGGCGGCAATGCCGTCCATCTCGGGCATCCGCACGTCGAATAGGCAAACGTCGGGTCGGAGGTGTAACGCCTTGGTCACCGCCTCACGCCCGTTCGCCGCTTCGCCCACAACGTCAATTCCGTCGGTGGCGTCAAGAATCATCTGAAACCCGGTACGAACAAGATCTTGGTCATCGGCGATCAGAACCCGAATCATCGAACGTTCCGATCATCACCGCGACTCGGAGGAGTCGATGGTCGAGCAACGTCGCGTGGAACTCTGGCGACGACGCTCCAGGTGTTGTGCGGGGCGGGACCAACCACCAAGTCGCCACCTAGAGACCGGACCCGTTCTTCCATGCCGACCAAACCGTAGCCACCCCGGCCGAAAGATCCCGTGACGCCGTCGTTCGTCACCTGCAAGACCACTTCGGAGTGCCCGATCGAACAGTTGACCTGAATGAAAGTCGCCGATCGAGCGTGTTTGCGGGCGTTGGTCACCGACTCCTGAGCGACCCGGTACATCGCTGCTGCTACCGCCGGCGCCAGGCCGCTGAGATCGTGATCGCCCGAAACCGCCACCGCGGGCCGCAACGCCGAGTCGGCAAGATCTAGTAGCGACGTCGACGCGACCCGTCGTGCGATGTCGTCGGTGGTGCGCAGCACACCGACCATCCGCTGCATTTCGTCGATCGCTTTGTTTGCCGTCTGTTCGACATCGGCCATAGCCCGCACCGCGGCCTCGGGGTTGTGCTGGGCCACATATTGAGCCGCTTGGGCTTGCACGGCGATGGCAGATACATAGTGAGCTACCGAATCGTGCAACTCTCGGGCCAGCACGTTGCGCTCGCTCAGTCGCGCCTGCTCAACCTGGTTGAGTTGTAGAACCCGTCGGTAGCGCATCAACACCCCTACCGCCACGACCGCAGCCCAGAGAGTGAACGATCCGATCCCGTCGCCGACGGCCCCGAGTCGAATGACCTCGGTAATCGGTTCGACGACCACGAGCACGCCCACACCGAGGTACACCTCGGATGCGGGGCGCCATCGACACAACGCGTAGCTGACGAACGCCAACGCCAAAAAGGTCCCGCCGGTGAGCTCAAAGTCCGTGTTGGGGGTAGCGATCGAGCCAACGAAGAGAAGAGCGATGGCGATGAGAAACAAGTAGGGCGGCCGGGTGCGACGGAATGGCACTGCGGCGCAGGCGGCGGCAAGCACGACAAGTTCCCAGAATCGCACGCCACCACCCGGAACCCCGTCGAGGGTCTCCCCCAGTCCCAGCAGAAAGAACAGGCCCGCGAACAGCCAATCGACGCGCCGAGGCGGTGACCCGTTCTGGGCCACCGCCAAGGTTGTCTGGATGTCGTTAAATCGTCGCTTCACCCACAACCGTCGGGAGGGAAAGAACGTCACACGGGGCACAACGGAGACGTTACGACATCACGACTGTCGGCACGGCGCTCTCGTCTGGGATCACGGCCCATGCGATCACGTAGGCGATGGCCTGAGGGCCGGGGAGCAGACAGGAAGCCAGGAGAGCAAGCCGAACCGTCGTCCGGTCCCAGCCGTACCTGTCGGCTATCCCTGCGGCAACTCCGCCGAACATGCGGCCGGTTGCGGGGCGAACGAGTTGGTTGGTCATTACGAGCCTTTCGTTGGGTGGTGTTGACCTCAACCTACGACGAACCACGCCCTCGGGTATCGGCCGAAAGGCCAAAGCCGACCCCGAAACGACTCGGGGTAACAAAACCGTCAAAAGCGCGCTTAACTACAAGACATGGCTTCAGTAACCCTTGGTGGCAATCCTTCAAACACAAACGGCGATCTTCCCGCAGTCGGCTCCCCAGCTCCTGCATTCTCGCTGGTTGGCAACGACCTCGGACCGGTCTCCCTGGCCGACCACGCCGGCAAGAACGTCGTGATCAGCATCTTCCCCAGCGTCGATACCCCAACGTGCGCAACCAGTGTTCGAACCTTCAACGAGCGTGCCGCCGACATGGACAACACCGTTGTCCTCAACGTTTCTGCCGATCTTCCGTTTGCTCAGGGCCGTTTCTGCGGTGCCGAAGGCATCGAGAACGTGTCGACCGCGAGCTGTTTCCGCAGCGACGACTTTTCCGACAGCTACGGCGTAAAGCTTGTGGACGGTCCACTACAGGGACTGCTGGCTCGGGCGATCGTGGTCGTTGGCCCCGACGGAAACGTGAAGCACACCGAACTGGTCCCCGAGATCGCCAGCGAGCCCGATTACGACGCCGCAATCGCAGCCCTGTAGCTGCCCTGCCTAGGGCACCGGGAGTTCTACAACGAACCTGCTCGGAGGTTCCAGCGCTATCGATCCGCCATGGGCGTCCACGATGGTCTGACATATTGAGAGGCCCAGACCGCTGCCGCCTGAGTCACGGTCTCGTGCCTCGTCGGATCGGGTGAACCGTTCAAAGATGCCGCTGCGCATGTTCTCGGGCACTCCGGGTCCATCGTCGCTCACATGCAGGTGGGCTATGCCACCGCGGTCAACGACGTTGACCTCGATGGCGGCCACCGCATGCCGGTTGGCATTGTCGATGAGGTTGCGAACAACCCGGGTGAGCTGGTCACTGTTGCCGACTACCTGAACGGGTTCCAATCGGGCGTTAATGGTCTTGTCGGACGACCGCCGCTGGCGGCGCACTTCATCGTTCACCACGTCATCCAAGTCGACCAGGCCCATCGGCACGTGTTGATGCCCGTGATCGCTGCGAGCAAGAGCCAGAAGATCCTCGACCAACGACTGCATCCGAATCGTTTCCTCAAGCATTTCGCGTTCGGACTCTTCTCGACCAGGGGCGTCCGGGTGGGCGATGTTGACCTCAAGCTGTCCCCGGATTCCGGTGAGTGGGCTCCGCAGCTCATGGGATGCATCGGAGACGAACCGCTGCTGCTTCGTGAGGGAATCTTGAATCCGCCCGAGCATGCGGTTCATGGTGGACGCAAGCGAACTTAGTTCTGTTGTCCTCGGGGTCGAGACACGCCAGTCGAGGTCTTGGGCCGAAATGCCATCTACCTCGCGTCGCATTCGTTCCACCGGCGCGAGAGCTCGTCCCACGAAGAACCAAATCAGCAGCCCGAGCAGGAGCGCCAAGGCGGGGAGGGTGAACATCAGCGTACGGGTGAGGGATCGCTGAGCTTCATCGACATCGGCCAGCGAGTACCCAACGACCAGCGTGCCCTCACCCACCGGCGACGACACGACCCGGAACCGTTTGTTCTCGAGATCTGAGATGGTGAGATACGTGCCCGAGTCATCCTGGAGTCGATCCCCGGTGAGAATGGGAATCTGGGTGTTGAAGCCGCCGACGCCGAGAATCACGGCCCCGTCCTCACCAATCCATTGGAAATTGTTGTTGGAGCTCTGAGCGAACCGTCGAAGCTGTTCCAATGACACCACCTGCGGTCGCTGCCTCCTGCTACCGCGGCCGAAGTTGATCGCCAGGTCCCGCTGCAAGTTGTCGATTTCGCTTGCCAGCGCGGCATCTACAGCTGCGTCGAGCGTGCGCTGTTGGTTCTGCACAAGCAGCGCGGCGACAAGTACCAAAACGACGAACGTTACGCCCGTTGCAACGAGCGCAATGCGGTTCCGCAGGCTCGCCCACATCCTACGCGTCAGATTCCAGTCGGTAGCCAACACCTCTCACGGTGGTGATGGTACGGGTTCCGAATGGCTCATCGATCTTCTTGCGCAGTCGTCTGACATACACCTCAACGATGTTTGGGTCGCCCTCGAAGTCGTAGTCCCAGACATTGTCGAGAATCTCCGCCTTCGTGGTGATCTGACCTGAGCGTCGGACCATGAACGCGAGAATCGCAAACTCCTTGGCGGTGAGCTCGATTTGATCATCGCCTCTACGACATTGGTGGCTCTTTGGGTCCAACACCAGGTCGCCAGCTTGGAACATCGATCCGTCGGCCGCGTCCCCGCCGGAACCGCCACGGCGCAGAAGAGCCCGCAGCCGGGCAGCCAAAACGACAAACGAGAACGGTTTGGTGAGATAGTCGTCGGCGCCGGTGTCGAGCCCTTCGGCGACGTCAAACTCGCCGTCCTTGGCGGTAAGCATCATCACCGGAGTCCAGTTACCTTCATCCCGCAGGGTCTGACACACCTTGTAGCCGTTGAGCTTGGGCAGCATGATGTCGAGAATGATCGCGTCGTAGCTGCCTTCCTGGGCTCGCCACAGACCATCTTCGCCGTTGTCGCTGATGTCGACGTCGTACCCTTCGGCCTGCAGACCACGCCGCAATGCGGACGCGACGGTGCGTTCGTCTTCAACAACAAGAATTCTCACAGCTTCAGCATCGCACGGATCACTGAACCCAGACTGAACGCATCGGCGCTATTCCTGGGCGGCAAATGTCACCAAGACCTGGTGAGAAGCAGTCTGATCCCCTACCTCGACCCGTACTTCATCGATAGTCCCGGGTCCGCCCGCCTTGAGCGAATGGAGCATCTTCATGGCTTCGATCACCACCAGAACCTCGCCGCCTTCCACCCCAGCACCTGGCGTGGCGTGCACCTCGGCCACCACCGCGGGGAAAGGAGACGTGAGCGCTCCCGCGCTTCCGTGAACATCTCCACCGCGAGGCGCCCAGTGCTCGGAGCGATCGAGAACGACAAAGGAATGCGAGTGACCGTCCACGTTGACCACCACCTCGTTTCCTTCACAAACACCGGCGACCGGGGTCTCGGTCCGTGGAAGAACTTCAAAGACTTCACCATCGAGGGCACCCAGGTACAGGGGCCGAATCGGCCGCTGCGGCGTGAGTGCGAACCTCGGGAGCGATTTCCACACCAGATCCTCAGGGGCTGACCTGCGCGAGTTCAACCACAAACCAGCCGCGTGAGCCGCGGCTTCTTCGACTCCGGTGTCGGTTGGGATCTCGGTGTCGTCGAGAAAGCGGGTGGTGACTCGACCCTCAACCACTGGCTTCTGGGTCAACAGCCAGCGGTGGAAGCCCGCGTTGGTTACCAAGCCACCGATGACGAGCTCGTCCAACGCCGTGGCGAGCGAGCTCAACGCCGTCGGTCGATCGGGTCCGTTCACTATGAGCTTCGCGATCATGGCGTCATAGTGAGGTGAGATCTCCGATCCCTGCTCGACCGCTGAATCCCAACGCACGTTGGTCGGAACCTGCAGGGCGGTGATCGTGCCGATCTGAGGCACAAACCCCCTGCTCGAGTCTTCGGCATTGATCCGCGCCTCTATTGCGTGACCCACCAGCTTCACGTCGTCCTGACCGACAGGGAGCGATGAGCCCTCCGCCGAACCGATCATGAGCTCGACCAGGTCAAATCCCGTCACGAACTCGGTGACCGGATGTTCAACCTGCAGTCGGGTGTTCATCTCGAGGAAGAAGTAGTCGCCGGTTTCGTCGTCGACGATGAACTCGACAGTTCCTGCGCTGTCATATCCGATCGCTTCGGCCAGTAGCCGAGCGCTCTGGCGAAGTCCGGTTCGGGTGTGGTCGGGAAGGTTCGGCGCAGGGGCCTCCTCGAGGAGTTTTTGGTAGCGGCGCTGCACCGAGCACTCGCGGGTGCCGAGGTCGATGAGGTTGCCGTGCTTGTCGCCCACGATCTGAACCTCAACGTGACGGGGCCGCTGAACGTAGCGTTCAACGATCATGGCGCCGTCGCCAAAGGATCGTTCGGCTTCGGCGATCGCCTCGTCGAGGGCGCCATCGAAACCGGCCGGGTCATGAACGATCCGGATGCCCTTGCCGCCACCGCCAGCGGCAGCCTTCACGAGCACCGGAAAGCCGATGCGTTCCGCCGCAGCAAACAAATCGGGCCGGGCTTGAGACTCATCGAACCCTGGGATGATGGGCACCCCTGCGTTCGCGGCCAGGCGACGGGCTTCGATCTTGGAACCCATGGACTCGACCGCCTCTGGTCGAGGGCCTATCCACGTGAGGCCAGCCGCCGCCACCGCTCGAGCGAAGTCGGTGTTTTCGGAAAGGAACCCGTAGCCGGGGTGCACTGCGGTGGCGCCGCTGGTAGCGGCTGCCTCCAGGATCCGTTCGATCGAAAGATAGCTGGAGGCCAAATCGGCCGGCCCGATACACAACGACTCCGTTGCTTCGGTCACGAACGGCGCGTTGGAGTCGGGCTCGGCGAAGACCGCCACGGTTTGATGACCCAAACGATGGGCGGTTCGAATGATTCGGCGGGCGATCTCGCCTCGGTTAGCAATAAGAATCTTCATGGGTCACATCCGGTAAACGATCCCGGGCCCGGGGGCTGGAGCGTCTTGTCGAGCAGCAAGGGAGAGGCAGAGGCCGAGAGCATCGCGTGTGTGGACCGGGTCGATAAGACCGTCATCCCACAGCCGCGAGGTTGCATGGTAGGGATCGGACTGGGTCTCGAACTGGCCGCGAATTTCCGCCTTGATCGCGGCGATTTCTTCTTCGGTGGTTTCAGCACCTTTGAGGCCAGCGAGACGAATGTCGGACAGAACGGTCTCAGCCGTATTGGGCGCCATCGTTGCGATTCGCGAATTCGGCCAGGCGAACAGGAAGCGAGGTTCGAAACCCCGCCCACACATCCCGTAGTTGCCAGCCCCGTAGGAACCGCCGATGAGCACCGTGTATTTGGGCACGGTGGCGTTGGCGACAGCGGCCACCATCTTCGCGCCATGCTTGGCGATACCCGCAGCCTCGGAGTCTCGACCGACCATATAGCCGGTGGTGTTCTGCAGGAAGAGCAAGGGGATTCGGCGCTGTTCGCACAGTTCAATGAAGTGCGCGGCCTTCAGGGCGGACTCGGGGAAGATAATCCCGTTGTTCGCGATCACGCCAACACGATGACCCCAGACCCGAGCGAACCCGGTGACGATCGAGGTACCCCACTCGGGTTTGAATGCAGCGAACTCCGAGCCGTCGACGAGCCGAGCGATGACCTCGGTGCTGTCCCACGGGATTCGGTCATCGGCGCTGATGATTCCGTAGATCTCTTCAGCGGGATACGCAGGCGGTTTGGGTTCGGTCCAGTCGATCCAGCCTTGCCGGTCCTCGACCTTGCGTTGGTTGGTCGTTTCGCAAATCTCTCGGAGCCGACCGTACGCTTCGCGTTCGTTTGAGGCCATGTAGTCACTGACCCCGCTCACGTGGGTGTGAAGCTCCGCTCCCCCCAGGTCATCGGGGTCGATAACTTCGCCCAGCGCCGCCTTCACGATCGGAGGACCACCGAGGAAGATTCGACCGATCCCCTCGACCATGATCACCTCGTCGGACAGTGCCGGCACGTACGCACCGCCTGCGGTGCAACCACCGAGCACGACAGACAGCTGCGGCAGTCCACGAGCCGAGAGCCGCGCCTGGCGGTAGAAGCTGCCGCCGAAGTGATCCTTGTCGGGGAAAATTTCGTCCTGGAGGGGCAGGAACGCACCACCGGAGTCGACCAGGTAGATCACTCCGAGATCGTTCTCGTCGGCGATCTGCTGGGCCCGCACGTGCTTCTTGATGGCGATCGGTGTAAGCGATCCGCCCTTCACGGTTGCGTCGTTCGCAATGAAGACATATGGGACGCCTTGGACCACACCGATCCCGGTGACGATCCCACCGCCCGGCGCCGCATCGTCGTACTGACCGAATCCGGACAGGGTGGAAAGCTCGAGAAACGGCGTGTCGACGTCGATCACCAGGTCGATGCGGTCGCGAACCATTTCTTTGCCGCGGCCGAGATGTCGCTGAATGCTGCGTTCCCGGCCCTTGCCACCGTCGATCGCAAACTGCATTCGTTCATTCAGTGTGTGGATGAGCGAGCGGTAGGCCGCAACGTTCGCGGCGAAGTCGGCAGACCCGGTATCGATCTTGGAAACGATCGATCTCATGATGCGATCCTCCTCTTTCGGTTGTCGGCACCGGCCCAGAAGGCATCGGTGATCACGTCGGAAAACTCTCCAAGACCGCCCTTGGCTGCATCGAACCAGTCGATCGAGGAGTTCATGGCACCGAAGAGTCCCAAGCGAAGGATGGAGATCTCGGTTGCCGGCGTTTCTGGGAGGACCGCGGTGAGCAGTGCGGTCCACATGGATTCGTATTCGTCGCGACGGGGCACCAACTGTGTACGAACCGTTGCGGGGGCGGTGCGGAACTCGCTCACGTGCAGCGCCGTGTATTGCAGGTTGGAGTGAAGAGCATCGAGGTGACCAGAAACGTGGGCCTGCAGTCGACTTCGACCCGAATCAAAGTCGGCTTCCTCCACCGCTTCGAACCGGTCGATCATGATGTCCATCCCCGCTTGCAGCACCTCGGTGTACAACGCCTCTTTAGAGTCGAAGTGGTAGTAGACCGAGGCGGCCTTGATTCCTACTTCGGATGCGAGCAGACGCAGCGAGGTTTCTCCGTAGCCACGCTCGGACAGCAGACCGGCGGCAGCGTCGAGGATGCGCTGGCGAGCTGAGAGGTCCACGGTCACCCTTCGGACCCTACCTAACGATCGTTAGGCAGTCCAGTGATCCGCTGGGAATTGTTGTCCGAGGAATGTTCAGAGAATTCCGGTTTGTGTCCCCCACCACGGGGCTGTTCTTCGATCTATCTACCGGGTGACGATGCGATCGACAGAAGGACACCATCGCATGACTAGCAATTCCACAGGCGCTCGTATGAGTAGATGGGGCGCCGCGCTCGCCCTGCTAGCCGGCCTCGCTCTCATGGCGGGACCAAGCCTGGCAAACGAACAGTTTTCGTTTCCGACGACTGCCGCGTTTCAAACAACGAGCGACAGCATCGTGATTGCGCCAACTGATCTTCGCTTCCGCAAGACGGCGTCGGAGGTAGTGCTTCTCTGGGATCAAGTCGACGCTGCTACCGAATGGAACGTTCACGTCAACGGTGATCGCGTGGCCACGGTATTCGAGCAGCGTTTCACCGTGACGCAAATGCGGTCTCCGCACACCGTGACGGCGGTGGTCAACGGCCGTGAGAGCGGCCCGTCCCGCCCGCTGACATTTTTCGAAGACAACGCAACCTCAGAATCTGAAGTAGATCCAGAACCAACGCCACCAGTAGCCGAGCCTGCGGAGCCCACCGGACCGGACGAACCTACCGACGCCGGAGGGCCCACCGCTGAGCCTGCGGACCCTGCCTCCGAGCCGGTCGAGCTAGTACTCGGTCAGGACGACTCACCTATTCCGTCGTCCTGGACAAGACCGGCGCAGAACAGTCCCTACGTCGACCCGACCTATGGCACATCGATTCGGCGGATCAGTTCTGCCGAAGGCACCCGATTCAACCGCAACGACTACAGCCGCCGTCAAGCCGAGAATGCGGATGGTTCGCTGTTCTTCACCTATCACGGCGACGCCAGCTTCCACGTGTATGACCGGACCACCACCGACGAGGTGCAGATTCTCGCTATGGCCCCGGGTGCCGAGCCCCAATGGCACCCGACCAACCCCACCGCCATTCGCCACGTTGAGGGCTCAAATAGCTATGTCGGTGATCTTCAGCTATTCGAAACCGACGTCACCTCCGGTGAGACCCGAACGATCGCCGATCTGGGGCCCAGAATCAAAGCCCGCTATCCCGACGCCCAGTACATGAACGATAGGGCCGAAGGGTCTCCCAGCGCCGACGGTGATCGATACGCCTGGATCGTCTGGAACGGTGATGAGGAGCGAGTCGGCGTCGTAAGTTATGACCTGGGGACCGACACGATCTTGGGCTTCACCGATATCAAAGACGGCGACATCGACGGCAACGGGTTTGGACTTCTGGATTACGTGTCGATGAGTCCGAGCGGCACCCACGTGATTGCCGGCTATTGGTACGGGACCTTCGTGTATGACGCCGACCTCACCAACGAGCGCCAGATCAACGCCAAGGGTGATCACAGCGACATAGCCATCGGGGCCGATGGCGTCGACCATTACGTCTACATCGACTTCTCCGCCACGAGCTACGGCGGGTGGCTGGTGTCGGTGAACCTGAACACTCTAGAACGAACCCGAATCTTCGATCTCTACCGCACGAAGTCGAACACGTCGGTCCACGTCTCGGGCAAGGGCTACAACAAGCCGGGCTGGGTTGTGGTTTCCACCTATAGCTGCAAAGTCGACGTTGGCTGGGCTTGTGAAAAAGTAATGGCGGTCGAGATAGCTGGCGAGAAACGGATCGTCAACCTGGCCCACACCCAGAACTGCGGTGAGGAGTACTGGACCGAACCCCATGCCTCGGTGAATCGCGACTTCACACGCATCTATTTCAACTCCGATGCCGGGTCGTGCGGAATCGATGCCGAGGTCTATGAGATCTCTGTTCCACCTCTCCCCTAGCCCGGCGCCCCATACATTGATCGGGTGGATGAACGAACACCCGTGATCGTGGGCGCCGCACAACTGAACGGTCGAGATGGCGACAATGAACCAATCGCCATGATGACCAAAGTGGTCCGCAACGCGCTGGCCCAGGGCCACCCGCCCATCGACGAGGTTCGCGTCGTGCGTGGGGTGTGGCCCTACACCGACCCCGGTCGGCTGGTAGCGGATCGGCTAGGGGTCATCAGCCGAACCGGCCTCACCCAGCTGAGCGGAAACGAGGCCTTCGATGTTCTCAACCAGAGCGCCCTAGAGATCGCGGCCGGCACGCTCGATGCGGTCGTTCTCTGTTCCGCCGAGACGATGCGGACTCGCCGAAGAGACAAGAAGGCGGGTCGCCGGTCGCCGTACCTTGAGGAGCGCAGCGGTGCCAGCCCCGACCGTTCTTTTGGCAGCGACATCCAGATTTGGGAAGACGCCGACGACGAGGCCTGGGGTGTGAATGCGGTGAATTTCTACGCAATGGCCGCCAGCGCGGTTCGCCACCAACGCCAACTGACCCCGGAGCACTATCTACGAGAGACCGCCGCACTGTGGTCGACCGCAAGTGCGGTGGCGGCAGAGAACCCCTCGGCCTGGATTCAAGAACTGCACGGCCCTTCAGACATCGCAAGCCCGTCTCCCACCAACCGTCTGGTGGCCGACCCTTTCCCCAAGCTGATGACAAGCAACATCAACGTTGACCAGGCGGCTGCGGTCGTGATGTGCAGCGTCGGGACAGCGCGTGCGGCCGGCATCGACCCGGGCTCGTGGATCTTCCCGCTCGCCGGAAGCGGTGGCTACGACCCGTTTCTAGCGCGGACCCGATCGTCATTCGCCGAGAGTCCGTCCATGAGGATTGCTGGCCGTCATGCGTTGAACCTCGCCCAAACGTCGCTCGAGGAGGTGGAGCTTATCGATCTGTACAGCTGCTTTCCGTCGGCGGTGCAGGTCGCCCAGGACGAACTTGGGATCTCAACGGATCGACCATTTACGATCACGGGCGGCATGACCTTTGCCGGCGGCCCGTTCAACAGCTACTGCATGTTGTCGTTGGTTCGGGCGGTGGAACTGCTGCGAGAAGACCCGGGAACGGCCTTTCTCACTGGCAACGGCGGCTGGTTCACCAAACATTCCTTCCACGTGCTTGCAAGCCACGAACCCTCAATCGGGTTTCGGTACGAGCGCCCCCAAGCCAAGATCGATGCCACCCCCCGGCGTGAGACGATGCCGAGCGCGCCGAGCGACGCCCAGGTGGATGCCTATACGGTCACCTACGACCGGCATGGAATGGCGCAGCGAGCCATCCTGGCGGTCGCGGACCGGGCGGGCGCCCGGGCGTGGGCGACCTCGGAAGACTCCCACTTCATGAGCGCTCTCATCGCGGAGGATCTCGTCGGTTCCATGGTGAACCTCACCGGCGATCTTCCGGTTTTGAACGCCAGTTTGTAGCCGCGGCTGTCACTCCGTATTGTCGGGGCATGAAAGCTGTTCTGTCACACGAGCCCGGGGGTCCTGAGACCCTTTCGATCGAAGACCTTGCGTCTCCCACTGCGGGGCCGGGCAAGGTCGTTGTGGCCGTCAAAGCTATTGGCGTTAACTTTCCCGACTCGCTGATCATCCAAGATCTGTACCAGGTAAAGCCCAAGCGGCCGTTCGCTCCGGGTGGCGAACTATCCGGTGTCGTCACCGCCGTTGGCGAGGGTGTGACCTCACTCTCGGTCGGTGATCGTGTTCTGGCTGTTCCAGGACACGGCGCCATGGTGGAAGAGATCGAAGTCGACGCGGCCGCGTGCACCCCGATTCCCGACGACATGCCATTCGACGACGCCGCGTGCCTCCTCCTGACCTACGCCACCAGCTACTACGCGCTCAAGAATCGGGCAAAGGCTGAGGACGGCGAGTCGTTGTTCATTCTGGGCGCCGCCGGCGGCGTTGGGCTGGCAGCGGTTCAATTGGGCAAAGCCATGGGCATGAAGGTGATTGCGGGCTGTTCGTCGCAGGACAAGGTGGACCTGTGCCTAGAGCACGGAGCCGAAGCCGGCATTGTTTATCCACGGCAGCCCCTGGACCGAGACCAACAGAAGGCGCTCTCCAACCAAATCAAAGAAGCGGGCGGCGGAGGCGTCGACGTGATCTATGACGCCGTGGGCGGTGACTACGCCGAGCCATCGGTGCGCGCCATGAACTGGGAGGGCCGTTTCCTCGTGATCGGGTTCCCGGCCGGCATTCCCAAGCTTCCCTTGAATCTGACGCTTCTCAAGAACTGCCAGGTCGTCGGAGTGTTCTGGGGCGCGTCCACCATGGTCGATCCGGCCGGGCATCAGGAGAACGTCCGCGAGCTCTTCGAGATGTACGCTGCTGGCAAAATCAAGCCGTTCATTTCCAGCCGCTACAGCCTGGACAATGCGGGCGAAGCCATCACCGAACTGATGGAGCGTCGAGCCAAGGGAAAGATCGTCATCGAGGTGTGACCCGGTAGCGTTCCGTTGTGGATCTTGAGCCCGACGAGGAAGTAGAACCAAGCCGCCCTGGCAAAGGTTGTGCACTTGTCCTGGGCGTGAACCTTGTCCTCGGCTTGATGGTTCTGGGAACGTTCTGGGCGATCGGCCGGTCTCTCGACCAAACCCGGTCCGGGGTCATCGACGACAACGGCACCTTGGTCGTGGTGTCGGCGGTCTGCCCGGGCGAGCAGCTGGAGGCGGTGCGCCTCTTCCGAACCGGCGAAGGTGAAGGCGGCGTGCAAGTTCTCTGGGAGGTTGAGGGACGGGGCGAGTTCCCGGAACGATTCGAGATTGGGGCACCGTTGCCCGGGCTCAACACCATCGTGCCGCTCACCCAATCCATCGGCGATAGCGACGAGCTGATCTTCCGACTTCGCAGCAATCAGTTGCAGGCGGTCGATGCGTTTCAATTCAGGCCCGCAACGATCAACGGCGTTGCGTCGGTACCGGAATTCAGTGTGCCCTCGATCGCCGAGTTCAGCGAGCGAGCTCTCGAAGCAACCCCCTGCAACGAAGGGTGACGGTGTCTGGACTGTTGCGGCGAGGAACGAGACGCAACGAGCAGACCCGTCACCAAGCGTTGCGTTAGATGGCTTGGCCCATCTCGTAGACCTTGTCGATCTCTCCCGCGTACTTCTCGTTGACCACGTTCCGCTTGATCTTGAACGTCGGGGTGAGCTCGCCACTTTCCACGGTGAACTCGTTGGGCAGGATCCGGAAGTTGCGAACGTGCTCGACGCGGGCGAACTGGCTGTTCACCTTGGCCGCGATCTCTGATTCCAGCTGAGCCCGCAGGGCCTCGTTCTCGTGCAACGTGGCAACGTCGGCGCCGTTGGCATCGGCGAATCGCTTGGCGGCCTCGGGCTCGAGCGTGATCAACGCGGTCAGGTACCGCTGCTGCTCACCGATACAAACCGCGTGACCCACCAACTCCAGTGCGGTGAGCGCACCTTCGATGTTCTTGGGCGCAACGTTCTTGCCGCCGGAGGTGATGATGATGTCTTTCTTACGGCCGGTGATCGTGAGGTAATTGTCGCTGTCCAGGCTTCCAAGGTCACCCGAATGCAGCCATCCGTCGATCAAACACTCGTCGGTGGCCGCCTGATCTTTGAAGTAGCCGGCGAACACGTTCTTGCCACGGAAGAGGATCTCGTCGTCGGGGCCGAGTTTCACTTCCACCCCGGGTAGGGGCTGGCCGACGGTGCCGAACTTGACGGCGCCGGGCAGGTTGGAGCTGGTGGGACCGGTTCCCTCGGACTGGCCGTAGATCTCACAGATTGAGATTCCAAGCGAGCCCATGAATTCAAGAATCTCGAGCGACGCCGGGGCGGCGCCGGAGATGTAGACCCGGCAGCGATCCAGGCCAAGGGCGGCCTTGAGCTTGGAGAACACCAGCTTGTCGGCGATCTTTTCTTGAATGGCCAGGAGGCCGCCTGGCTCTTTCCCGGCATTGCGCTGGGCAGTGACCTGGGAGCCAACGCCGCGAGCCCAACCGGCGATCTTGGCCTTGGGTCCTTCGGCCTCGGCCATGCGGGCGCCGATGCCGGCGTAGAAGCGTTCCCAGACCCGGGGCACCCCGAAGAAGAGCATGGGGCGCACCTCTTTGAGGTACTCGGCAACCTGGAGACCGTCATGGCAGTAGTTCACAACCGAACCGACCGAGATGGCAATGTGCACACTGTTGGCTTGCTCGGCGATGTGGGAGAGCGGCAGGTAGCTGAGGAGCTCGTCGCCCTTTCGGGTCCCAGCGGCTTTGGCCAACATGTCGCCAGTCCAGGCAAGGTTTTCGTGGGTGAGCATGACGGCTTTGGGCGGCCCGGTGGTGCCACTGGTGTAGATGAAGGCGCCGACCTGATCGGCCCCCAGCGCATCGCGGGCGGTCGAAACGAAGGCGTCATCGACGTCGTCGCCGCTTGCCAGGAACGCGTCCCATGACATGACGCGGTCGTCTTCGGGTTGCTCTGCCCCGTCCATCATGACGGCGTGGGCGAGGGTGGGCATGTTCGGCCACTCGGTGAGGATCTTGTCGTACTGGCCCTTGTCTTCGAGCAGGATGACCTTGGAGTCACTGTGGTTCACGATGTAGGCAACCTCGTCGGCCGAGTTCGAGGTGTAGATTCCGGCGCCAATTCCGCCGACGCCCATGGCTCCCAGGAGCATGAGGGTCCATTCGGGCCGGTTGTTGCCGAGGATCGTTACGACATCGCCTGTGCCAACGCCCATCTTCGACAGCGCCTTGGCACAGCGTTGGGCTCCGGTGTTGTACTGAGACCACGTGGTCTCACGCCACGTTCCGGTGAGCTTGTCTCGGTAGGCAACGTCGTTGGGACTCGACGAGGCCCGCTTGTCGAGTCGGTGAAGAATGGTTTCGTAGGCCATGACGGCTACCCCTTTTGGCGATGGACGGGAAGAGATTATGGCGCAGGTCACATATCTCTCACGCTGAACCTACCAAGGCGACGCTCCACCTACCAACGAGTAACTCGGCCAAGAAGTTTGGCAGGGCGGCGCGGCCCAAGTACGTTCCGTTTATGGCTTCGGCTTCGGACGCAGACAAATCTTCGACCGTTCGATCCCAAGATCGAACGCTGCGAACCCGTCAGAATCTTATTGCCGCTGGTCTGCACGAGTTCGCAGCCAATGGGTACGAACCCGCAACCTTGAAAGCGATCGCGTCGAAGGCGGGCGTGACCGTTGCAGTCTTGAAATATCACTTCCCGTCGAAGGACGAGTTGTGGAGAGCATCGGCCGAGAAGGTTTTTGGCGAGTTCTTGACCACATTCGGAACGGTCTTTGAAACAACCGCAGGCCTTACCGCCCGCGTTCGGGCCGAGGCGCTCATCACCGAGGCGGTCGTGTTCTTCGCCCAACATCCTGAGTTCCACCGGTTCATGACCGGCGATGCACGAAGCGAACGTGCAGCCTGGCTGGCCGAGATCCATCTCAAGCCACTCCACCACGTGTTCGACTCGGTCATGGCCGATCTCGATTCAAACCTGGGCGACGATGTGCCCGACCGAACGCACCTGTTCTACATGTTTGTCGGGGCCGCTGCCGCGCCGTATTCGCTCGCCGATGAGTACCAGCAGGCCAACGGATCTTCGCCCTATGACGCCGAGGCGGTCAACCAGCACGCTGAGTCGATGATCCTTACGTTTCTCCCGCCAAAGGACCGGCTGCCCGAATAGGGCCAACCCGTTAGATGGTGGCCAGTTCGCCGTCGTCAAACAGCGGTGTCATGCCGAAGGCTTCTACGTCGGCGTCCAATTCGGCAGCAGTGGGGTTCGGGAAGTAGTCGGCGTTCATGAGCACGTCCGGCAGAAGCGTTGCGTCGCTGGTGGTGTTGAGGAAGAGCTGAGGTTTGCTGAGCACGTTGCCGACCGCTCGGGCGATCGCATCGGGGTCGGTCAGTGGCTCATACCAGCTGAACTGGGGACCGTCATAGCCTTCTGGCCAGCGACCGACGGCGAGCGACTTGATGGTTTGCACCGCAACAGAACGCTGTTCACAAAGGGTGAGGAGCTCTGCGACGTCGGCGGCATACGCCGGGTTGGCAAGCATGGTGTGGTTGTACGGAAACAGCACCGAATCAAAGTCGAACTCGCCCAGGCTCCGGAGGTGCATCGCCGCCACCGTCACGCCGTGCCCGGTGACGCCGATGTGTTTCACCAATCCTTCGTCTCGGGCTTGGACCAGCGCGGCCAACGCACCGTCGGCGGCGAAGGCTGCCTCCCACTCGGCCGGGTCGACCAGGTTGTGCAGTTGGATGAGATCTACCGAGTCAACTCCCATCCGCTCAAACGACAGCTCCAATTCGGCCCGGGCCCCAGCTCCGGTGCGCTCGCCGGTCTTGGTTGCGAGAAAAACCTCGTCCCGATGATCGGTCAGGAACGGCGCCAGTCTGAGCTCGGATTCCCCGTAGGACGCCGCGGTGTCGATGTGGTTGATTCCCGCCACCGTCACAAGTTCGAGGGTGCGATCGGTTCGATCCTGTGTCATTGACCCCAGCGCGGCGGCGCCGAAGATGATCCTGCTGCTTTCATGACCGGTGCGACCAAACGGGGCGAATTGCATACGGTCACCCTAGCCCGCCAGCGCAGAAGTAGTTAAACGTAGTTACACGAAGTAGTGTAGCCAGGGCCTCGAAGATGGCCACCGTCTGGAACTACCCCGATCTTCCTCCCTCAGCTACCTCGAGAACGGAACTTCCTTTGACCAAGAACCAGCTTCGGTTGCAGACCCGCGCCGACATCGACGACGTCCTGACCATCCTCTCCAACGGCGCACCCGCCGGCACCGTGCACCTGTGCTTTTCCGATTTCGCCGGGAACGGAAGCACCCTCGTGAACATCGACGACGGCGGCGGCAACGAAGAGTCGATCCTTGGCACCTTCCTGCCCGCACTGCATCCCGAGCGCCTGCTGATCATCAGCCACCGGGAGATCCCCGACCCGCTCGGAGTCGAGGACATCATGACGTGGGAGCGAATGCACGCGGCCGCAGCAGAGCACGGCTG
>CALHFG010000031.1 GCA_938029215.1 uncultured Acidimicrobiales bacterium | reverse complement strand
CACGTTCCCGGCCAAGAAGGCTCTTAACCTCAGTCGGTCCCTGGGGCCCAAAAAGCTACGCGAAGTATTTGGGTTGCTGGCGACGGCCGATCTTGGCGTGCGCGGAGGAACCGCGATCGATACGCCTACCCAGATCGAGGTCTTGGTAGCTCGGCTGGCGGCACTATCTCGGCGCCGCTAGTTATTGGGAGGCCGAGTTGTCTCCCCGAAACGAATCTCTGGCTCGATCATCTGAACCATCGCCGGTGTTTCACCATCGATTAACTGGACCAGGCTCCTCACCGCGGCTTGTGCCAACTGTTCATACGGCACCACGATCGTCGTGAGCTCGGGCGCAGAAAGGTCGGTGGAAAAGGTTCCATCGAACCCGGCGAGGCTGATGTCGCCCGGCACCGAGACATGTCGTTCTCGTAGGCCCTGGAAGAGCCCGAATGCCATGTCGTCGTTGCTGGCAAAGACGCCATTAGCTCCGGACTCGATGATGGTGTCGGACAAGTCATACCCGGAACGTCGGCGGTAGTTCGACCGAAAGACGAGGTCTTCGTCAACTGCGAGATCGCGCTCGCTATGGGCCAGGCGGAATCCATCGAGGCGCGTGAGCGCATCTTGGCGATACGAGGGCCCGGTCAGAATTGCCAACCGCTCACAGCCGGAGTCGATCATGTGTCCAACAAGGTCTGCGGTTGAACGGAGTGTCTCTACGTCAACGACGCAAACATCGGGTTGGGGTGGATGGGCTCCCACCAAGACCGTTGGCACGTTAGCTTCGATGAGTTCCACCACCCATTCGTCTCCGGCCGCAAGCGCACCAACAATCACTCCTTCAACGAGCCCATCGCTCACCATGTTCCTTACGGCAGTGCTCGGCGATTTGGAATCGGTGAGCAGCATGAGACCTTCGTCGTGACGGTCGGCTTCGAACGCCACCGCCTCAACCAGGGTGGTGGCGTAGAAGTCGTCGCGAAAATGAGAGGAACCGATGATCAAGCCGATTACTGAGGTCCTTCCACCTGCGAGGTTTCGGGCCGCGCGGTTGGGGCGATATCCCAGAGCATCGGCGATGATCTTCACCCGCTCACGAACATCGGGCTTCACGCCATTCTTGCCGTTGAGCGCACGAGATGCAGTGGCTGGGGAAACCCCGGCTTGCCGGGCCACTTGTCCCAATGTCACATCCACTGGTGTCATGTCCTCCTCGGTTGGGAAACCTTACTGCCCGTTCGGTACATAGTGTTGCGATGGAAGCGCTTCCATGCAAATATGGGCTATGTGTCGACTTCGACTTGTCGGCATCTGGAATGCCTATTCTGTAGGTTTACAGTCATCCCTCTCCCAAGGATTACCTCACTATCGTGTCTAGCTCTGAAATCGCTTCCAGCGAAGGTTCCACGCGTCTGACCTTTCCTGATGGGTTCATCTGGGGCTCCGCGACGTCGTCGTTCCAAATCGAAGGCGCCCCAACCACCGATGGCAAATCGCCTTCTATTTGGGACACCTACTGCTCGGTGCCGGGCAACATCAAGGACGGGTCAAACGGTGACGTGGCCTGTGACCACTACAACCGGTACGTCGAAGACGTCGCTCTCATGCGGCAGCTCGGGTTTGATGCCTACCGATTCTCGATCGCATGGACACGGGTCGTGCCCGACGGTGTTGGAGCGGTCAACTCCGCAGGGCTCGACTTCTATGACCGTCTCGTAGATGAGCTCCTGTCGGCGGGTATTCAACCGTTTCCCACCATGTATCACTGGGATCTACCGCAGAGTCTCGAGGACAACGGCGGCTGGGTAAACCGAGACACCGCTTATGCGTTCGCCGACTACACCGAGGCGGTCGTCGACCGGCTCGGGGACAGGGTCAAGACCTTCACCACGCTCAACGAGCCGTTCGTTTCTGCCAACCACGGCTACGTCGTTGGCGAACACGCCCCTGGTCATACGTCCATGGAGATGGGTTTGGCTGCATCGCACCACCTGCTGCTAGGACATGGGCTTGCCGGGGAACGCATTCGGGCGGGTGCACCCGATGCTCGGCTGGCCATCGTCATCAATTTCACGCCGCTCGAACCCGCTACCGACTCCGAAGCGGATCGAGTGGAGACCTATCACCGCAACCACCTGGAGAACCACTGGTACTCCGACCCCGTCTTTGGTCTCGGCTACCCCGAAGACACCGCCGATCATGTGGGCTGGGACCGATCCGAGATCCAAGACGGCGATATGGAAATCATCTCGGCGCCCATCGATCTTCTGGGTGTCAACTTCTACACCCGAGAGTTTGCTTCCGCCGATGACAGCTTCGAGCTTCCCGAGGGGACGCCGCAGAACACGATGGGGTGGGAGCTGCATCCGCCGTCGTTCGGCAAGCTGTTGCGGTGGATCAACGACCGCTATGACGTCCCATCGATCCTGATCACCGAAAACGGCTGCCCGATGCCGGACAACATTCGCGACGAGAATCGAATCGTCGACGATGACCGGCTCGACTACATCCGTTCCCACATGGCCCAGGTGCATGGAGCTATCGAAGATGGAGTCCCGATCGAGGGGTATCTGGTGTGGTCGTTGTTCGACAATTTCGAGTGGGCGTGGGGCTACGGGCCAACCTTCGGAATCGTAGAAGTCAACTACGAAACGCTGGAACGTATCCCCAAGAAGAGTGCCCTGTGGTTTAGCGAGTCAAAGTCTCAGAACGGCTTCGAAATCTCGTGATCCCGTCACCCCCCTCTGCCGGTTCCCGGCACCCGCATGGTCCGCACCTCTGCGGCGTGGCTTCAGGCCCCGCCGTGGGGGTCGTGCCATCCCGACACCCCGAAGACGATAGATCGAGGCCGACGAAGGAGTAGGGGTCGGTCCACAGACGAGGGCAGCGATCATTCAGCGGCTACTGGCGATCGCTGCCCTTGTAACACTAGCGGATACGTCAGGACCGGTCATGATCGAATGAGGTGACCACGGGCCTAGTCGTCGAGGCGGAGGGCTCGGATGAAGGTGTCGGGCGGAATCTGCACCGTCCCGATGTTCTTCATCTTCTTCTTGCCTTCTTTCTGCTTCTTGAGCAGCTTGTTCTTACGGGTCACGTCGCCGCCATACAGCTTGGCGGTCACGTCCTTACGAAAGGCTCGCACGGTCTCGCGGGCGATGATCTTGCCGCCAATCGCCGCCTGAATCGGTACCTCGAACTGCTGGCGGGGGATGATCTCTTTCAGCTTTTCCGCGGTCTTGCGCCCGTAGTCGTACGCGTTGTCTCGGTGCACGATGGTGCTGAAGGCGTCGACCCGCTCGCTGTTGAACAAGATGTCGACCCGCACGAGGTCGCCCTTTTCATAGCCAACCGGTTCATAGTCGAGCGAGGCATAGCCCGCCGTCCGGCTCTTGAGTTGGTCGAAGAAGTCCACGACCACCTCGGCCAAGGGCATCTTGTAAACCAGCTCCACTCGTTCCGGGGAGAGGTAGTTCATGGCGTCCATCTGGCCCCGACGGGTCTGACACAACTCCATAAGCGTGCCCGTGTAGTCGCTCGGGGCGATCATGGACGCCTTGAGGTAGGGCTCGTAGATGGCGTTCCACTCGACCTGATCGGGGAGGGCGGACGGATTGTCGACCACTCGTTCGTCGCCGTTGGTCATATCGATCCGATATTCGACGCTGGGAATCGTGGCGATGAGGTTGAGGTCGAATTCTCGTTCCAGACGCTCCCGCACGATCTCCATATGCAGCAGGCCAAGGAAGCCACAGCGGAAGCCGAAACCGAGCGCCGTTGATGTCTCGGGTTCGAACGTGAAGCTGCCGTCGTCGAGTCGTAGTTTCTCCAGCGCGTCGCGGAAGGGTTCGTAATCGTCGCCGTCTACCGGATAGAGCCCGCAGAAGACCATTGGCTGAGGCTCCCGGTACCCGTCGAGGGGTTCGGTCGCCATGTTTGCGAACGACGTGACGGTCTCACCCGAGCGGGCTTCGCGAACGTCCTTGATGCCAGCGATCAGGTAGCCCACTTCGCCAGCCGCGAGCTCCTTGACGGGGGAGTTGTCTGGTGTGCGCACGCCGATCTCGTCGGCGTCGTGGGTAGCGCCGGCCTGCATGAACTGCAGCTTCTCCCGGCTCTTCATCGTTCCGTTCATCACCCGGATGCTCGACACCACGCCGCGATAGCTATCGAAGTGGCTATCGAAGATGAGACCTTGCAGTTCGCCGTCGGGGTCGCCTTCGGGTGCGGGGATCTGATCGACGATTGCATCGAGCACCGCTTCGACATTGTTGCCGGTTTTGGCCGAGATTCGAATGATGTCCTCGGCGGGGATGCCAAGAATGTTCTCGATCTCCATCGCGTACTTGTCGGGATCGGCCGCCGGCAGGTCGATCTTGTTGAGAACCGCCACGATCTCCAGATCGTTTTCCAGCGCCAGGTAGGTGTTGGCCAGGGTCTGGGCCTCGATGCCTTGGGCAGCATCGATGACCAGCACAACACCCTCACACGCGGCCAAGGAACGGCTGACCTCGTAGCCGAAGTCGACGTGGCCAGGGGTATCGATCAGGTTGATCACATGCCCCTTCCAGTCCAGGCGAACGCTCTGGAGCTTGATCGTGATGCCGCGCTCACGTTCGATGTCCATGCTGTCCAGATATTGAGCCCGCATATCGCGGGCCTCTACCGCTCCGCACAGCTCCAGCATCCGGTCGGCCAGTGTGGACTTGCCATGGTCGATGTGGGCGATGATCGAGAGGTTTCGGATCTTTGATTGGTCCGTTGGCTTGGATGACATCAGGGGGAGGAGATCGCTTCTCTGGAGAGGAAAGAACTGGGTCTATACGGTAGCTGTGGGGAGCGCCTGTTAGGCCGCTATCCTCAATCGGTCTGCATCCGTCGGTGCAGGCCTAACCGAACAAGGTACGAATTCGTGGCAAACATCAAGTCCCAAATCAAGCGCAACCGTCAGAACGAGAAGGCTCGTCTACGTAACCGAGCCGTGCGCGCCGAGCTCAAGACCCGCGAGAAGGCTGCTGAAGCCGCCGCCGGTACCGATGCGCAAGAGGAAATGCTTCGCATGGCGATCAAGCGCATCGACATGGCCCAGCAAAAGGGCATCATGCACAAGAACAACGCCGCTCGTCGGAAGAGCCGCCTCATCGCACGGGTTCGCAACTCCGAAGCAGCGTCTGCCTAGCAACTCTGCTCTCGGGCCAGCGGCCCTCCTGATCTTTGAACAAGCTGCATCGCCACGGTGCAGCTTGTTCAGTTTTGTCGCTCTACGCGCCTAATGGGGTCTGACCCCATCAGGTCTGCAATGGGGTCTGACCCCATTGGTCAGCGCGGCGGCCGGGTGGGCTCGCCCCCGGATCAGATGCTTGACTAGGGCCGTGTCTGCACCGGTGCTCTTTTGGTTTCGACGGGATCTACGGGTGGAGGCCAATGGTGCACTGGCCGAAGCAGCTGCGGCGGGCCCGATCGTTCCGGTCTTTGTGATCGACGATGCACTGTGGGCTCCATCGGGGGCCAATCGTCAGTGGTTCCTCGCCGGTTCCCTCGCTGACCTCAACCGGCAACTCAGCGGGCGGCTGGTGGTGCGCCATGGCGATCCTGCAACCGTTTTGCACGAGATCGCCGATGAAGTGGGCGCCGCGTCGGTGTATGCGACCGACGACTTCGGCCCCTACGGCCGAAACCGAGACACTGCGGTAGGGGAGTTTCTCGCAAGCAGGGGAATCTCCACGCACTATCGATCATCGAACTACGTGATCCCACCAGGCAACGTCTTTAGCAAGAGCGGTACCGCTTACAAGGTGTTCACGCCCTTCTACAAGCAATGGATCCAACAGGTGCCAGCCGCCCCGGCCGCCACCAGAGAGGTTGAATTCGGCCCCGAGGTAGCAGGGGATGGCATTCCGTCGGTGCCGCAACCAACCGCCACGTCGCTTCCAGAACCGGGCGCTGAAGCGGCCTGGGATCGCTTCGACCTGTTCCAACGCGACATCGCATCGAACTATCCCGACACGCGCAATTTTCCCGGTATCGACGGAACATCGAGGCTTTCCGCCTATCTCAAGTGGGGCACGGTCCACCCATTGCAAGTTATGGAGAGGTTGGGTGACAGCGTGGGGGAGCAGGAGTTCGTGCGGCAGCTGTGCTGGCGGGACTTTTACGCCGAGGTCTTGTTCAATCGCCCCGAATCTGCCCGTGAGGCATACGTTCAGAGGAACGTGGTGGCGACCGACAGCGGCCCCGTCGCCCGCCAACGGTTCGAGACATGGTGTGCTGGTCAGACCGGCTATCCGATCGTCGACGCCGGTATGCGGCAGTTGGTAGCCGAAGGATGGATGCACAATCGGGTGCGGATGATTACCGCATCGTTCCTGGTGAAAGACCTGCATCTGCCGTGGCAGTGGGGGGCGCGATTCTTCATGCGTCATCTGGTCGACGGAGATCTTGCGAGCAACAACCACGGGTGGCAATGGGTTGCAGGCACTGGCACGGATGCGTCGCCTTACTATCGGGTGTTCAACCCCACAACGCAGAGCGCAAAGTTCGACAAGGGAGCGGAGTACCTCAGGGCCTGGGTGCCAGAGATCGCCCACCTCGGCGACAACGTGATTCACGAACCCTCCGCCGATCCCAACGGTGCACCGGCGGCCTATCCGCCTCCGATGGTTGATCATGCGGCCGAACGACTGGAAGCTCTGGAGCGGAACAAGAATCGCTAGCTGGCCGTGGGTGCCGCTGAGGACCGTGAGTTGGCGGTAAAATCGCCGGACTGTGTTGGATGACCGCAAGGCCGCCATTCTGAGCGCCATCGTTGGCGAGTACATCGAGACCGCTCAGCCGGTCGGATCCGGCGCGGTTCGCAAAGCGGCCGAGGTCGATGTGAGCGCGGCCACCATCCGAAACGAAATGGCCAGCCTCGAGACCGATGGCTATCTGTGGCAGCCCCACACCAGTGCCGGTCGGGTCCCCACCGAGAAGGGATATCGGCATTTTGTCGACAAGCTCGGTGAGGTGACCCTCGATGGTTCGACCTCGGAGCAGGTGACCACCTTCTTCCGGCGCATGGAGGGCCAGATCGAAGGTCGGCTGGAGCAGACGGCCGGACTTCTGAGCAACCTCACCAAGTACACCGCGGTGGTGGTCGACCTGGGCGCGAGCCCACGCCAGATCAAGTCGGTTCAGGTAGTTCCGATGGCACCCACCAACGTGCTCGTTGTCGCGGTCGATAGCACCGGCGAGGTGTATCGGTACCCGGTCGATTTCGACTCTGACGTGGCTGCAGAAACGGTGGATCACCTCCAAGACTGTCTGCGGGCAGCGTTGGTCGACCGTCGACTGGACGAGAAGCTCGACGCCCCAAAACTCACCGGCGATGGGGAACTCGACGAGCTCACCCACCGGGTCTTTGGCCTGATTGTGGGTGGGAACGACGACGATCGTGTTTACGTCAACGGAACCTCCAACGTGGCCCAGTCGTTTGAGGCGGTCGAGTCGGTGCGGCAGGTGCTCACCATCCTTGAACAGCAGCTCCTCGTGGTGAAGCTCATCAGCGATGTGCTTGATCGCGGCATGAGAGTGGCGATTGGAACTGAAACCGGCGTCGAGCCGTTGGAAGAGTGCAGTGTTGTTGTTTCCCCCTACCGAGTCGACGGAGAAGTCAGTGGTTCAATTGCCGTTCTCGGCCCCACCCGAATGCACTATCGAGAATCCCTGGCGGCGGTATCCGTGGTGAGCCGTCAACTCGAACAGCGCTTGAACGAAAGGTAGGGCCTCATGGCAGACCTCTACGACGTAATCGGCGTGCCCAAAACCGCCACGCCCGACGAACTGAAGAAGGCCTATCGCAAGAAGGCGCGCGAGCTTCATCCCGACGCGAACCCCGATGATCCCAATGCCGAGGAACGTTTTAAGGCACTCTCGTCGGCCTATGAGATCCTGAAGGATCCGCAGAAGCGCGACAACTACGACCGTTTCGGGACCGCCGAACCCGGCGGTGGCGGTTTTGGTGGCTTCGGTGGCGGCGATGTCTTTGGCAACGGTGGCCTGGGCGACATCTTCGAAGCGTTCTTCAATGTGGGCGGACAGGGCGGTGGCCAGCGGGTCTCCAATCGTGGAGTCGACCTGGAAACCGTTCTGGAGATCAACCTGGACGACACGATCACCGGCACCGAGAGCGAAGTGAAGGTTCGCACCGCGATTGCGTGCGAGACCTGCGACGCCAGTGGTGCCGCCCCCGGCGCCAAGGTCGAAACCTGCGGCCAATGTCAAGGAGCCGGACAGGTTCGCCAGGTTCGTCAGTCGATCCTTGGTCAAATGGTCACGTCCTCCGCGTGTCCTCGTTGTGGTGGCGAAGGCAAAACCGTCAGCGAGTCATGCTCGAACTGCGCTGGCGAGGGGCGAGAGATAAAGGATCAGCAGTACACGATCGATGTGCCGGCCGGAATCGACCACGGTCGCACCTTGCGGCTCAACGGTCGCGGCGCCGTCGGTCCACGCGGTGGCCCCGCCGGTGACCTGTATGTAGAGGTGCGGGTAAAGAAACATCCGGTGTTCACCCGCGAAGGCGATGACCTGCGTGCTTCGCTGACCGTGCCCTTCACGCAGGCAGCGCTGGGCGCAACCGTTCAGTTCGACACCTTCGACGGTCCAGTCGATGTCGACATCCCACGCGGCGCCCAAGCTGGCAAAATCTTCAAGATCGGCGATCACGGCGTTCCTCACCTGCGGGGGAGAGGACGCGGAAACCTTCTGCTCGAGCTACGGGTGCAGACCCCGTCGGATCTCACCGCCGAGCAGGAAGCCATCCTTCGCCAGTTCGCAGGTGAACGCGGCGATGCTGTGGCCGACGCTCCCGAAGGCTTCATGAGTCGAATCAAGTCGGCCTTCTCCTAGTTCGATTCAGGCGCCATGTCCGAGGTCTCCTCGTTTACCGACCCCGCCCAACGGCTGCGGAGTTTCCCGCTCGTGTTCGTTGATGACCTCGCCCTGCCGGCCCTGGCGGCGCCGGACCGAGACCACCTGACCCGAGCGCTCCGCTACGCCATCGGAGATCAGCTGAACGTCGGCGACGGGCGCGGCACGTGGCGCCCGGCGGCGATCGCCGGTGCCGACGGGGAGCTCGTGTGTGGTGATCCGGTAGAGGCGGTGCCCCCGGTGACGCGCCTGGTGATGGCCTTCGCTCCAACCAAACGGGTAAAGCCCGAAGGTCTGGTGCAGAAACTCACCGAGCTCGGTGTAGATGACATCGTGATCCTGCGAACCGACCGATCGATCGTTACCTACGACGCGGCGCGGGCTGAACGACTTCTGAGAAAACTGTCCGTCACCGTCCGCGAGGCGTGTCTTCAGTCGCGTCAGCCGTTTCGACCCGCACTTCATGGTGTCATGTCGGTCTCTGACTTCGTGAACCACTGGCCGCACGCGCGTCTCTGTGACCCTGCCGGTGAGCCGCTGATGCAACAAGAATGTCCAGTAAATAGGCCACTTTCGGTGGCCGTGGGCCCGGAGGGCGGATGGTCCGATCTCGAGCGCGGGCTGGCTCCCCTTTGTGGTCTTCCTGGCCGAGTCTTGAGGGCAGAGACTGCGGTTCTCGCGGGTGGCGTTGCTCTCGCCGCGCTACGTGAAAGCCTCTCTGATGGAAAATAAGTTGGTAGATCTGAGATTCGGGCACCCTTCGTGGTTGATGGTGCGTAACGATCCGATTACGGTTCACCGGGCAGTTCGGTTGGGGAGAAACCGACGAGACGATCGCGAGGGGTTATGAACGAGAACGAGACCAACGAGGGCAACGACTCCGAATACGGACGTCGGGTAGGTGAGCGGCTACGGGCCATCCGTCGCCAAAAGCGTCTCTCGCTTCAGGATGTCGAATCTGAATCGAGCCAGGAGTTCAAGGCGTCGGTCTTGGGCGCCTACGAACGTGGCGAGCGGGCCATTTCCGTGCCCCGGCTGCAGCGTCTGGCCGAGTTCTACCAGGTCCCCGTAGATCAGCTCCTTCCACGAGCAACGAAGGTGGGAATCAAGCCCAGCGTGCTCGACCTCACCGAGAAGACCGGCCGTGCCGGGGTCACCATCGACCTCACCCACCTCCACGAGCTCGCCGGCCCCGAGGGCGACATGCTCTCCCGCTACCTCGGCATGATCCAGGTACAGCGTCAAGACTTCAACGGACGGGTCCTCACCATCCGTGAAGATGACCTTCGAGCCGTCGCGTGCATCCTGGGCGTCGAGGTTGATCACGCCGTCGACCGGCTCCTCGATCTCGGTCTCACGTCTATTCCTGCCTAGACCCCGCAGGATTTAGCTCTCCAGCACAACCGAACCAGCCGGCCCTTTTGCGGTCATCGTCGCGCACCGGCCGTCGGTTGTCAGCACTAGCTCGGTGGCGCCGGGCACCATGGCGATCGCCGTACCGGTCATTCCCGAGGTGAAGTTGTCGAACTTCCAGACTCGGTACGTTGTCGGGTCCAGGAGAAACACTTGCGCGGACCCGCAGGCATCGGCCGGACGGGTCAGCGCCACCTGGCCCTGGTCACCAACCCGCACGATCATGCCGGCGACCTCCACCTCCGGGCCCCCAGGCGCAGTCGACGGAGCCTGCCGAATCATGAGCCAGCCGAGTGCCGCGCCGCAGCTGATCGCAACGAACGCTGCGAGCCAGCCCAACCTGGGCCTGGTGGAACGCGGGGGTGGCGAGATGATCGTCTGCAGGCTGGAGGCAACCCGCTCGGGCGAAAGGCTGGGGTCACCGTCGCGGAGGCGCTTGGCCAGTACCAGCCAGTCTTCGATTCGATCAGAGTGCGTTGCCCACTGCTCGGTGGCGAACTCGATGCACTGACCCAGCGCTATCAGGTCGTCGATGGGGTCGCCCGAGGTGTTCGGGCTACACAGCGTGGTGGAGAGGTCGGCAGCGATAATGATGTGCTCGGGCGCAACCGAGCCATGAACCATCTGCTTCTTCTGCAGCTCGGCCAGCGTGCGGCAAACGCTCGAGAGAGCCAGGGCGGTGTCATGTTCACCGGGGCAGTCCGACCGGAGCGTGCGTCCGCCAGCGAAAACCGTGCGCACGGCCGGGGCTTGTTCCGACGGCGAATCGGGCGCCAGTCGGGCCACCCCCGGCACGTCGCTGGCTGACCGCAGCCATGCATTCTCCCGTGCGATCGCTTGGTCGTGCTCGGCCGAGGTGCGTCCGTGGCTGCCCATCGGTCCGCTGTGATCCTTGGTGACTATTGCGCAATCGGGGCCCGCTCCAAGTTCGACGTCGAATGCGTCGACGGTCATGAACGAGTGGGTCCCAGGGGTCGGAAGGTCTTCCATCGTTGCTCCATTTGCTGATAGATGTGCGAATGGAGGTGCTGAAGGCGCCGACCTCGAGGCGAGAACCGATTCTAACCATCGGAACGGCAACTGCAGGGCGGCGGACGGCGGTCAGCGCTAGGCTTGACCACATAGGAACCACCAGCGCCCCCGTGAAGATTCACGTCCCTGCCAACCATCTCATGGTGCAGTTGCTCGGACAACGTGATGAGAACCTCGATGCGATTACCCGTGTTTTGGATGTCGAAGTCCATGCGCGCGGGAACGAGATCACCATCGACGGCCCCGACGCCCAGAAGGCCGGCCAGATTCTGACCGAATTGGTCCTCGTGGTCGAACGTGGCGAAACGATCGAACCGGCGCAGGTCCGACGGGCGGTCACGATGATCGCCGAGAACCAACGGCCCTCGGAGGTCTTTGGCGATCGAATAATGACCACCGCCCGGGGCAAGAGCGTTCGAGCCAAGACCGCGGGACAGAAGCGGTATCTCGATGCCATTCGGGCCAACATGGTCACCTTCGGCATCGGACCCGCAGGTACCGGCAAGAGCTGGTTGGCGGTGGCGTGTGCCGTTCGAGCCCTGCAAAACCGTGAGGTCGAGCGCATCTTGCTCACCCGACCAGCTGTGGAGGCCGGTGAGCGCCTCGGCTACCTGCCCGGCGACCTGCTCAGCAAGGTCGACCCGTACCTACGGCCCCTCTACGACGCATTGCAAGACATGGTCGGGGCGGAAGGTTTGGCCGAGATGTTCGCCAAGAACTCCGTTGAGGTGGCGCCGCTCGCGTTCATGCGTGGTCGAACGCTCAACGACAGCTTCGTGATTCTGGACGAAGCGCAGAACACGACGCCCGAACAAATGAAGATGTTCCTCACCCGTATCGGGTTTGGGTCCAAGGTGGTTGTCACCGGCGACGAAACCCAGGTCGATGTCCAGGGCGGTCGCAGCGGCTTGCGGGGCACCGAGAAGATCCTTACCGGTGTGGAGGGTTTGGCGTTTGTCAGGCTCACCTCCGCCGACGTGGTCCGTCACCGAATCGTGCAAGACATCGTGGACGCGTACGACCGTTCCGAGGTGCTAGCGGAAGCGTCCAAACGTAAACGTTCCTGATGACCGAACCATCGTTTTCTGTGGACCTCAGCGAGACCGGCGTCACCGTTCAATTCTCTGATCAACGAGCCTCGTCGCCGCCGATTCCCTCAGATCTTTCCGACAGCCTGAGCACAGCGGTCTCTCAAACCCTGGAGGGCGAAGGCGTTGTGGCAGGGTCGGTCGATGTGATCGTCGTCGACACCGAAGCGATCACGACGCTGAACATCGAACATATGGAGGGAACCGGCCCAACCGATGTGCTGAGTTTCCCGCTGGATGACCCTTCAGAGGGAGACGCATTTGGTTTCACCCCTCACGTGGGCGACATCGTCTTGTGTTGGGACATTGCGCACGAGCAGGCGCCAGACCATGCTGGTTCGGTGGACGCAGAACTGCATCTTCTGGTGATTCATTCCGCACTGCACCTGATTGGGCATGATCATGCCGAGGACGACGAGCGCGTGCTGATGCAGTCTAAGGAGCGTCACTACCTGGCGTCGTTCGGGTTCGAACACCCTGGAGACCAGCTGTGATCGACATCGTGGCTGGGCTCGTGGCAGTTGTTCTTCTACTGATGGCCATGTTCTTCGTGATGATGGAGGCCGCTCTATCCAACACGTCGGCGGTCAGACTGCAACATCTCAACGGCGATGATGTTCCCGACCAACGGGCCGAGCGCCTCGCCGAGTTGCTGAGCCGCCCCGAGAGCCTGGTCAATCCTCTCCGGCTGGTAGCCCTCGCCACGATTTTGGCCCAGGTCACCCTGGTTGCGCTGCTGAGCGACTCGTGGGTCAACAATCGTTGGGTGCTGGTTATCACCGGCGCCAATTTGCTGGTTGTGTTCGTTTTTGCCGAAGCCGTACCTCGCACGTGGGGAATTCTCCACAGCGATCGCCTCGCTCTCAGCTTCGGTCGCGGCGTCGCCGCTCTGGTCGGACTGGCACCGCTACGGCTGCTTACCCAGGGTCTCATCGTGCTCACCAACATCATCGTGCCGGGCAAGGGTCTGCGGCGAGGGCCATTTGCCGTGCCCGAGGAATTCATCGCACTCGCCGACGCTGCGGTGGCCGACGAGATCATTGAAAAGGACGATCGTGACCTCATCGAGAGCGTGATCGAATTCGGCCAAACGATCGTGCGAGAGGTCATGGTTCCTCGACCCGACATGACGTGCTTCAATGCCGACGTCGCGGTCGAGAAGGCCCTTGAGCTCAGCAGCGCGGCCGGATATTCACGACTCCCGGTGATCGGCGACAACGTCGACGATGTGCTCGGCCTCGTCTATGTGAAGGACCTCATCCGGGCCGAGCTCGATGGCCTGGTGGATGCCCCGGTTACCAATTTCCTGCGGGACGGCCACTTTGTGCCCGAGTCCAAAAAGGTCGCCGAACTGCTGCGCGAGATGCAGCGTCAGACCTTCCATATGGCGATGGTGGTAGACGAGTACGGCGGCATCGCCGGACTGGTCACCCTGGAGGATCTCATCGAGGAGCTGGTAGGAGAGATCGTGGACGAGTACGACCGAGAAGAGCCGCTGCTTGAACGCCAGCCCGACGGCTCGCTCGGCGTCGATGCTCGTATCCCGATAGATGAATTGAACGACCTTGGTAACCTGCAGCTGCCCGAAGGCGACTACGACACCGTGGGCGGATTGGTCATCGATGCCTTTGGGCGTGTTCCCGCAGTTGGCGAAACCTGCGATGTCAACGGTGTCAGGCTGCGGGTCCAGAAGGTGCAGGGTCGACGAATCACTCGGGTTCGAATACAGAATCTCACCCCCAGTCCAGAACAGGTTGCGACGTGAGTGATGCCCTGATCGAAAAGCCCGACGACGAATTCCGTTCCGGGTTTGTGGCCATGTATGGCCGCCCCAACACCGGTAAGTCGACGATCGTCAACAAGATCATCGGCGAGAAGGTCTCGATTACCTCCAATACGGCGCAAACCACTCGGCATCAGATTCGAGGCGTGCTCACCACCGACGACGCGCAAATCGTGTTTGTCGATACCCCTGGTGTGGGGAAGCCCCGCACGGCGTTGGGCCAGCGACTCAACAGCACCGCCCGTAAGGGGAAAGGCGAGGCGGACCTTGTCTGCTTCGTTATCGATGCCCGGTCCGGCTACGGCAAGGGCGACGCCTTCTTGGCCCAGACCATCGAACCGGAACGAACCATCCTGGTCCTCAACAAAGTCGACGGGATGAAGCCCGAGGAGATCGGCAAGCAGCTGACGCTCGTGGCTCCGCTGGACTGCTCCGCGTACTTCCCGGTCTCAGGGTTTACCGGCGCGGGCATGCAGCCGTTTGTTGACCACCTCATCAGCCGACTTCCCCTCGGACCTCAGTGGTTCCCCACCGATTCGGTAACCGATGTATCCGACGCCCGTTGGGTAGCCGAGCTGGTTCGCGAACAACTGTTCAGAGTCCTCCGGGAAGAGCTGCCCCATAGCGTTGCGACCCGGGTGATCGAGTGGCGAGACAAGCACATCACCGTCGAGATCCTCGTAGAGCGAGACAGCCAGAAAGGCATCGTGATCGGAAAAGGCGGCGAAGTGCTGAAGATGGTGGGGACGAACGTGCGAAAGCAGTTGGCGAAGGGTTTCCACCTCGAGCTTGTGGTGAGTGTCGAATCCAACTGGCAACAGTCCGCCGATGGTGTGGAGCGCATGCTCGAAATGTGAAGCCCGGGGACTGGGAGCTCGGCCACCGCCCAAACTATGGTGATCGCCATGGGATATCAGTGCTTCGACGTAAGCGTGACCGACAAGGTTGCGCACATCAAGATGAATCGGCCGGACAAGGCCAACTCGATGATCGCCGAGTTCTGGAGTGAGCTCCCCGAGATCGTGAACGAACACAGCCGGTCGGGTTCGGTGCGGGCCATCGTTCTCAGCGGCGACGGCAAGCACTTCTGTTCGGGAATGGACCTGGCCGTGTTTGGTTCGACCGATGATTTGAACGGCAGCGGGCCGAGCGGGTTTCGTAGCCGTCGGAACGAGCGGCAGCGGGGGCTGATTCTGAAGCTGCAAGATACCTTTACCGCCCTGGAGAATGCTCGGGTGCCAGTCCTGGCTGCGGTGCAAGGAGCATGTGTCGGCGGGGCGATCGACATGGTGACCGCGTGCGACATGCGTTACGCCACCGAGAACGCATTCTTTAGCATCGCCGAGGTGAACATCGGCATGACCGCCGACGTTGGAACGCTGCCGCGCTTCGCCAAACTCGTCGCCGAAGGAATCGTTCGTGAGCTGGCCTTCACCGGTCGCAAGTGGACCGCAGCCGAGGCCCTGCAGCACGGCTTTGTCAACGCGGTGTTCGCCGACCAACAGACCATGCTGGATTCGGTGATGGACACCGCGGCCGAGATCGCAAGCAAGAGCCCGATGGCCATATGGGGAACCAAGCGGGCCATGAACTTTGGGCGTGACCACACCGTGGCCGACGGATTGGAGTTCATCGCCAACTGGAACGCCAGCGCACTCGATTCCGACGACATGAAGGAAGCGATGACCGCGCAAATGGAAAAGCGACCTGCGGAGTTCCCTGATCTGTGGCCCGAGTCCGAGGGGCTCTAGCCACGTTCCCCTTGGGGGTGCCGATCGATCATCACCCGCAGAATCGTGAGTGCCTCTGAGGGCTCGATGCCTGCGGGCAGTGTGATGTCCGCGACCTCTTCAAACAGCGGGCCGCGCCGGGTGAGCTGCGCAGCAAGTTCGCCCGGAGCTAGTGCTCGCCGGTGATGACCGGTGAGTTGCCTGCGCTCCAACTCCTCTTCGGGAACATCGAGATAGGCGCTGTGTGCGGCCGAGCCGATCATTCGTCGCACGATGGGGTTCTCGATCGTTGACCCCGCGGCAGTGATCACGGTTGGCCTGGTCGATCCCAAAGCCATGAGTACCAGAGCGGCCTCGATCGTGTGGAGGGCATCGATTCCGTGGGCCTCAGAAAACTGGGCGCCGGTGAGACCGGTCCGTTGCTGTAGTTCCTCGTCTGAATCTGAATAGTTCCAGTTGAGGCTGGACGCCAACTGGCGCCCGAGCGTTGTTTTGCCTGATCCCATAAGGCCCATCAGGACAACATGTCGGCTCGAGGTCATAGAAACAGTCTGCCAGCTGGCGACCGCGTGTTTGCTTAGCGGACCGGTGCCAGGGCCGATAGGAACCGGTGCTGAAGCGCCTCTTTCTTCTCATCGCGGTGGCCGCCGCGCTGGGTGCCGCCGCGGCCGCGTGCTCGCGTCCCGACTCGCTTCCGTTCGGGGCCGATGACAGCGCCCCCACGCTGACCACGGACTCACAAACCACCGTGCCGGCAACTTCGGCACCTGCCTCATCGTCAACCGTCTCCTCGACTGTGGTTTTGTCCACCGTTGTGTCGTCCACCAGTGCCGCCCCCGCCACGACCGTTCCGGCGACGACCACATTCCCGCCAACGACAAGTCCCCATCCGCCTGGCGTGCTCATGGTTGGAGATTCGATCCTGGAAGGCCTGCGTTTGCTGCAGTATTCGTTCGGGCCAAACACCATCTATGACACCGAGGTCTCGCGTAGCGCCGTGCAGTTACCAACCGTCTTGGAAGCGCACCAGGTTCCGCAAGCGCTCGTGGTTCACCTGGGCACCAACGGTTGGTGGCCCGACGTCGGTTCTACTTACTCTGCAGAGTTTGAGAAGTTCGCAGACCGACAGATTGTGCTGGTGAACATACGTGTGGACCGCCCCTACACCGATCCCGCCAACATCGAATTGCAGGCGGTCGCCGATGAACACGCGCACGTCACGCTGGTCGACTGGCACCAGATCGCCACACCCGCCCTGTTACGAGAGGATGGTTTCCATCCGAACCTGGACGGTTACGATGCCCTCGCCCGCCTGATCGCCGATGCGCTCGGCCTCGCCCCCGACGCCCAGCTGACCACGTCTACCACTGCCCAAGAACGGGAGTCTCAGGCCGGACTGCTTGTTCGAGACTAGGTGTCGAGCGACTGCAGAAACTGATAGACCTCTTCGGGTTCCTTGGTCCGCTTGAACGGTGGCAGCGCATTGATGAGGTCCCACCGATAGCTCTTGTTGACGGCCAGCCGTTTGTCGAGCACAGCAACAACACCGTGGTCATCGGACCTCCGTACCAGCCGGCCGGCAGCCTGGGCGAGCAAGGTGGCGGCTCGGGGTAGATCGATCATTCGGAACGCTGAGCTCCCCAGTCGATCTCGGCGGGCTGAAAGAACGGGATCGTCGGGTCGGGGGAACGGCAGACGGTCGATGGTGACGAGTGTGAGGTCGTCACCGGGGAGGTCGACCCCTTGCCAAAAGCTCATGGTCGCCAGCAGCACCGCTTCGTCGGTGTCGACGAACTGGCGGATCAACTCCGCCTTGGATTCGGTGCCCTGCACCAACACGGTCATGTCGGCATCCAGTTCTTCTTCGAGATACTCGGCCGCACCTTCCATGGCCCGATACGACGTGAACAGGCAAAGCGCTCGTCCGCCAGCGGCTTCGACCAGCCTTTTGATTTCGCGCCGGCTCTGCTCTGGATACGAGGGGTCTTTCGGAAGGGGAAGGTGCAACGGGCAATACAGCAGTCCCAGTTCGGCGTAGTCGAATGGCGAAGGGACATGGTCAATGGTGAGTTCGGGGCGGCCCAGGCTGGACCCGATTTCGGGTGAAAGGGTGGCGCTGGTGAGGACGACCGACTGTCCGGTCCATAGCCATTCTTGGCACAGCGATGACACGTCTATCGGTGTTGCCTTGAGGGTCGGGTTGCCGGGCGTGCCGTCGACCCAGAGAACGGTCGATTCGGGGTCGGCGTTGATCACGATGTCGATGTCGTCGATGAGCGAGGTCAGCATGCGCATCGCCCGTTCGATCCGGGTCGCGGTCTTGGTGTCGATCTTGGTGCCGCCCGACTCGGCGTTCTTCGTTACCGACCGCAGCTCCTTTACGGCTGTTTCACAGCGGGTTCGGCCAGCGAGCAACACCGCTTGCAGCTCGGCGCCGATGGCCATCCGACTGCCCAGACCTCCTCGCAACTGGTCGGGTAGGTCGTCCGCACTGCGGATCAGAAGGTCGGGGACGTCGGCCTCGGTGAGCAGAGAGCGAACTCGCCGGGCGATGTTTCTGAAACGTCCGCCGCTGAGCTCGGCACCGCTGGTGGAACTGATCACGTCGGGGAGGTGGTGGGCCTCGTCGAACACGACGACCTCATGGGGCGGAAGCAGGACGCCATCGGAGGCCATATGAAGGCCGTAGAAGTGATGGTTGGTGATAACGATGTCCGCCCCGGTGGCGGTGTTTCGGGCGTTCTCGGCGAAACAGTCGGAGCCTCGTGGACATTTGGCGGCGCCCGGGCACTCGTCGGGGCCCACGCTTACCGCTCGCCAGACCGCGGCCGGAGGAGCGGGCACCAGCTCTTCTCGGTCGCCGCTGGTGGTGGATTCGGCCCAGTCGTTGATCGATGGCAGGTGTGACTGGGCGTCGGATCCGGGTAAGAGTTGCTGCTGTTCGGTGAGAGCGGCTTCGTTCAGCTCGTCTAGTCGTTGCAGGCACAGGTAGTTGGATCGGCCCTTGAGAACCGCAGCGGTGACATCGGCCCCCAACGCGTCGACAGTTGTGGGTACATCGGAGCTGAGGAGCTGGTCTTGGAGAGCGATCGTGGCGGTGGCGATGATCGCCCGCTCGATTTTTTGGTCCGTAAGCGCCTGAACGACCGGCGTCAGGTAGGCAATACTCTTGCCGGTGCCAGTACCGGCCTGGATGGCAACCGCGGTTCCGGCATCCCGAACAGCGTCGTTTACCAGCTCAGCCATCTGCCGTTGCCCAGGCCTATCCTCCCCACCGCCTAGTACGCCCTGAGTAACACTTCCCAGAAGGTCGGAGATGCTGGACACAGCCATGAGGCTAGGCGGTAGTGTGGGGTTTGGTGTCGGGCGACGCCTGAGGTCTAGCGGAAGCACCCTATGAGAGATCCAAGCATGTCGAAGCAGCGCAGGCTGCTCGGCGAAGAAGAAGCGGCGTCGATGGCGGAAGCCTTGTTGTCATCGCGCCCTACTTCGGTGACCGATTTGCTCGATTCGCTCGAGGATGAATCCGACGACGATGATCGCCGTGACGGAGTCGATCTTGACCACGTGATCGCGAACAGCGTGTTTGGGCGGCCCGAACCCCGTGGCCCTAGGCCGTCCGCGAAGAACTCCGGTGTCGTCATTGGCTCGGGTAAGACGGGACGTCCCAGTCCGCTGTTGGCCGGAGCGACCCGTACCATCGTGCGTCCAGAGCCATCGGTTCCTGTGGCAGCGGCTGCGGCAGGCAGCGGTCTCTCGGTAGCCACGATCGCTCGCACGAACGAGGAAGACAATGATCGTCGGCGCAAGGTAACCATGGTCCTCGCTTCGCTGTTTGCTGTGGCCCTGGCGGCGTCGGTGAGCGTCACGATCCTCGGCAACGGTTCAACCGTCGAAGCAGAATCCCAGCCAGGACCATCCGTCGGCGGCGTCACCCAAACCGCCCCATCGACCTCGGCTCCAACCACCCTCCTCGAAACCACCGTGCCGCCACCACCCACCACGGCCACCACCGTTCCTGCTACGACCGCGGCACCGGTAACCGAGGCATCCACAACAACCGAGCCCACCACGACCACCGAGGCGACCACCACGACCGAAGCAACCACCTCGACGGTGGCTCCTACCACCGCTCCTCCGGTTACCGCCGCCCCAACGACTCGTCGTCCCGCCACCACCCGTCGGCCGACCACAACCGCGGCACCGACTACTGCAGCCCCGCCGCCAACCCAGGTGACGATCCCCGATGTCACGTTCGCACCACCAACGTGGGTGCCTACCGATCCCGAGCCTCCCGCCGAGGGCGACGGTTAGCCGAGCTAACTTCAACGCCTTAAAGGGCGGTGCGAAACACACCGGCTGATTTGAGCCGACGTTCGAGGTGTTGCTCCAGCAATTGAATCGCCAGCAGTTCGGTCTCGTCGGCAACGCGGCTATCGGTCTGCTCAAGCATCTTTCGAACCTCTCCAGCAAACACAAGAGATAGGGCAACCCTCACCTCGTCGCTGATCGGTTGCCCGGAGCGATGCTCCCGGCACAGCACGCCACCCTGGTGAAGGTTGATTGAGGTGATGCCCTCGGTTCGCCCGCAGTGCACACACTCATCGACCTGCGGCTGGATACCTTCCAACATCAGGAGCTTGGCGACGAACGCTGGCAGCACGCTGTGGTTGCCGGTGCGGTCCAGTTCTCTCAGTGCGCCGGTCAGCAGATTGAAGATCGACCGGTCCGGTCCACCTTCTTGAGTGGTGTGTTCGATCGACTCGAGCATTACCGCGGCCCGGTGTAGACGTTCAGGGTCGGTTCGCAAATGCTCGAACCGGTGCGCGGTTTCCACCTGGGTGACAATGTCGAGGTTGCGACCTTCGTAGAACTGACCGTTTACCCACGACATCGGTTCGAGCCGAGCACCAAAGCGCGACTTGGTTCTGCGGATCCCCTTGGCAACCGCGCGGATTCGTCCGTGGCCCGCGGTGAAGAGAGTGATGATTCGGTCGGCTTCGCCAAGCTTGTGCGTTCTCAGCACAACCCCTTGGTCTCGATACAGCGCCACCGGAAAGGATCAGAGTCCGCCGAAGCGGCGATTCCGACGTTGAAACTCGATCACCGCTTCGTGGACTTCGTTGCGGCCGAAGTCGGGCCAGAACGCATCGACGAAGACGAACTCGGCATAGGCCGACTGCCACAACAGAAAATTGGAAATTCGATGCTCGCCCGAGGTCCGAACCCACAGGTCTACCTCGGGCATCGACGGGTCATAGAGCTTGGCGGAGATGGCCTCCTCGCTCGGTTCGATTCCTTCGGCGTTGAGGGCCTTCACGGCATCTACGAGCTCGGCGCGGCTGCCGTAGTTGAATGCAATGCTGAGCGTCAGGACGTCGTTGTTGGCGGTGAGCGCTTCGGTCTCTTCGATTCGGCGCAGGAGTTTGCGGGGGATGCGCCAATCGCGTCGTCCAACAAACTTGATTCGGACACCCTTTTCGTTCAGCTCATCCCGGCGCCGCAGTAATAGCTGCTCGTTGAAGTTCATGAGGTAGCGAACCTCGGACACCGGACGACGCCAATTCTCGGTACTAAAGGCATAGACCGTGAGCCACTTGATGCCTAACTCCAGGCACGCATCGACCGTGTCTACCAAGGCCTGCTCGCCTGCGGCGTGACCGTCGGTACGAACCAGGTTTCGTTGCTCAGCCCACCGGCCGTTGCCGTCCATGACGCACGCAAGGTGGATCGGGACGCGCTGAGGATCGATCACAGGAAGCACCGTACCTTCGATGATGTAACGGACGGCGCTCCGTTATGCCTTCTGAGAATCACCGATCGGGGTCCAACCGTCTTCAGCATCGTGGCGTAGCCACTTGCCGCCCTTGGCATCCCAGTACAGCCATGCGCCCCATTCTTCGTTCCAGACCGGGTCACCCATGCCTGCCGCGCTTGCGGCCGCGGTCTCGGCTTCCTCAGGAGCTGAACCCTCCGAGGCTTCCACGTCAGCCTCTGCGGTGTCCGCTGCCTCGTCTTGAACGGCGGCTTTCGGTCCGTTGTTGGAGATGGGCTCCGGCGTCCAGACCGGTGCGTCTTGTGCTTCGGGGAAGTGCCAGTTCTCGGCAAACGAGGTCTCAGGAAGGTCGACGACATCGCCGTCGGAATCGCTGAGCATTTCCTCTTCGTGTTCGGTGAGCGACGCCACGAAGCTGCTGTCGGTTGGAGCACCATCGGTCAGGGGGATGGATTCGCTGAGCGCGATTTCGCGCCCGGCTGGAGGCGGTGGATCGGATTCGATCGTGGGAACAACCTCGGCGGTGTGCTCCAGGTTCATCACGGGGTAGGCGGGCTCTTCGGTCTCCAGGGTGTGCCCGGCCAGCGCCTCCTCGAGGTCCACCATCTCGTTCGGGTTCGCCGGTGCGGGCGGCATTGAGCCTGCGGTCTTGTCGCTTGGGCGGATGACCGTGGTGGTCACCTCGGGCACGGGGTCCAGTGGTTGGGTGGTGGCCGCGACCACTTTGGTGTCGGCGCTGAGATCACCGATGCGCTGGTTGTGTTCGTTGCGGGAAGCGATCACCCAGCCGAGAAGCCCGGGAATTACGTAAGGGAAAAGATCGACCAGGCCCACGAGATAGCGCCGAAGGTAACTGTCGAGAGGTGGCTTGTTGCCCTTCATGTCGGTCACTTGGAGTCCGAGCGCCCGGTGGCCAGCGGACCAGCCGGTGTTAGCCGGAACCAGCACCCACGCGATGAGGGAGAAAATGATGAGTGACAAGAAGCCGAGAACGAGCCCGCGTCCATGGATCGAGTAGTAGAAGTCGCCGAACACGCGGCCAAAATTCAGGCCCTCGGCGATGTCGGCAAGCGCCTCCCGCTGGTTCTGGGCATAGATCGGTGTGCCGTTGGGTTCGCGTTGCGCAATCTCGAAGCGCACGGCGAGGCGGTACAAGACAAGCAGCCAGAGGCCACCGACGAGGCCGAGGTCGACCAGCGAGGCTGCAATTCGACGGGGCAGCAAAGAGGGCTGCGACGGAGCGTTCACCGCACCATTGTTGCCTCTCAGCACTCTCAATGCTTGGATGGGGGCGGGATCGCGTCAGAAGGGATCCACGCAGGGCTGACAGCTTTCAGGCGGTCGCTCGTCATACTCGCTGCCTCCTTGGAAATGACCCGTTAGCCTTTCGGCCATGGCTGAGCCCCGTCCGGAATTGTTCGATCAAGTCGTGAACCTCTGCAAGCGTCGCGGTTTTGTCTTTCCATCAGCGGAGATCTACGGCGGTTTTCGGTCCACCTACGACTACGGGCCCGTGGGTGTCCTCATGCTTCGCAACGTGAAAGACGCCTGGTGGCGGTCCATGGTTCAGCTCCGCCACGACGTGGTGGGCCTCGACGCGTCGATCCTCGGCCCACCGCAGGTGTGGGAGGCGTCAGGTCACCTGTCGAACTTCACCGACCCGCTGGTCGACTGCAAAGAATGTGGTCAGCGGTTCCGCGAAGACACCCTGGATGATCCGGACACCTGCCCCAACTGCGGCAAGCAGCATTCCTTCACCGAAGCTCGCGAGTTCAACCTGATGTTCAAGACCGAAGCTGGCCCGGTTGCCGGCAAGGGCGCCGAGGCATATCTGCGGCCCGAAACCGCCCAGGGAATGTTCATCAACTTCTCCAACGTTCAGAACGCCACCCGCAAGAAACCACCATTCGGAATCGCCCAGATCGGCAAGAGCTTCCGGAACGAGATCACCCCCGGAAACTTTGTGTTCCGCACCCGCGAGTTCGAACAGATGGAGATGGAGTATTTCGTTCCGCCCGAGGACGCCGAGAAGTGGTACGCGTACTGGTGTGAGGCGCGGATGCAGTGGTACGTGGATCACGGCATGGACCCCGAGTCGCTGCGGCTCCGCCCTCATGACGACGATGAGCTCAGCCACTACAGCTCGGGCACAAGCGACGTTGAGTTCATGTTCCCCTGGGGCTGGGGCGAGCTCGAAGGCATCGCCAACCGCGGCGATTACGACCTCAAGCAGCACGCGGAGCACAGCGGAAAGTCGTTGGACTTTTTCGACCAGGCCGGGGACCGACGGTATGTGCCGCACGTGATCGAACCCGCCGCGGGAGCGACCCGCACGATGATGGCGTTCCTGATGGACGCCTATCACGAAGACGAGGTGAACGACGAAAAGCGCACCGTGCTCAAGCTTCACCCGAGAATTGCGCCCTTTACTGCTGCGGTCCTACCTCTTTCGAAGAAGCCCGAGCTGGCCGAGCCGAGTCAGAAACTGTTTGCCGATCTCGCCGGTCACTTCAACACCGACTACGACGAGACCCAGAACATCGGCAAGCGATATCGCCGCCAGGACGAGATCGGTACACCGTTCTGTGTGACCTTCGATTTCGACTCGCTCGAAGATGGCGCCGTGACGATCCGCGAACGCGACACCATGGCCCAGGAGCGCATCTCCCTCGAGGGTGTCGCCGACTGGATCAACGACAAGCTGTAGCGCTCGTTCCTTGTGCCGGGGACGGCGTGCATCCGGATGCACGGCGTTTCAGCAGCGAAACTGGCGGCATCCGGATGCGGCAGGTCCGGCTAGGCCGCGTGCTTTTGCGTCGCGGTGTCGCGACGTTTGATGATGATCTCAGCCATTTGGTCGAAGGTCTGTGACGCCTCCCGGGTCATCATCTGGTGGCTGGCGCGCACGATGGCGAAGTCGTTGGACATCGCGGTGAGAGATCGGCGGCGATCATTGTCGTGGGCGGCGGTCACTTGGCGGAATCGCCGACCGTCAGCCTCGACGATCGTGCGCCCGATCGTTTCGGCTGCATCGACGATGCCGCGGACACCGTCGTACCACGGGGGAGTGAACTGCCGGGTGAGCCGGACTCCCCGTTGGGCGAGGCCGTCGAACATGATCTTCTCCAGGACTGAGTCGGGGAATGGCTGGTCGTCCAGCAGATGGTCCATAGCTTGCAGCAGACCTGCGATTCCTTTCACGCCGTGACGGGCGTGGGTCGCGACGAATTGCTCGAATGCCTCGGCAGTTGGCAGCTTTGCGACGAACTGCGTCTCTAGGAGATGGCTGAGACGTGGGCCTGATGTGTTTCGGGCGACGTCGAACAGCGTCTGTTCTGGACTGGTGAGCCGTAGCCCTTCTCGTGTGACGGTCGTTTCCAGGTTGAAACTTCGATTGCGAAGAATGGTGACGCCAGGGATCCTGAGCCGCGTGCAGTCGCGCTGCACCACCACCAATCGCATGGACCGGATGGGAAACCGGTAGCGAACCGCAGCGCTTTCGAACCCAACAGCCGATTCAGGCAGGGCAACAAGGGCCGCATGGAGCGGGGAATCGGGCCGGCGCAGGGAGGGCACCAGGTAGACACCTCTGCTCATCCGGTCGAGCTGCCCGACGTTCTCCCGACGGCCGATGGTGGCCCGACTCACCCCTTGGGTCTGCAGCCATTGGGAGGTGACGATCCCGGTTTTGGCCGCCCCCGCCATGATGATGTGATCGGTTGATGTATTCCGCCTCGGTGTCATGTCTCTAGCCTGCGCTGGGGGTGCGACAGCCGGTTGTGCCCTGGACGGCGTGCATCCGGATGCACGGCGTTTCAGCAGCGAAACTGGCGGCATCCGGATGCGGCAGGTCCGGCTTGGTTTTGTGAGCAGGCTCGTGCTCGGGTTCCTATCCTTGGACCGTGGGGATCGTTGACGAAGACATCCAAAGGGTGAAAGACGTCAGCGACATTGTGCAGGTAGTGAGCGGCTACACCCAGCTCAAACGGGTGGGTACCCGGTTTAGCGGGCTCTGTCCGTTTCACAGCGAGCGTTCCGGTTCTTTCAGCGTCAACGCCGAGAAAGGTCTGTACTACTGCTTTGGTTGCCACGTAAAGGGCGACGTGATCACCTTTGTGCGCGAGAAGGAGGGGTTCGACTTCATCGAAGCCATCGAATGGCTGGCCAACAAGTTTGGGGTCCAGCTTCGCTACACCGACGCAAACCAGGGCAAGGACCGCAAACGTAAGGAACAGCTTCAGGAGCTGATCCACAAATCGGCCGACTGGTATCACGAGCTGTTGCTCACCAGCCCCTCGGCGGCGCCGGCCAGGGCCTACCTGCGCGAGCGTGGCTTCACCGGGCAGATGGTCCGTGAGTTCCAAATGGGCTGGGCGCCCGACGACTGGGATCAGCTGGCGAAACACCTACGAGCATCCAACCAGGACCTGGTCGACTCTGGCCTGGGAATGATCAACCGACGGAATCGGCAACAGGACTGGTTCCGTGCCCGGGTGCTGTTCCCGATTCGTGACGCACGCGGCAACTACATCGGCTTTGGTGGCCGGGTGTTGCCTGGCGGCGATGGCGCCAAATACATGAACAGCAAAGACTCGGTTGTCTACAACAAGTCCAGCGTCTTGTACGGGCTGGACCGCGCGAAGAGCGACATCGTGGCCCACGAAGAAGTAGTGATCTGTGAGGGCTACACCGACGTCATTGGCTACAACATCGCCGGTGTGCCTCGGGCGGTCGCCACCTGCGGCACCGCCCTCACCGAGCGGCACGTGAAAGAGTTGAAGAAATACTGCAACCGGGTCGTCCTCAGTTTCGATGGCGACAACGCCGGCCAGAATGCGGCCGCCCGGTTCTATGAATGGGAAAAGCAGTACGACCTCGACGTCCGAGTCGTCGACCTTCCCGTCGGTGCCGATCCTGGTGATCTGGCGTTCAGCGACCCCGATCGACTTGCGGCGGCGGTCAAAGAAGCCCGGCCGTTCCTGGAGTTCCGGGTGAACCGGGTTCTGCGAGCAGCCGACATGGACACCGTCGAAGGCCGCGCCCGAGCCGCCGAGGAAGCGATCTCAGTGGTCTCAGAACACCCCGACAAGCTGGTGCAAGACGCCTATGCGTTGCAGATCGCCGACCACACCCAGATGGCGGCCGAGACGATCCGTTCGATGCTCGCCTCACCCCGCTCATCCCGTCCCGCAAACCCTTCGCCCCGCCCCGGCGGACGTAACGATGGCGGTCGCCAAGACAACCGCGGTAGCAACGGCTACGCCGATCGCGGCTATGGCAATCAGCAGACCCAGCGTTACGGCTCGAACGGTGGGTCCCCACGCCAAGCCGAGCGGCTGGCGGCAGTGGAACTTCTGGCCCTTCAGCTCGCGATTCAGGAACCGGCAGCTATCGGAGATCTGGTCGTCCCCGATGTGTTCAGTTCAGACCGCCTCGGCGACCTCTTTAGCCTCCTCATTCAGCACCAAGACTTCAATTCCGTGGCCGAATCGGTTGACCCCGAGGACCAAAGCCTGCTGTATCGGCTGGCGGTCGAAGGGGCCGAAGCGGAGCCGCTCGACGTTGCCTGCCAGCTGTGGCGGTTGTTCATCGAGCGTGAACGAAACGACCGGTTGCGGAACTTTGACGCCGGCTCAACTCAAGATCAGGCGGCCCTCAGTTTGGAGATGCGCTGGTTTCAGGAGACTCTGGAGTCCCTCACAGTTGAGGAATCGCAGGAGGTCACGGTGTCACAGTTGCTAGCGTGGTTGAAATCGGGAACCGAGGAGGTCGTCTAAAACCGATGCGAGCGGAGTCACCAAAATCGGTGTTTAGCACTGAACACGGCGATCGTCTGCTCCTTCGCGCCAAGGCAGGTCGCACGCTCACTCCCGATGATGTTGTGGAAGTCATGCACAACATTGAACTGACACCGGAGCTACTGCAAGAGGTAGAAGAATTCCTGGCCGAGCATCAGGTGCCCTTCGATCACGATCTGATCGAACACAGCGACGAGGAAGTGCAATCTCACAGCGCTCGGGAGCGCCGCCGGCGTCGTCCCGATTCAGCAGCTATCGCTGCCCAAGCGGTGGCAAAGGCTTCCGGTTCGGGTGACCCGGTTCGCATGTATCTCAAAGAGATCGGCCGGGTGCCTCTGCTGGCCGCAGCCGAGGAAGTGGAACTCGCCAAGCGAATCGAGCAGGGCGCAGAAGAGTCCAAGAAGCAGACCGATCTGGTGATGTCGGGCGAGTGGGACGAACTTGCCGCTGCCGAACGGCGCCGCATCCGTCGGGCGGTGCACGACGGTGAACAGGCCCGCAACGACCTCACCGCAGCCAATTTGCGGCTCGTCGTGTCGATCGCCAAGCGCTACACCGGCCGCGGTGTCGCCATGCTCGACCTCATCCAAGAAGGCAACCTTGGGCTTATGCGGGCGGTCCAGAAATTCGACTACGCCCGCGGCTTCAAATTCTCAACCTACGCCACGTGGTGGATCCGTCAGTCGATTACGCGGGCCATTGCCGATCAGTCCCGCACCATCCGGGTTCCGGTTCACATGGTCGAGTCGATGAATCGGGTGATCCGCAGTCAACGTTCGCTCGGACAGAAGCTGGAACGTGACCCAACGATGGCCGAGATCGCCAAAGACGTCGACATGACACCCGAGCGGGTCGAAGAGATTCTGCGCATCGCTCGCCAAGAAGCGTTCAGCCTCGACACACCCGTTGGCGACGAAGAAGACAGCTCAATGGCCGACTTCATTCCCGATAAGGGTGCTGCGCCAGTCGATGTCGCCGCTCGTCACATGCTTGCCGCTGCGGTAACCGAAGTCATGAAGGAACTGAGCGAACGCGAGGCCGAAGTGGTGAAACTTCGGTTCGGTATCGACGACGGTCAACCTCGGACGCTTGAAGAAGTGGGCAAGGCGTTCGGTGTCACCCGCGAGCGTATTCGCCAGATCGAAAACAAGACCCTGGCCAAACTGCGCCACCCGCTCCGCAGCGACAAACTCCGCGGCTACCTCGACTGAGTATCTGAATGCAACGCTTGGTGACGGGTCGGTTCGTTGCATCTCGTTCCTCGCTGCAACTAGCCCGACGCCGTCACCATTCGTCGCATTCGCTGAAAGCGTTTCGGCGCCCAGCGCCGAAAGGCGGTGAGAGACGAGGCCGCTAGGCCGAGGAACGACGTGGGGCGAGCGGGACTTGAACCCGCGACCAAAGCATTATGAGTGCCGTGCTCTAACCAACTGAGCTACCGCCCCAAGAACTGTGGTGGCTCGTGAAAGAGAGAAAAGCTCCGGGGGTGGGGCTCGAACCCACGACAAACCGATTAACAGTCGGTTGCTCTGCCAACTGAGCTACCCCGGATTGGACCTGTGCGATCGTAGCGCGTCCACTGCCTCTATCGACCCTCTTTTTCAGAAGTTGACAGGCGAAATGTCACCCACGCGGGGTTTGGCTAGGCGCGTTGCAGGATGTCGAGAAGCTGCTCACAACCCAGCCGCAGACACAGGGCCGCTCCTTGTGGATCGTCGGAGGGGAGGATGACCAGCAGATCGCGCAATAAGGTGCATGTCTGTTCATCGGTGAGGCCCGAGCTTCGCAGCTGGGCTCGGATCGATTGGGGCAGCGCTCCGGCCGAAGGGGCGTGGAGCACGAGTAGCCCGCCGCCGGGGCCGCGTTGCATCACCGCGACACCGTGAAGTTCGAGCAGATGGACCGCTTCTCGCAGCGAGGCCCGGCCGGCGTTGTAGGTCTCCATCAGGTGGGCTTCGGACCCCAGAAGTTCGTCGCATTCCCATTGGGCGTTGATCAGGAACTCGAGGATGGCTTGGGCGATCTGTTCGCCAAGCTTTACCGAGTCCATGGCCCGGATGGTGACCCGTCCGGTTGCGTCGAACCCGGCGCTGGCCAGGGAGACGATGTCGTGGATGACCTTGGATCCGCGCGGGGCGGTTGGTGCCCAGTCGGCCACAGCATCGACGAGTCGTTGGGCTGATCGTTGCTGAGTTCGTTGTTTGGACCAGGCGATCTGCATCGAGAGCGCCGCTGGACCTGGTCCCGGTCGTGAGATGACCAAACCACCTGTTCGGCCGCGACGCATCGAGGCGACACCCAAGTGTTCGGACAGACGAATGGCCTGTCGAAAGACGCTGCGGCCCACGCCGTACTGCGCCATCAACGCGGTTTCGTCACCGATCATTGCGCCGACTTGCCAGTCGAGCTTGCAAACCGAACCTTCTATTTGGTCGGCGATATCAAGCGCCCTTTTGCTCACTTGTCGCCCATTTCTCGGTTCACCATGCCGAATCTCAGTATCGGCACCGGTTTCTGGTGCCGCCGTGGGCGAGAATAGCGCGATTCCTCGCAATCGCCATCATTATTGCTACCCAGAGTAACGTTTTGGTCGCTCTGAGATTTGGCCGAGAGGTTTAGGGCCAGGTGAGAGTCATTCAGTAGGTTTGGTGGGATGACGGCGACCGACAGCGAAATTCTCACCTCTGATGGCGTTCCCAACCTGATCCGACCGGCGTTTTGGGTGCGCGACGCGGCAGCGATCGATGCCGACCTTGCCGTTCTGCGTGAGCTTGGACCGGTGCATCTGCCAGAGCCCGAGATGCCGCCCGAAAGCATCGTGCCCACCGGCGCAGGCGCCTTTGCCCTCACCAGCCACGCGCACGTGATGGAGGCCAGCGCGAACCCCAAGGTGTTCTCCTCCGCCAGCGGCATCGTGTTGTTGGAGGCGCCGCAGGAGTTCAACGAGTTCTTTTCGTCCATGATCGCCATGGACGATCCTCGCCATGCCCGCTTGCGTCGGATCGTGTCGCGCGGTTTCACGCCCCGGATGTTGCAGCGTTTGGATGAGACCGTGAGCCAGGTGGCCAAGGCCATCGTGGATCGGATCGAGGATGGGGGACCCATCGATTTCGTCGTCGATGTTGCGGCGGCACTTCCGTTGAAGATCGTCTGTGATCTCATGGGCATCCCCGAAAGCAACTACGAGTTCGTTTTCGATCGGACCAACATCATCCTGGGGGTTTCGGACCCCGAGTACACACCGGAGGACGGCGACATTCTGACCGCTCTCCTTACCGCTGGCAGCGATCTCGCGGGATTGATGGGAGAAGTGGTGGAGAGCAAACGGGGCGGTGACGGAACCGACCTCACCAGTCAGCTGGTGAACGCCGAGTTGGCCGACGACGAGCTGACCACGGCCGATCTTGCCAGCTTCTTCATCTTGCTCGTTGTCGCCGGCAACGAGACCACTCGCAACGGGATCAGCTGGGGTATGAAGTACCTCACCGACAATCCCGATCAGCGCCAGATTTGGCAGGCCGATTTCGATGCCGTCGCCCCGACGGCCGTCGAAGAGATCGTTCGGCTTGCGAGTCCGGTGACCTACATGCGCCGCACACTGCTCACCGACTACTCGATGGGCGGGGTCGACATGAAAGAGGGCGACAAGGTGATGCTCACCTACCTGGCCGCCAACCGTGATCCGGCGGTGTTTGATGACCCGTTGCGCTTTGATGTCTTGCGAAACCCCAACCCGCATGTTGGGTTCGGCGGTCGTGGCCCTCACTTCTGTTTGGGGGCCCACCTGGCTCGCAATGAAATGACCGTCATGTTCCGCGAAATTTTCAATCGGGTGCCGAACTTGCACGTCTCCGGTGATCCGCAATTGCTTGAATCAAACTTCATTCACGGCATCAAACACATGGAAGCACGAGTCTGACCCGATAACAGTGGCTTTGGTGTTTCGATCGGGGATGATGGACCGGTGCAGGTCGTAATTGTCGGTGCCGGCGAGATTGGGTTCTATCTAGCCGAACGCCTGGCTGCTGAGAACCACGACATCACGGTGGTCGAAAAGAATCCGGGCCGAGCCGAAGAGGTTGCTGAGCGGCTCGATGTGCAGGTGGTGGTGGGCAGTGGCTCCCATCCCGATGTGCTTATGGATGCCCGGATCGATCGTGCCAATTTCGTTGCCGCCGTGACCGAAAGCGACGAGGTCAATCTGCTGGCGTCGTTGGTCGCCGAAGGGCACGATGTCGATACCACCGTGATCCGGCTGCAAAACCCGGCCTTCCGAGGTCTCGCGGCTGAGCGGTTGCGGAGCCGGGTCGGTGCCAGTTTGGTGATCGATCCCGATGCCGATACTGCCGATGAGATTCTGGAGTTGGTTCACGCCACCGGCACCGACGAGGTCTACCGGATGGGCGGAGATCTGGTTGTGATCGGTGCGGTCGTTCGTGAGGGGGCGGTGGTCGCCAACCAAACGATCGCCGATATCGCGGCGTCGCTGGGGGCTAGCTGGGACTTTCTGTTCGGTGCGATCACCCGGGGCGGCACCACCGTGATTCCCAGAGGTGATCAGGTGGTGTTGCCGGGCGATCATGTGCGCGTTCTGTGTCGGGAGGTCTACAAGAAACAGATGCTCGAGCAGCTTGGTGTTCCGGGCGCGTTGGCCCGGCGGATCATGGTGTTGGGCGGTGGAGCGATCGGGTCCCGGCTGTGTCGTCATCTCGAGGCCGAGGGGGCTGAGGTGGTGCTGGTGGAACGAGACATTCGTCGCGCCCAGGAGCTTGCGGCGGAACTATCTCGGACCATCGTGATCAGCGGTGATGTGACCGACACCGAACTGCTTTCAGAAGAATCGATCGGACGTATGGACGCGGTGGTGGCCGCTACTGGCGAGGACGCCTCAAACGTTCTGGCATGTGCCTATGCCACCGCCGAAGGGGCATCCTTCACCGTGGCGGTGCTGCACCGTCTGGAGCTGTTGCCGTTGGTGGCCCGGTTCGGGATCGATGCGGCGCTGAGTCCTCGAACCGCGTCGGCCAATGCTGTCCTTCGCCATGTGCGTGGCAACACATCCAGCGTCGCCACCTTCCTCGAGTCCGATGCTGAGGTGGACGAGATTGAGGTGGCGGCAGGCTCGCCGGCGGCGGGTGCGGTTGTTGCTGAGCTGCGGGTGCCTGCGAACGTGTTGTTGGGAGCGGTGATTCGGCCCGGAGGCAAAGCCGAGATCGTTCGTGGTCCCACCGTTCTCCACGCTGGCGATCATGTGGTGATCTTCGCCCGTCCGCACAGCCTTCCGGCGGCTCGGGCTCTGTTTGGCACAGAGGACTAGCGCGCCATGGGCACCCGATCTGAATTCGACGGATCTCGGAAGTATCAAAACCTCTTGCTGCACGTGGCCGGACTGGTTACTGCCGTCACCGGCGTTGCCATCCTGGCATCGGCAGTGGTTGAGGCCCTCACGACCAGGGAGGAGGTGCTGACCCTGCTCCTGCTGGGGGCGGTGATCACCATCGTCGGCTGCGCCGGCTGGTCAACCACTGCGATCCCCAAAAGGATTCAGGTGGTCGACGTCTTCATCACTGTCACCGGGGCGTGGGTGGTGTTGGCCATCCTGGGGGCGCTCCCGTATCTGCTCACCGATTCCCTTCAAGGAATCGACTACGCCTTGTTCGAGTCGATTTCGGGTTTCACCACCACCGGCGCCACCGTGCTCACCCCTATCGAGGGAACCAGCAAGGGAGTGTTGTTTTTCCGCTCTATCTCGCAGTGGTTGGGCGGAATGGGCGTCATCGTGTTGGTCGTGGCCGTTCTCCCTACCGTCGGTGCGGGTGGTATGAACCTGCTGGAGGCGGAGGCGCCGGGCCCAACGGGGGAACGGTTGACGCCTAGGGTTCGCAACACCGCCCGTCGGCTTTGGGTCTTGTATGTGGGGTTCACGGTGCTGGTGTTGGTTGCCTACCTGCTTGCCGGCATGGGGCTATACGACGCGGTTTCGCATGCGCTCACCACCGTTTCCACCGGCGGGTTCTCGCCGTATGACTCGTCGATTCATCATTTCGACTCGGGCTGGATCGAGTGGATCGCGATTGCGGCCATGTTCACCGCCGGTACGAGCTTCACGCTGTTGTATCGGGCGATTCGAGGTAAGCCGGGATCTCTCATTCAGAGCGCGGAGTTCCGGCTGTATGTGGGTTTGATAGTGGTCGCCACGATCATTGTGATGTTCACCGCGGGCGAGACGCTCGAACCGGGATGGGATGGGCTACGTGACGCCGCCTTTGCGGTGAACGCCATTGTTTCGACCACCGGGTATGGAACGGCCGATTTCGACCTGTGGGGTGATGCCTCCAAGGTGATCATTCTGCTGTTGATGCCACTGGGAGGCATGGCGGGTTCGACCAGCGGGGGAGTGAAGATGATCCGCCTCATGGCGGTTGGCTCGTTCGCGAGGCGGGAGGCGCTTCGCCAGCTCCACCCTCGCATTGTCCGTCCGGTTCGTGTGGGCAGCGCCACCCTCACCGATGCTGTTGCGTTTCAGGTGCTTGGGTTCTTGGTGTTGGCGCTCTCGATTTTTGGTCTGGCGGCGTTGCTGTTCGCGATCACTGGCGCCGACTTGGTGACCGCGTTTTCTGCCGCAGCAACCAGCATTGGCAACGTCGGTCCTGGCCTGGGTGAACTGGGTCCGACCAAGAACTTCACCAACATTCCGCGGGCCGGGATCCCGATTGCGTTTGTCACGATGATCTTGGGGCGGCTGGAGATCTATCCGGTGGTGTTGGCGTTGATCTCGTTTACTCGCGCCTCGCCGGCAACCTTGCGCCGGCAGGTGGAGAGCAGCCGAAACAGCTAGTTACGTAGCGCTCTTCTTGGCTTGGCCCTGCGCCAGCATCGCTGCCAGGTTCGCCATTCGGAAGAGTCGGTCGGCGCGTTCGGCGCCGCCGTCGATGTTGTTGCGAAGTTCAACGCCCACGATCAGGGAGAAGACGAGGTCGGCGATGTCTTTGGCCGGCAGCATGTTGCCGAAGGGAACCGACGCAGCTGCGGCTTGAATGGTGGTTTCCATGAAGGTCATCCACGGCTCGGTTGCTTCGTCGATTCCGGCTCGCAGTTTCGGGCTGGCGGTGATGCCACCCACGAGCTCGGTGAGCAGCCGCAGGTGACCGCTTGTTTGGTCTTCTTGGTAGAGGGTGGTGAGGCGGTCGACTAACTCGACGAGATCGGTGACGCCGCTGATCGATTCTTCATACCGGGCCAACCGCTCGACGCTGCTGGCCTTGAGGGCGGTGGTGAGAAGCGGTTCGATTCCGCCGAAGTGGTAGTAGATGGCCGCTTGGTTGCACGCAGCCCGGTCGGCGATCGAGCGGGCGGTGGTTCGGCGAAAGCCGTCTTCGATCAACCCGTCGATGGCGGCGTCGATCAGCTGGCTCTTGGTCTGCTCGGGGTCGGCGCCCCGGCCCCTTTTTCGTGGTGGATTGCTAGCCATACAGACACACTATCGGCAATTAACGAACCGTTTGAAACAAACGTTGACAAAGCTATGAAGAAGACCTATCTTCAATTGAAACAGGTTGTGTAAACAACTGTTGATTTGACCCCTACCTCGAAGGCCAGCCATGACCGTGCCATCCCGTGAACCCGAGAACGACTCGATCCTGCCGCCCGTGTGGGCTCGGCCGGAAGCGCCCGCAGAAGACCGAGACTTCCGATTCGGCACCCTGCCCGCGATCCTGTTGGTCGCCATGCTCGCATCGATCACCGTGTGGGGGATCGCTGACCGGCAGGCCGGCGGCAACCAGCTGTGGCAGACCGGCATCTACTTCATCGTCATCCCGGGAACGATGGCAGTCCTCATGGCGATGATCAGGCCAACCTCGGGAGCGATGAGCGTTTCCCAGGGCACAACGATTGCAATCCTTGCGTCGGCGATCGTCGTCCGGGAGGGGTTCATCTGTGTGCTGCTGGCTTTGCCGCTCATCATTCCCGTTGTCGCCATCGTGGCCTGGGCCGTACGGCGAACCAATGACCATCGAGCCGGACCACGGCTTGCCGCGGTTCCGCTGCTGCTATTGGCGATGTCGGGCGAAGGCGTCGCCTACGAACTCCCGACCGGGGCGACCGCGTCTGAGCAGCGAGTGATGCCGGTGAGCGCTCACCAGGTAGACCGGTCTCTTGCTCAACCTGCTGAGCTTCCCTCTATCGAGCCTTTGCTGTTTGCTCTGCCTTTCCCCAAGCCAACCTCGGTAGAGGGCATCAGCGCGGCGATCGGGGACCGGGCGGTCGTTTCCTTCGACAGTGGAGGAGCGATGACCCTGCAGGTAACGGAACGCCAGTCGAACCAGATTCAGTGGACCATCGTGGAGAACAGCACTCCGGTGGCGGGCTGGATGACGCTTCACACCGTCACTGCAAGCTGGACCGAGGTTGATGGCGGTGTCCTTCTGGACGTCGCGATCGAGTTTGATCGCGAACTCAACCCGGCGGTCTACTTCGACCCATTGGAGCGATGGGGCGTCGGCGAGCTTGCCGAGGTCTTTGCGGACATGCTGGAACACAACGCTGCCCGAGTCGATGTTGCCAGCTGACCTCTCTCTTGCTTTGCCGTCACCGGTGATCGCCTTGGCGTCGGTGTTGGGGCCGATGATCGCGGCCGTGTACTTGTGGTGCCGGCGGCCGCTTGATCGTCGCCAGCGCGGTGCGATCGCACTGAGCTTCACTTGGAACCTGGTGATGCTGTTGCCCCTTAACTCGCTGGCGGTGAGGGTTGGCTGGTGGCGATTTGATGATGCCGGGCCCCAGTTGCTGGGTGTGTCGGTTGCCCTTTGGCTTGGGTGGGCGCTGCTGTGGGGTGTGGTGGCGCCGTTGATCGAGCTGCGTCCCCTCCTCGTATTGGCCGGACTCGCAGTGTTCGACATCGTCGGTATGCCGCTGCTTCATCCGGCCCTGGTGCTCGAGAGCGGCTGGCTGGTTGGCGAGGTGCTGGCCTTGGCTTTGATTGCGTGGCCCGGTCTCATGATGAGCCAGTGGATGTGGACCCGCTCTCGGCTCGGGCCCCTGGTGGTGTTGGAGGTCGCGATGTTCAGCGTGATCCTTTTGTGGCTCATCCCGGCGTTGGCTGTCGAGGCGTCGGGTTCGTCGTGGGCCTGGAACGTCTCTCCCTACCTGTATGGGGTGGTGGTCGGATCGGTCGGTCTGGTTTCGCTGCCAGCTGTAACCGGCGTGTACGACTTCTACCTGAACGGCGGATCGCCGTGGCCCTGGGACACAACCGCACGGCCGGTTCGCAGCGGGGCCTACCGGTATGTCCGGTCGCCGATGCAGGCGTCGGCGATGGGCCTGTTGCTCTTGATGGCGGCCTTCTTGCAGCAACCCGCGGTGGTCCTAGCCGCATTGTCGGCAGTCGGGTATTCGCGCCTGTTCAGTCAATCCGAGTTCGTGGACCTCTCTGAGCGATTCGGTGGTGCCTGGTCTGAGCTTGCCAACCAGCAACGCCGCTGGGTCCCGTCGTTTCGCCCCAGTGAGAAGGGGGCGCAGGCGGTGGTTTGGATCGATGCGGGCTGTGAGGTTTGTTCGCCGGTCGCGAGGTTCCTGCTGAAGCGGAGCCCGGTCGGGCTAGACGTGCGCGACGCGGCCGAACATCCCGAGGCGCTCACCCGGATGAGGTACGAGCGCGATGATCGGGCCCAGTTCTCGGGCGTGCAGGCGTTTGGTGCAAGCCTTGAGCATTTGCATCTGGGTTGGGCGTTCGTGGGGTGGTTGCTTCGGGCGCCCGTGTTGAGTCGGGTGTGGCAGCTCATCGGTGACGACGTGGGGTTCGGTCCCCGCCCGGTGTCGAGTCGTTCTGACGCCGACGCTTGGTCGTCGGCTACTAGCCTCGATTCATGCGGCACGACATCTGGTTGAGGCGACTGTTGGCGCTCGGCGTCAGCGTTGGGATATTGGCGGCATGTTCCGCAGGGTCGACCGCATCTACCACGACGACGACCACCACGTCCGGTGAAACCCAGGAGAGCCCGTCAACCACAGCGGCGGTGCTGGATGCTCCGGTCGATGACGAATTCGCAGCTGCGGTGTTGACTGCGGTTGACCGTTCCGGTCCAACTGATGGGGGAGCGGTTGTGTTGTCGGTTCGAGCCGGTGAGATCACTCGGTTTGCTACCGGGGCCGCCAACGCTGCCGGTGACCCGTTGGACCCCACCCAGCCGTTTCGGGTAGGCAGCATCTCCAAGACCTTCGTGTCGGCGATGGTTCTTCAGATGGTCGACGAAGGCGTGGTCGACCTGGATTCTCCGCTGTCCACCTACCTGCCCGATACGCCGATCGGGGCCGATGCGACCGTGCGTCAGTTGCTGGGTCATGACAGCGGGATCCCCAACTACACCGACCAGCTGGCGTTCATGGAGGCTGTTGTCGCTGACCCCAGCGGCGCCGTTCCACTGCAGGACGTGCTGGATTCGGTCGCCGATGTGCCAGCGGGCGAGGTTGGCGTGTTCTCCTACTCCAACACCAACTACATCCTGCTGGGCCAGATGATCGAGGAGCTCGAACAGGACTCGCTCAACAATGTGTTGGCCCGGCGGATCACGACCCCGCTCGGTCTTGATGACACCTACTTCGCCGATGCGATTACGCCGGCTCGATCCGACATCGCCCTCGGTTGGAGCGATGGCTTCTCCAGTGGCGACATTCCTGTCAGCTACCGTTCGGTTGCCACCACGGCGTGGGCGGCTGGCAGCCTGATCTCCTCAACCGAAGACTTGCACACGTTCCTCATGGCGCTGCTGCAAGAGGACCTGGTGTCGCTCGAAAGCCTCGGCCAGATGACCTTCACCGGCGTCGATGGCTACGGGCTGGGCCTTTTCCAGGCCGGCCTCGGCGAAGGCAAGCTGGGCTATGGGCACAGTGGCGGAATCTTAGGCTACAGCTCGACGATGGCCATGGATCCGATCAGCGGCGACACGATCATCGTTCTTACCAACAACGACCGGATCAGCGCCGATGCGATTGCGGCCGAGGTCATCTTGAACGTCTGGGTAGACAGCTAAACCAGCTGCCGTCGACGGTCCGTTTCGTAGCGGGTTCGTGGCAGGGGCGACCGCTTAGAGCGCCGGGGCTCGCTCACGCAAGACCTTCTTCTGCACCTTGCCCATCGTGTTGCGGGGGAGTTCGTCCACCACTTCCCAGCGACGAGGATGCTTGAAGCGGGCCAATGCATCGGAAAGGTCCGGTTCCACAAAGTCGGTAGTGCCATCGGCCAACACCACAAACGCCACCACGGTCTCGCCCCACTCGACGTTTGGCCACCCAACCACGGCTGACTCGACCACTTGCGGGTCGGTGTCCAGCACCTTCTCTATCTCCTTGGGGTAGATGTTGTAACCGCCGGAGATGATGAGGTCGGAGGATCGGCCCGACAGCGTGACAACACCGGCATCGTCCATGGTGCCAATGTCGCCGGTCTTGAACCATCCGTCGGTGGTGTAGGCGGCCGCGGTGGCATCGGGTCGCCGCCAATAACGGTCGAGCAGGTGCGGGCCGCGGACCTCCACGATCGAGTCTTCACCGATGCGAAGCTCCATGTTTGGCAGCGCGGTCCCTACCGTTCCCGGGAGAGGCGCTCCCAGCGCGTTCGAGGTGATGATGCCGCATTCGGTCATCCCGTAGCGTTCGGTGATCGTCCGGCCGGTGGTGGCGGTGAACTGCTCGTGCACCTGGGTGGTCATGGGGGCCGAGCCGCTGGTGAATAGACGCAGGCCAGCGCAGGCGTCTCGGTCGAAGCGGGGATCGGCGAGAAGTCGGGTGTAGTGGGTGGGCACGCCCATGAGCACGCTGACCTCTGGCAGATGCTCCAGGACGTCATCCACGGCGAAGCGGGGCAGGAACGTGATCGTGCCGCCCTGCAACATCAACGGGTGGAGCGCGATGAACAAGCCATGCACATGAAAGACCGGAAGTGTGTGGAGCAGATGATCGTCGCCGGTGATCTGCCACACGTGGGCCAACGCTGCACCGTTGGTCAACAGACCTTGATGGGTCAGCACTGCGCCCTTGGAACGGCCCGTGGTGCCGGAGGTGAACAGCATCGAGGCTGGATCGGTGGGAGCGGCCTGGTAGACGTCGGGCGCATCGGCCGGATTGGCACCGTTCACATGATCGAGAAACGAACCGGTCCCGTCGGTTCCCATCGTGAGACCACGGTTGCGATCGGGGGTTGTCAGCAGGTGCGGCGTGTCGGCGTCGGCCACGAACTCGTCGACTTCTGCATCGGTGTAGGCGGTGTTCAGCGGGACAAACATCACGCCCGTCCGCAGGCAGCCCAGCCACAGAGCGATTGCATCGGTTGACTTCTCTACCTGCACCACCAAGCGGTCGCCCGCCGTCGCTCCGATTGCTTGAAGTCCCACCGCCATCTGAGCGGACCGGTCGGCGAGATCGCCGTAGGTGAGCGACGAGGCACCCGGCCGGTGGAAGAGCACGCGTGTCGGGTCACCTGCACCCATCAAGTGCAAGTACAGATTCGCGTTGCCTTTCGTCATCGAATCGAGTCTACGAGATGCACAAAAGCCCGAAGAATCTGGCACGATAGGGAGTCGTTCTAGGAGGTAGGCGTTGGCGCTCATCGATGTGCCCGGTTTCATCACCGATCTGAAAGGCCATGCGGCCGACCACGGTTTCCACGTTCACGACGAACGTCATTTCGTAGAGACCTACAGCATGGCGCAGGCGTTCGAAGTTGACCTGCATCCCGAAGCCGCGTGTGGTGGTCCTCTGGACCTGCACCTTGCGCTCGAAGTAGACCCGCGGACGTTGCTCACCTTCGAAGACGCCATGATCTCGCTTCCCGAAGACGCCGACCCGCCAGACGGGTTCGCATTCCCGCTCATCTTCAGCTGGGCCTTGCCACCGCTGGTGAAACCACCGGACCTTCTGGTGCTGGCCACCGAACTCGCCGGGGTTGGTGGCACCGTGCTTCCGCTCGAGGTCGCGTCGATCGATTCCACCGCATCGGCTACCGACGCCACCGAGCGACGTCTCACCATCACGAGCCGGGTGCCGCTCTCCCTCAGCGATCTGTTCATGGAGAAAGAGTCGCTGTGTGAACCGTTCGAGAAGTGCCGCGAAGTGTCGGAGTACATGCTCGACCGCTCGCCCTACTGGCTCGACGAAGTTCTCTAACCGGTGTCACCCGATGAGCTGATAGGTCTCTTTGACGAACTGGCGGCTGCGCTGCTGACCCGGCTCGACCGTCAGACCGACTGGGGTCTCACCGGAACCGTTCCCGGTCAGTATGAGCACGATCTGGTCGCTGACGAACTGATCGTCGCCCCGTTGCTTGACGCTGGTCTTCGTGTGTTGACCGAAGAGTCGGGCATCTCGGGCACCGGCGACATCACGGTGGTCGTCGATCCAATCGATGGCAGTACCAACGCCGCCCGCGGGTTACCGTGGTTCGCCACCAGCCTCTGTGCCGTCGATGCCGATGGTCCCGTGGCCAGTGCTGTCTACAACCTGGCCCTCGGTGACCGGTTCGCGGCGATCCGGGGCGAAGGCACCGAACAGTCGCCGTCGGACTGCCGCGAGCTTTCCGATGCCATCGTGGCCTTCTCGGGCTGGCCCACCCGTCATCTCGGTTGGCGGCAGTATCGAACCTATGGAGCGGCAGCACTCGATTTGTGTGCGGTCGCCACTGGAACCTTCGACGCGTTCATCGATGTTGATGCCGCCCACGGCGTCTGGGACTACCTGGGCGCTTGGCTGTTCTGCAAAGAGTCCGGCTGCGCCATCGGCGAACTGAACGACGACGAACTGGTGGTCATCGAAACTGAACCTCGCCGCGGCCCGCTCGTGGCATCGACCCCAGAACTGTTAGCCGACATCAAGCGGTCACTCGCTTCCTAGCCGATCTCTAGCAGGACCTTTCCACGAGCTCGGCGGGTCTCGATGTAGCGGTAGGCCTCTTGCGCCTTGTCGAGGGTGTAGGTGCGGTCCACGACGGTCCGCAGCTTGTTGTCCCATGCCAGGTCGGCAAGTTCCTGCAGTTGTTCGCTCGTTTCGCGGATCGAAACAATTTGCATGTCGATGCGGGAGATGGCGGCCCGGGTCTTCCAGGCAACGATGTCGCCGAGAGGGCCGAAGATTCCGTCCTTGTTCTCGGGCCCAACCATCAGCCACGTTGCGCCGGGCGCCAGGCATCGCTTTATGCCCGCAAACGACTTGGTGCCGGCCAAATCGATGAGGACGTCGTAGGTGCCGGTGGTGTAGTCGTCGACGGTGTAGTCGATGACGTCATCGGCTCCAAGTGACCGGACCAAGTCCTCGTTGCGGCCACTGCACACACCGGTGATGTGGGCCGCTCCGAACGCTTTCGCAATCTGCACTGCGTACATGCCAACGCCACCCGAAGCTCCGCTTATCACAACCCGTTTGCCCTCGACCTTGCCCCTCGTCACGGATTCGAGTGCGGTGACACCGGCGATTGGAAGTCCGGAGGCGTCACCGTCGGACATCGAGCCAGGGGAGAGCGCGATTCTCGTGGTGTCGGTTACCGCATATTCGGCGTAGGCGCCGGGGAAGCTGCCGAACACGCGATCGCCAACCTCGAAACCCTTCACCGCTGCCCCAACTTTGTCGATCACTCCGGCGCCGTCGGTTCCAATGATCTCGTGCTTGGGTCGGCGGAGGCCCTCGGTGAGTCGCATGAAGTACGGGGTGCCTACTGCCTTGTGCCAGTCGGCCGGGTTGAGGGAGGCCGCTTCGATCTTGATGCGCACCTGATCGGCAGCGGGTTCGGGGATTGGCCGCTCGGCAAGTTCGATTGCGTCGAGACCGTAGGTGGTTTGGACGAGAGCTTTCATTGTGGGGGATCCTTCCGATGATTACGTACACTGTACGTTAGACCAGTACGTACAGCGTACGCAACCTCGATCCGATACTGTCCCTATGGTGTCATCCACTACCTCCCGAGAACCGCTCAGCCGAGAGCGAATCCTTTCTGCAGCGCTTGCTCTAGCGGATGAACAGGGCCTCCAGAAGCTGAGCATGCGATCCCTGGCTAAGCACCTGGGCTTTGAAGTGATGTCGCTCTACAACCACGTTTCCAACAAGGCGGATCTTCTTGCCGGCATGGTTGATCTGGTTGCCGCGGAGGTTTCGAGGCCGGCAATCGATGGGCAGTGGCGAACGCTGGTCCGCGGCCATGCGCTTGAGATGCGTGCTGCCTTTGACCGTCATCCGTGGGCGGTGCCGTTGTGGGTCAGCACCATGCCCGGACCAGAGCGGCTGGACGTAATGGAGTGGGAGCTACGGGTTTGGAACAGCTCCGAACTCGACGAGAAAGAAGCCCATCACGCGTTTCATGCCGTGAACAATCACGTGATCGGTTATCTGTTGCAGCGGGCCATGCTGCCCAGCGGTGAGGAAGGAATGCAGATTGCGAACAACCTGCGCAACGACCTTGATGCAGATCAGCATGGGGCGGTCATCAAGCACATCAACCAGCACTTCGACGGCGATCACGGCGAGTCGTTCGAATATGTTCTCGACCTGATTATTGACGGCATCGGAGCCGCATAACCCTGCTAAGCTCAAGGCTCCTATTCAGGGCGTTTAGCTCAGTTGGCTAGAGCATCTCGTTTACACCGAGAGGGTCGGGGGTTCGAGTCCCTCAACGCCCACCAAAAGCCTCTTACTAGAACCCTTACCCTCACCATTATTGGTGAGGGTTTGTTCTTTTTCGGGCAGGGGCGTGCCGGTGGCGTCGAGCCAGCTTTCGAGCTGGTCAAAACCTTCCTTGAGTGCGTTGGCGCGTTTCTTCGCAGCTTTGAGCAGGTCGCTACGGAGGAGCATCTCGTATTCTTCGCTTAGTTCGACGGCGTGCGCGCCTTCTTCCCAGCCGATAAGGACCTTTTCAAAGCACGCCTGGTTGTACTCCCGGCGGTACTTGTTGCCGCCCTTGGTGTAGAAGTGTGCGGGCTTGTCGGTGCGGGCGAGGGCCCATTTGATCCCGGCTTCAATGTTCTCGATGGTGGCGTTTGCAGTGGCGATGAGGGACGCTGCGGCAT
>CALHFG010000030.1 GCA_938029215.1 uncultured Acidimicrobiales bacterium | reverse complement strand
ACCAACGTTGATGAGCTCACCATTCAGCGGTCCAAGCTCCCAGCTCTCGCCGTTCCACAGCGTGAACGTCAACGTCTTCTTGCAGACGCTTGGGAACTCGGCAGTGTTGTCGGTGCAGGTGACCGGTGGGGTACCAACCATGTGCTGATTCTCGAGGTTCTGGAACCAGGAGATAACCGCATCGGGGTCTTCGATATCTTCGCCAGCCTCGATCATGTCGTTGAACACTTCCCAAACCATGATGCCGGTCGAGTGGCCGACCCGGAGGAAGGCAGAGACAGGCACGGTACGGCCAGGGGCGTTTTCGAGGTGGTCGTTACGCCAGTTGAGCTGCCATTCGGTGTACGGGTCGTACAGATCGCCGCGCTCGGCGATGTAGCCCTGCTGGCCGAAGGTTGCGCCAACCGATGCCGGGTTCGCAAGCACCGAATCGTCGATGCAGGAACCGGAACCAATGACCGTGGTTTCAACGCCGGAGGCGGTGATAGCCGACATGATTGCGTTGCAGTCTGCGGCCGAGATACCGAAGAAGATTCCGGTCTCTTCCGGAGGCGTGTCACCGAAGAACTCGATGATTGCCTGCACGGTTGCATCGTCGTCCGATGGATCGTTTGATACGTCAGCGAAACCCTGCCAGGCCTGGTCAGGGTTTTCTTCGATCAGGAAGTCCCAGAAACGCTCTTCAGTGTCAGCAAAGCACTCGAGACCAGGAGGCGTATTGGCGTACAACACTGCCGTCTTGGTCAGACCGAGCTTTTCAACGGTGTAGACCGCGCCGCCTGGGAAGGCGACGGGGCAACCACCCCATGGCGAGATGACGTCAGGCTGGATGAAGTCGGCGACGAAGATCGGCACCGTCTGGATGGTTGGAACGTTGGCGCCCAGGAACGTTGGGTAGAGCGCTGGTGTGAAGAATTCGATGCCGTTGACGTTGAGGTTCGGCTGGGTCTCTGCGATTTCATTCGCACAGTTGATCGCGGCGTTCGGATCGAAGTCATGCGCACACGCTTCAAATTCGACTGGGCGGCCCGCGATGCCACCAAGCTCGTTGTTGATCTGCTCGATTGCAATTTCCATGCCCTCGCGGATTTCCGGGAAGGAGATACCAGCACCTTCGAGGTTGGCCATGGTGATCACGACCGGTTCCAAGCTGTCATCAGCTGGACCTGGTGGGTTGTTGATCGCGTCGTAGAAGGCGGCTGAACTGGCGCCGTTGATGGAAGGATCGGCTGGATTGTCAGCAGAGGGCTCTTCTTCGGTCGCCGCCTCTTCTTCCTCCATGGCCTCTTCTTCGCCGGAGGTGGCGTCGGTTTCGGCAACGCCAGAGCTGTCGCCCCCGGAGGCGACGACGTCGGCACCGGACGTGCAGGCCACAGCACCGAGGCTAAGGGCCAGCATTAGGGCGGCGGTTTTCTTCCAGTTCTTGGATGAAATTGAGTCAGACATTTTGGGGATTCCTTTGTTGAGATTTGGGGCCCGTGTGGGCTGAAGGCCCGCCCACACTGGCCGGTCAGGGTGAGAGAACAGGGGGATTTCCAGTCCGATTCCCAAAATTCAGAACTTTATTCCGATTTGTTTTGAGCTTTATTTGCCATTTACTTAGGTCAGCTTTATGCGCATAAACGTGCTGCAAGGGTCACCGAAAAAGCCCTGCGTGCAAGCCTGGGGTTGACGCCAAAGCACTTAGGTCGGTCTTAGAGACGGCATGATCAGATGTAAGCGCCGCCCCACCGCGGCCGACGTGAAAGAACACATGGAAAGCATCGACAGCTCACGAGTCTTGGTAGTCGAGGACGACGAAGCCATTGCCGCGCTGATTCGGCGAACCCTGAGCGATGCGGGGCTAGAGAGCGACCATGCGGCCAATGGCCTCGACGGACTTTGGATGGCTCGTGAGAACGCCTACGGGGCCATGCTGCTGGACATCCTGATGCCGGGTATGAACGGATACGAGGTGTGCCGCACACTTCGAGACGAGGGCAGCGTGCTTCCCATCCTGATGCTGACCGCCAAGACCGGTGAATACGACGAAACCGACGGCCTCGACCTCGGCGCCGACGACTATCTTCGCAAACCGTTCTCTACTGCCGTTTTGGTCTCACGGGTCCGGGCGCTTTTGCGGCGCACCCCCACCGTCCGCCAATCGGAGATCCTCGAAAGGGGATCGATCGTGTTCGACGTCAACGCTCGTTCGTGCAGACAAAACGAACACGAGGTCACGCTTACCACCAAGGAAGCCACGCTGCTCGAGGCTTTGTTGCGTTCCGGAGATCAACCGATGTCGCGGGATCAGCTCGTCCGGCAAGTTTGGGGGATGGACTTCGATGGCGATCCCAACGTTGTTGATGTGTACCTGGGCTACCTGCGCAAGAAGCTCGGCAAGGAACGGATAGAAAACCTGCGTGGCGTGGGGTTCCGGGTGAAGGCATGAGATCGCTACGAGCTCGACTCACCATCATCTCCACCGCGGTGCTCATCGGCGTTCTAGGCCTCGCCTCCGTTGCGGTCGTCTCGCTGGTTGAGAGGGAGATTCGAAGCGATCTTGACGAACAGAACCTCGCGACGCTCGAAGACATCGCTTCTCAGCTCGAATCGGGCGCCGACCCGTTCAGCATCGTCTTGCCGGTGGCCACCGACGGGACCGAGTTCGCGATCACCACCGAAGATGGCGATTACCTCAACACCTCGATAGCCCAGACGTCCTTCTTCGAGGGCGACGTGTCGCTTGGTGTTTCCGATCTGGTCGGTGAACTCGTTGGCGACCTGAGGCCGGGTGACGTGTTGGTTGGCCCCAACGGAGAAGAGTTCATCATTCCCGACGACTTCGACTCGGAGTTCTTTGGCACCGAGATCGTCACCATCGACGACCAGTTGGTCGATGAGTTCTTCGACGACATCACGTTTGTCTCGACCTCGATCACCACCACCGATTCGGATGGGTTTCCCCTGGTCGTTTCGGCGTTCTCGCCTACGTTTCTCGTGGATCGAAGCGTCGGCCAGGTTCGATCAGCGCTGCTTCTTATCATTCCGCTGCTCGCCGCCGCCTTTGCCGCTATCGCTTGGTTCACCACCGGACGGGCACTGAAGCCGGTCGACGAGATGACCGCCCGAGCAGACCGAATCAGCACCGACACCCTGGACCAGCGTCTCGACCAGCCGGGCACCAACGACGAAATCGATCGACTTGCAACAACCCTCAACGGCATGCTGGAACGTCTGGATCGCGGTGCCCAGGCGCAGAAGCAGTTTGTCTCTGACGCCTCTCACGAACTGCAGTCCCCGCTCACGGTGATGATCGGCGAAGCCGAGCTTGCCAGCCGTGACCCGCACAAACTTGCCGCAGCCAATGAGTTGGTGGTCGAGCACGGGCGAAGAATGGCCACGCTCATTCAGGATCTGCTCGATCTTTCCCGGACCGAAGAGGTCGTTCCAAATAGGGTCGAAGTCGACCTCGACGAACTCCTTCGCGACGAGGCTCGCCTCAACCCGGCAGCCGTGGACACCAGCCAGGTTGCGCCAGCTCGAGTGACCGGCGATGCCCGTAGCCTCGGGAGGGTCTTCCGCAACTTGATCGACAACGCCGTTCGCCATGGCGACGGACAGATCAAGATCGCGTGCGCCGCGGACCACGACCTCGGGCGAGCGATCGTCACCATCGACGACAACGGCGCCGGAATTCCGCACCACGACCGTCAACGGGTGTTCGACCGGTTCACGCGACTCGACGAGTCTCGCAACCGCACCACCGGTGGGACCGGTCTGGGACTGGCGATTGCCAAGTCGGTCGTCGAAGCGCACGGAGGAACAATTTCCATCGAGGACTCCCCGCTCGGCGGTGCCCGGTTCCTCGTGCACCTTCCGGCCTAATCCTCGAGACAGGTTCTTAGACGGCGCTCAGATTCGCAGGGTCAACATGACTCTATGACCGCACTTCTCGACCGCCCGCAGCTTGATGAGGGCACCCAGTCCTCCGCCCCCTCGATCAAGCCGGGCGGTCGTATCCATGGCATCGACATCGCAAGAGGAATCGCCCTTCTCGGAATGATGACCGTGCACGTATTTATCACCGGCAACCAAGAGCCGACCGGCATCACCGCCTGGCTGCTTCAGGCGCCGTCGGGACAGGCCTCAGTGCTCTTCTTCGTGCTCTCCGGCGTGTCGCTCTCGGTCATTGCTGGGCGAGGGTCCGCAAGCGCCGACCCTGCGGTACTTCGCCGCCGCGGCGTGATCCTCCTGCTTCTCGGACTACTGCTGAGCGCAACCGCCTGGAGCGCGTCGATCCTCGAACATTACGGCGTCATGTTTCTGCTGGCGCCGTGGCTACTGCGTCTTTCAAGACGATCGCTCGCCATCGTGGCTGCGTTCGGCATGGTTCTCGGACCGACGGTCCTTCTCGTCCTAGAGGGTCAGACCCCGTTTCTCGGTCAGGGCGGGGTCACCTGGCCAGCTTCGGTCGTCTCCAGCCTGTGGATCGACGGCACCTACCCATTGGTCGTTTGGGTCGGCTTCTTTGCCCTGGGGATCATCCTGGGTCGACTTGACCTGCGGTCTTCAAAGACAGCGGCCCAATTGCTTGCCACCGGTTTGATCGGGGTTGCGCTGGTTACCGCAGGGCTCTTCGGTCTGTCCCGAGCCGGCATCGAAAGCCCTCGCGAAAAGATCTTCGACGAGTCCCCCGCAAGCTTCTCTGAAGATGGTGACGGTTCGTTTATCACCGAGGAAGAATTCAAGCGCCTGAAGGAATCAGGCGAACTCACCTTCACCGACGACGAATTCGAAAAGAAGTTCGACAAGGACTTCGAGGTAGATCGGAATCCTCGTCAACTCCTGAGCACCGGTTCACACAGCAACGAAATTGGCTGGACCCTGCGGGCTTCCAGCATCGCCGTAGCGATCTTGGGTGTCACCCTGCTTCTGCCCGGGGCGATTCAGAGAGTCTTCACCCCGCTCGCCTCCCTGGGCTCAATCTCGCTCACCGCCTACCTGCTCCACATCCCGTTCGTCACCGACGGCTGGGATTGGATCGTGGGCCAGGAGTCGACGATGAGCACAAATGGCCAGATTGGTGTACTGCTTGCCATGGAGGCAGCTCTTCTTACAATCGGTTGGCTCATCGTCAAGACGATGGGAATGGGACCTGCCGAACGGCTACTCAAGTCTCTGAGTCGGTAGCTATCCCGCCATCGCCATGGCGGCGTAGAGGCCAACGCCGTTGTACAGGGCGCTCTCGTTCACCCGGAAGTAATTGGAATGGTTGGGCTCGGCCTCGGCAGGACTGACGTCGTCGGGGCAGACACCGAGGGTGGCCATCGCTCCGGGTACTTGGTTGAGCACGTAGCTGAAGTCCTCCGCCGCAAAGATGGGTTTGGGCTGAAGGGCAAAGCCATCGGCGCCGAGAAGCGCCTTGGTCACTTCGGCGGTCAGTGCGGCCTGTTCATCGTTGTTTACCGTGACCGGGTAGCCAGGTTCGATCGTTGAGGTGCAACTGCATCGATGGTTGGCTGCGGTTCCTTCCGCCACCCGATGCACGCCGGCATGAATGGTGCTGCGCACGTCCTCATCGAAGGTGCGGATCGTGCCTTCCAGGAACGCCGAGGCCGGAATGATGTTGTTGGTCGTTCCCGCTTCGATGTGGGCCACGGTTAGCACCGCGCTTTGGGACGGGTCGAGATCACGAGTGATGATCGTCTGAAACTCCCCCACCATGTTGGCCGCGGCCGGGATGGGATCGATGCAGTCATGGGGAGCCGACGCATGGCCACCCTTACCGTGAACGGTCACCTCGAACCGGTCGGCGCTGGCAAGAATCGCTCCACCCTTGGTCGAAATCAGCCCGTTTGGCACCGTGGTCACCACGTGAATGGCGAACGCTCGGTCGACACCGTCCAGGACACCTTCGTCGATCATGTACTTGGCGCCGTGGTAACCCTCTTCTCCCGGCTGGAACATGAAACGAATCTTCCCGTTGAAGGAATCGCGATTCTCGCTGAGCAGGCGGGCCGCGCTGGCCAGCATCGCAACATGGGTGTCGTGACCGCATGCGTGCATCACGCCGTCGCGCTTGGAGGTGAAGTCTGCGGCGAAGTCTTCTTGAAGGGGCAACGCATCCATATCGCCGCGCAGCAGCACGGTCGGACCAGGGCGACCGGTGTCCAAATCGGCGGTGACCGACGTGGTGCTTTCGCCCAGCGTGATGTCCAACCCGAGGCCAGTCAGCGAATCAAGAATCTTCTTCTGCGTGTCGGGAAGCTGAAGGCCAATCTCGGGCTCGGCGTGAATAGCGCGCCGAAGTTCGACGGTCTCATCCTGCAGATCGCGGGCCGCCTGCAACAGGTCGCCGCCGATGGAATCAGGAATCGTCATGTCGCTGCTCATGTACTGAGCCTGACCTATTCGAGGCCCAATCGCAATTTTGACGACGGTCAGTTGAGAATGGCGCTGGCGAGCGTGGCAAGCATCCCGACGATGAGGAACTGATAGCTCAGCCTCAGCAGCGGATACTTCCGTTTCGCCAACGCCGTGGCCGAACCGTGTAGATCAACCACCAGTGCGTCGTAGAGGCTGGGGTCATCTCGAATCATGTCCCGAACCGACGCTCGGTACTCGTCGAGACTCATCTCGGCCACACCGGCGAAGAAGAGCGGGTTGCGAGACGATGCCGCACCACGATTGGACCCAGGCATGAGGGCGAGGCCGGCCAGAACGCCTGACCCGATTGCGGTGATTGCGAGCAGGAGACGGGTGATGTCGTTCGATCCATCGACATCACCGACCACGATGCTGGTGATCACGAAGGTGGCGCCGAGGACGACGCTCGCCTTCTGATCGGCCATCGCACTCAGCGCCAGGGTCCCTTGCTGGGCCGTCCTGAGTGCGTTGTCGATCGACACTCGACCAACGTCATCGAAGACCTTGGGATCGTTCTCGCTGCTCGCAGTCATTGCGTCTACTTGGCGTAGAGCTCTTCGATCTCCGCGCCGAAGACTTCATTGATTCCCCGTCGCTTCAGCTTGGACGTTGGGGTGAGGAGTTCGCTGTCGGGCAGCCACTCTTGGCCGAGTACCTTGACCTTCTTCACCGATTCGGCACCGTTAAAGCCCGACATTGCGTCCTTCACCCCAGCTTCGATCTCTGCGATCACGTCGGGGTTGTTCGCCATCGATTCCAACGAAGCGTCGTCTCCCTCCAGGCCGTGCGCGGCGGCCCAGACGGGAGCTGCATCGGGATCCAGAACGACCAGGGCCGAAACGAACGGTCGCTTCTCGCCGATTGCGGCGGCCTGACCAACCAAGGGGATCATCTTCAGGGCCGCTTCGAGGTTGGCCGGACTGATGTTCTTTCCGCCGGCGGTAATGATCAGTTCCTTCTTGCGGTCGACGATCTTGAGGAAGCCCTCGTCGTCGATCTCGCCAATGTCGCCGGTGTGCACCCAGCCGTCGGCGTCCTTGGTGGCCGCGGTCTGTTCGGGCAACCCAAGGTATCCCTCGAACATGTTGCCGCCTCGGGCGAGTACCTCGCCGTCTTCGCCCAACTTCATCTCGACACCAACCACGGACTGACCCACCGTTCCAGACTTGGCTGCGTGGGACCAGGTGAGCACCGCTGTGGTTTCGGACATTCCGTAACCCTCGGCCAGCGGAACGCCGATGGCGCGGAACCACGACAGGATCTCCGGCGGGATCGGAGCCGCTCCAGAGATGCACATCATGGCCTCGTCCAGTCCGACGAGCGGACGGACCTGGCTGAACGCAACGGCGTCGAGGAAGTTCCAGGTATCGATCTCTTCCTGGGTGGCCGTACCGCGAGTCATCTTTTCCATGATCGGCAGGGCTGCTTCAACCGCTTCGTTGAACGGCTTTTGCTTTTCGGGATCGGCAGCCAGCACGGCGTTGACGCCGGCGTAGATCTTCTCCCACACCCGAGGCACACCGATGAAGAAGTGCGGGTGCACCTCGGCTGCGTAGGCGGCCACCTGGGTGGTGACGGGACAGCAGGTTACCTCGGTGGCGACATCGAGCATGAAGTAGTGGCCCAACAGGCGCTCCATGATGTGAGCGGTGGGAAGGTAGGACACGTGACGCTTACCCGCCAGGCTGTCAAAGTCGGTTTGGTTGGCGACTCCTTCGGCCATGGACTCAAGCGACCAGCACACGTTCCGATGCGTCAACATGACGCCCTTAGGGTCCCCGGTGGTGCCGGAGGTGTAGATGATTGTGGCCAAGTCAGAGGCCTTCGCCGTCTCGGCTTCGACCGCAAGGTCGGCGGGATCGTGAGCGAGCATGTCGGCGTAGAGCACCACGTCGTCACCAACGGACTCGTCGGGGTCGACCACCGCGATGTGTTCGATCGTTGGAAGGTTGTCACGGACTTCGTTGAACCGGTTCAAGAATTCCGACCCCTCCAGGATCGCCATCTTGGCTCCGCAGTTGTTGACGAGGTAGTCGATCTGGTTGGGGGCCGACGAGTTGTAGATGGACACCGGGGTGGCACCGCAGAAGAGCACGGCCAGGTCGAGCGCGTGAAACTCTTGGCGGTTGGTAAGCATCAGGACCACTCGGTCACCGGGGCCGATACCGAGACCTTTGAGGGCCGTCACGAGGCGGGCGGTGTCATCGGCCATTTCGGTCAGGGTCTTGGACGCCCATTCGCCCTGACTGTCCTTCCACTTCAGAACCGTGGTGTCGGGCCGTTCGGCGAGGTTTGCCAGGAACCGTTTCGGAACGTTCTGGCCTTCGATACGAGCGTCTAGTTCTGCAGAGGTAGTCACCACGCAATTGTGGCACCCGTCACCACAAACGCAAACCGGAGTCTCCGTCTGGGGTCCGCCTACGATGGAAGTTCTATGACCGATCCTGCCGAACTACCCCAATGGCACGCACTGGTTGCCCACGCAGAATCTTCCGGCGGCACCCACCTTCGAGAGTTGTTCGACACCGACGCTGGCCGCGTAGAACGCCTCACCATGGATGCGGTCGACCTGACGGTTGACTTCTCCAAGCATCGGGTCACGCAGGAAACGATGAAGCTTCTCGTCGATCTCGCCGAAGCATCGGGCCTACGCGCCCGAACCGAAGCAATGTTCGGCGGAGAGCCGATCAACAGCACCGAGGGGCGTCCCGTCCTCCACACGGCGCTTCGAGCTGCCCGCGACGATGTGTTCACCGTCGACGGGGAGGATGTGGTCGCCGACGTGCACACGGTTCTCGACCGGATGGCACGCTTTAGCGATCGTGTGCGTTCGGGCGAGTGGCTAGGTCACACCGGCAAACGAATCCGCACCGTCGTCAACATCGGCATCGGTGGATCCGACCTCGGACCGCTCATGGCCTATCACGCACTCACCCCCTTTGTGGATCCCGATATCGAATGCCGTTTCGTCTCAAACGTCGACCCCGCCAACCTGGTCGACGCGACCCGCGGTCTCGACCCCGAACAGACCCTGTTCATCGTTGCCTCGAAGACCTTCACCACTATCGAGACCCTCACTAACGCCCGAAACGCGCGAGCCTGGCTCGTTGAAGGTCTGGGGGGCGACAGCGCCGCGGTCGCCAAACATTTCGTGGCGTTGTCAACCAACGCCGATGAGGTGGGCAAGTTTGGAATCGACACGGCCAATATGTTCGAATTCTGGGACTGGGTAGGTGGTCGATATTCCTTCGACGCCGCAATTGGCCTGAGTCTCATGATCGCAATCGGAGACGATGCGTTCCGCCAGATGCTCAGCGGTTTCCGCCTGATGGACCGTCACTTCCGAACCACTCCGTTCGAGCAGAACGTTCCCGTCATCGCCGCTCTTCTGGGCGTTTGGTATCGAAACTTCCTGGATCTGCCGACCCACGCGGTGCTTCCGTACAGCCAACACCTCGACCGTTTCCCCGCCTACCTTCAACAGCTCGACATGGAAAGCAACGGCAAACGCGTCCGCCTCGACGGTTCACCCGTCGACTACGCCACCGGACCTGTCGTGTGGGGCGAGCCTGGCACCAACGGCCAACACGCCTTCTACCAGCTGATACATCAGGGCACCACGGTCATCCCGTCGGACTTCATCGGTTTCTCCGAAGCAACCGAAGACATCGACGGCATGCACGACCTCTTGATGGCCAACATGTTCGCCCAGGCCGAAGCCCTGGCCTTCGGGAAGACCTCGGCCGAGGTTGCCGCTGTCGTTGATGACCCCGACCTCGTTGCCCATCGTACGTTCGCGGGCAACCGGCCCTCTTCGGTGATCATTGCTCCCAAGCTCACCCCGAGCGTGCTCGGGCAGCTCGTGGCGTTCTATGAACACAAGGTTTTTGTGCAGGGAACGATCTGGGGCGTGAACTCCTTCGACCAGTGGGGGGTCGAGCTTGGCAAGGCGCTCGCCACCCAGATAGCCAGCGAGCTGTCGTCCGGCACGCCGGACCCCGCCAAGCACGACGCCTCGACCAACGCTCTGATCGCCCGCTACCTCGACAGATGAAGCTGCGGGCGTTGCTGCTAGCGACGGCCCTAGGGGTGAGCGCGTGCTCAGGCTCCAGTAACGATGCTCCATCTGCTTCCGACGGCCCGACCGCTCTGAACCCGGGAGGGATGGCTGCGGGGACGGTTGAAATCGACGGAACCGAGATCGACTACATCACCATCGTGCCGGAAGGTTTCGAGGCCGGCGATGCGGCTCCGGTGATGTTTGCGCTCCCGGCGGGCCGGCAGGACATGGAGATCACCCAGCAAGTCGCGACCGGGGTGTACCAATCCGAAGCGGTCCGCCGAGGGTGGGTCGTCGTTTCACCGGTCGCACCGAACGGCACGCTGTATTTCGACGGGTCCGAGGTGTTCATCTCCGGCCTGCTCGATTGGGTCGACACCTGGATTGGGGTTGAAGGAAAGCCTCACCTTGTCGGGGTGAGCAACGGTGGCCTCAGTGCATTCCGGGTACTGGGACAGCAACCGGATCGGTTCGAGTCGATCTTGGTCTTCCCAGGGTTTCCCCGGACCGACGCCGATCGGACGAACCTTGAGCAGGCCGACGTGCCCATTCGGATGTTTGTTGGTGAGACCGACGCAGGCTGGGTCGAACCGATGCAGGAAACCTTTGACAGCTTGAGCGCCCAAGGTCGGGACATCACGCTGGATATCTTTCCGGGCGAAGGCCATCGGGTGGTTTCGCTGTCCGATGGGGTGAGGATTTTCGACGAGCTGGACGAGCTCCGTGAATCGAATTAGGCCTCGGATGGATAGGGGAACCAGCGAAGCTCTTCAAAGTCGCCGCTCGTTTCGGGTGGCGCCAAAGGTTCGGCTGTGGTCCTGGCGAGGATGTCGTTGGCCTCCTCGATAAACGAAGCCAGCTCGGCCACCTTGAATTGTTGCCGACGGTCCTCGTACTGGATTCCGGCGCTGTTGTAGCTGATGTCTCGCAGGCTCATGGCTGCGGTCTTGGGAGCGTTGCGATGTTTCCAGAGACCGCTGGTTGGCTCGAACCGATAGTCGGGCAGAAGCGCTGCACCATGGGCGGCAACCCAGTGGACGGCGTCGATGATGTACTGCAATGTCTCATCTGCGATGAAGTAGTTGAAGTTCACCCGGACCCAGCCGGGCTTAATGCCTTCACAACCCCGATTGATCTCCCGTTCGAACTCGTGAGATTGCTCCAAGTCGATTCCCAGCAGCCGGTGCCCATACGGGCCGGCACACGAACACCCGCCGCGGGACTGAATTCCAAACAGATCGTTCAGCAGCGCAACCACATAGTTGTGATGAAGGAAACCGGTCTCGCCGTGACGAACCACAAACGAAACGATCGAAAGTCGCTCGACGTCCCGGTTGCCCAGGATGAACAGCTTGGGGTCCTCAGACCACGAGTCGATGGCGCGATGGATGAATCGTTCCTCGTTCTGGCGGATCGTTTCAACCCCAACCGCTTCCTTCAGTTGAAAGACCAGGCCGCATCGAATCGACTCGACGATGGCCGGGGTCCCGCCTTCTTCGCGGTGCTCGACATCCTCCAGGTAATAGTGCTCCTCGGGATTTACGTAGGCGACGGTCCCGCCACCGGGCACATGGGGAACACGATTGGTGAACACTTCGCGGCGAGCCACGAGCAGGCCGGGGGTTCCGGGCCCGCCGATCATCTTGTGGGGCGAGATGAACACCGCGTCGTAGTAGCAATCGTCGGTTTCGCTGGAGCCCATTGTGATTTCGACGTACGGCGCAGCAGCGGCGAAGTCCCAGAACGCAAGCGCGCCGTGGGAGTGAAGCAAACGTGACACGTTGCGGGTGTCAGTGATGATCCCGGTGACGTTGGAAGCGGCGGAGAACGATCCGATCTTCAGCGGGCGGTCGGCATAACGCTCCAGTTCGACCTCAAGCTGGGCCATATCGATATGGCCGTCTTCGTCCTCATCGATCGTGACCACCGTCGCCAGAGTCTCACGCCAGGGCAATTCATTGGAGTGGTGTTCATAGGGGCCGATGAAAACCACCGGCCGCTGGTCCTCGGGTACATGGCTGGAGAGTTGGTACTCGTCCTCCAGCTGGCAGGGAAGCCGGATTCCCAGCACCCCGACCATGCGATCGATGGCACCGGTGGAGCCGCTCCCGCAGAAGAGCACTGCGTGTTCCTCGGTGGCGCCAAGACATTCGGCGATAATGGCGCGAGCATCCTCGCGAAATCTGGTGGTCTGAAGGCCGGTTCCGCTGGACTCGGTGTGGGTGTTCGCATAGAGCGGCAGCACCGCGGTCCGAATGTAGTCCTCGATGAACCCGAGCGACCGGCCCGACGCGGTGTAGTCGGCGTACACCACCGGGCGCGGCCCGAATGGGCCATCCACTACTTCGTCGTTACCGATGACCGACTGTTGGATCAGTTCGATGAGCTCTGAGGCCATGACCAAGTATGACAGTTGTCCGTACAATTAGCGATAGGGAATCCGAGCGATTCT
>CALHFG010000029.1 GCA_938029215.1 uncultured Acidimicrobiales bacterium | reverse complement strand
AAAATTACGGCGTCAGTTCTCCAGCAATGATCTTTTCGGCGGCTGCTCCCATAGAGGAGCGGCCGTTCATGGCGGCTGAGCGCAGGAATCGGAACGCGTCGGCCTCCGCGAGCCCGTGGGTATCCATCAGGACGCCCTTGGCTCGGTCAAGCAGTTTGCGTTCGGCCAGTTTTGCTTCGGCTGCGTCGGCTCGGGCAGTTTCTGATGACGCGGACTCTTCGGCCAACGTGATGTCGACGAACCGAGCGATGGCCATCTCGATCGCGGGGACAAGATCGTTGCGTTCGAACGGCTTCACCACATAGGCCAGCGCCCCGGCATCGCGAGCCTGTTCGATCAGTTCGCGTTGAGAAAACGCGGTCAGGATCACGACGGCCGAAAGACGTTCGCTGATGATTTGGCGGGCGGCGGTGAGGCCGTCGGTGCCCGGCATCTTGATGTCGAGGATGGCGACGTCGGGTGCATGTTTGCGAACGAGTTCGATGGCTTCGTCACCGTTGGCGGCTTCGCCGACCACCTCATAGCCTTCTTCCATCAAGGTCTCGGTGAGGTCGAGACGGATGAGGGCTTCGTCTTCGGCAACTACAACTCGGGTCACGGCGTCTGGCTCTTTCTTGTGTTCAGCTCGTCGAGAAGATCGTCTTGTTTGGTTTCGAGGCTGGCGAGGCGTTCTTGCTTTACCGTTCGATCACGTTGCAGTGCTGTCACGGTGCGGCTGGCGTCGCGGTGTTCACGGCCAGCCAATGGAGTCTCGCTAACCATGGCTCGCAGTCGAGCGTCGTCGGCCTCATCGGCAAAGTGGATGAGCTGTTCGTCGATCACCCGGAGTTCGTTTCGCAAGTCCACGATCTGTTGTGAAACGTTGCGCAGCCGTCGTTCTATCGATGATTGAAACATCGGTGTTCGACCGGCCTCCTTGCTTGACTGTCAATTGCCACAACAGAAACTCTGCTGACGGCCTGTTTCTTGTGCCCGGAGTGGGATTCGAACCCACACGCCCTTTCGGACAGCGGATTTTGAATCCGCCGCGTCTGCCATTCCGCCACCCGGGCAGGGTGTCTCGGACCGATGAGTCTAGCAAGAACTCCTCGTCGGGAGAATGGGATTCTGCACCGACTCGCTTCTGGGCCTGTTTACCTGTGTCAAAGGTCATGGCGACCCAAAGAAATCGGACCGATACCCATGTAACCAAGGTGTCATGGCGGGGGTCTATCTATTGATGCCAAGCACCCAAATAGCTTTCACGTACCCCGGCCAGGGTTCCCAAGCCCCTGCCATGGGTGCCCCCTGGACCGATCATCCGTCGTGGGAACTCGTTGCTGAAGCCAGCGACGTTGCCGAGCGCGACATTGCCCGACTACTCCTGGACGCCGATGCCGAGGAGCTAAAAGAAACTCGGAACGCCCAGCTCAGCACCTTTGTGCTGAGCATGGTTGTTCTCGACGCCGTCGAACGTCTCGGTGTTGAACCATCGGTGCACGCAGGCCATTCGCTGGGTGAGTACTCCGCACTGGTCGCCTCTGGCGCGGTGTCTTTCGCCGATGGTGTGCGACTCGTGACCGAGCGAGGTAACGCTATGCAGGCCGCTGCCGATGCGACCCCGGGAACCATGGCGGCTGTCCTCGGCTTGGATGACGAGCTAGTGGAACTGGCTTGTGAAAAGAGCAATGCCGACGTCTTCGTCGCCAACTTCAATGCGCCTGGTCAAGTGGTCATTGCTGGCACACCCGATGGTATTGCCGCAGCGGGCGAACTGGCCAAGAGCCTCGGCGCCAAGCGCATCATGCCCATCAAGGTCGGTGGAGCGTTCCACACCCCATTCATGGCAGCGGCTGGCGAGAGGCTCGACAAGGCTCTCGCCGACATCGATTTCCGTGAACCCAACCGGCCAGTGGTCGCCAACGTCGACGCGGTCGCCCATTCGGGCAGCACCGAGTGGCGCCAGCTCCTCAAAGCTCAGCTCACGAGCCCGGTTCGGTGGCGCCAAACCCTGCACACGATCAATGAGGCAGGCGCCGACCTCATTGTCGAGTTGGGCGCCGGCAGCGTGCTCACCGGCATGGCCAAGCGCACGATCGGCGACGTAGTTCGAGCGTCGGTGGCAAAACCTGAGGCCCTCGATTCGCTTCTGAAGGAGCTTGACGCCTCCCCAAAAAATGATCGCTCGCCGGACGGAGAGTTTCTCTACGCCAGCGAGCGCCTCGTGGTCAGTCCCGGAAGCGGTGTGTTTATTCCTCTCGACACCACGGTGGCTGGCACCGATGTCGGTGTCGGCGACATCATCGGCCACGTCGGTACGACCGAAGTACGAACGGCTTTTGCCGGCCAACTACACGGAATCCTCGCCGTCGACGGTGAACGAGTCGCATCGTCGCAGCCGATCGCATGGCTTAGGGTGTCGGCATGAGCACAAATGGCCTTGGATTTCGCCTGAGCGGCGTCGGGTCCGCCTTGCCCGAAAAGGTCTTGACGAATGTCGACCTCCAGGCCTGGATGGACACCACCGACGAATGGATCCGGGAGCGGACCGGAATCGGTCAGCGCCACATCGGTTCCAGCACCACCGAACTGGCCACCCTGGCCTGTCAACGGGCCATGGATGCTGCGGGCGTGGGCCCGGCCGACATCGACCTTCTCCTACTCGCGACTACCAGCCCTGAACACATCTGCCCCGGCACCGCCCCCGCAGTTGCCCGCGAGCTCGGCTTGGATTGCGGAGCCCTCGATATTCAGGCGGCCTGCTCGGGTTGGGTGTATGGCCTAACGATCGCAAACGGCTTTCTGCTCCAGGGTATGAAACGAATATTGGTGGTGGGAGCGGAAGCGCTCGACAAGATCACCGATTACCACGATCGGGGCACCGGCATTCTCTTCGGTAACGGCGGCGGTGCCGCAGTGGTCGAAGCCGACCCCGATGGCGAAGGCCAGATGTTGGGGTGGGACCTCGGGTCCGACGGCAACTATGTACACATCCTGTATGCCGAGCACGGTGACGTCTTGAAGATGGACGGCAAAGAAGTGTTCCGCCAGGCGGTCAAAGCCATCCAGCGCACGGTGAACAACACGATGAAGATGGCCACCGATGCTGGCCACGATGTGTCGTTAGACGATGTCGCCCTCATCATTCCTCACCAGGCCAACATCCGAATTGTTGAGTCGGCGTGGAAGAAGCTGGGCTTGTCGATGGACAAGACAGCGATGATTCTGGAGAACACCGGAAACACCTCGGGTGCAACGATCCCGATGGCACTGCACGACTCGCTCATCAAAGACCGAATCCAAAACGGTGACCTGGTGCTGTTCGTCGGCTTTGGTGCAGGAATGACCTGGGGCAGCGCACTGGTGCGCTGGAACGGATCCTGACCCATGTCTGTAGCCCTCGTAACGGGTGGCAGTAGAGGAATCGGACTCGCCACCGCCATCGCGCTCGCTGACACCGGCATGACCGTCGCGGTCGCCAGTCGGTCCGAGCCCGCCGACCTCCCCAGCAACTTGCGCTGGTATCAATGCGACATCACCTCCGGCGAAAGCGTCGACGCGCTGTTCAGCGCAATAGAGGCCGACCTCGGGCCGGTCTCTGTGCTTGTGGCCAATGCGGGCATCACCAAAGACGGGCTCACCCTTCGCATGAGTGAAGACAACTTCACGTCCGTCGTCGATGCGAACCTCACCGGATCCTGGCGGGTGGCCAAACGTGCCGTAAAGCCCATGATGAAGGCCAGGACTGGCCGAATCATCTTCATCTCCTCGGTGGTCGGGGCCATCGGCCAAACCGGTCAGGTCAACTACGCGGCCTCAAAAGCCGGCCTCGTTGGGGTGGCTCGTTCCTTGGCCCGAGAGTTTGCCTCTCGCAACATCACGGTCAACATCGTGGCCCCGGGCCCAATCGCGACCGACATGCTGGAAGCGGTCAGCGACGCAGCGAAAGAAGCGATGACCAGCGCCGTCCCGCTTGGGCGCGTTGGCACACCCGAAGAGGTTGCCGCGGCCGTCGCCTTCCTCGCATCTGACAGTGCCAGTTTCATCACCGGCACCACGATCGCCGTCGACGGTGGCCTCGGTATGGGCGCCTAGTAACGAGCGAAGGGATGACTACGTTCAGCGCGCAGAAACCACGAATCATTGACCTTAGGTCGGTCTCCAACCGGCATTCCAACTAGTCTCTACCCCATACATACGGGCCTAGAGGCCGCAAGATCTCTACCCAACTCATGCAATAACAAGCATCACGACGAAAGAAGAAGACACGTGAGCGACACCGCAAATTTCGAACGATTCACCAAGTGCGCAGTGGAGGTTCTCTCCGTAGAAGCCGCCGTTGTGACAAAGGAAGCTCGCTTCGCTGAAGATCTAGACGCTGACAGCCTCGACCTCGTCGAGCTCGTGATGGCACTGGAAGAGGAATTCGACGTCTCCGTAGACGAAGAAGAACTCGAAGGCGTCGAGACCGTGGGCGGTGCCTACGACCTCATCGTCGCAAAGCTCTAATGGCTGCGGCACCGTCAGGTCGCAGAGTCGCGATCACCGGCCTCGGGGTCGTTGGTCCCTGTGGCGTTGGTAAGGAGGCCTTCTGGGAAGGTCTGATCGGGCCCGCACCTGATGGTGAGCGGCGTGTGCAGGATTGGGATCCGTCCCCGTACTTCACGAACCCCAAAGAATCCCGCCGAGCGGATCGCTTCACCCAGTTTGCAATCGCCGCGGCAATCGAAGCGGCCGAACAAGCAGGAGAGCTCGGCGCTGATCCGGCCCGGATCGGCACGCTCATCGGCACCGGGACCGGCGGTATCGGTTCGATGGAAAAAGAGATCATCGTGCAGCACGAAAAGGGCTCTCGCCGAGTGTCCCCGTTCCTGGTACCCATGATGATGAGCAACGCTGCGGCCGCCGCCGTTTCGATGCGGATGGGCTTCCAGGGTCCGTGCGAAGCCACGGTTACCGCATGTGCTGCCGGCACGCACAGCATCGGTAACGCGATGCGAATGGTCGCCGACGGACGCTGCGATGTGGTGTTCGCTGGCGGCTCAGAGTCATCGTTTACGCCGACCGCACTCGCCGGGTTTGGGAACATGACCGCCCTGTCCACCACTGGCATCTCGGTGCCTTTCGATGCGCGCCGCGACGGTTTCATGATGGGCGAAGGTGCGGCGGTGCTCGTCCTTGAAGAGTGGGATCGAGCAATCGAACGCGGCGCCACCATCATTGGCGAGATGCTGGGTGCAGCGAGCACAGCTGATGCCCACCACATCACCGCCCCTGCTCCGGGAGGATCCGGCGCAGTACGTTCGATGGAACTCGCCATGGAACACGCCGGACTGTCCGCTCGACAGATCAAACACGTGAACGCCCACGGCACGTCGACGCCCAAAAACGATGAGGCCGAGGCCCACGCCATGGCAAAGATTTTCGGAGAAGACGGCCCAATCGTGACCTCAACCAAGGGCATCACGGGCCATGCTCTCGGTGCCGCTGGTGCACTAGAAGCCGCCGCCGTCCTGCTCTCGATTCATCATCGCCTCGTGCCACCGACCGCTGGTACCGTCGAGACCGACCCCGAACTCCCCAACATCGATCTGGTGATCGGTGACCCCCGACCTTGGGAGCCCGGCCCGTCCATGTCGAACAGTTTCGGATTCGGCGGCCACAACGGCACCATCATTATTGGCCCAGGCCAATAACACCCATGTCCGAGCTTCCCGCTCCTATCGACCTACTCCCCCACCGACCTCCGTTCCTCTTCGTCGACGAGCTCACCGAACTGACGCCAGGAGAACGGGTCCGCGGGCTGTGGCGACTCACCGGTGACGAGTGGTTCTTCCCGGGTCACTTTCCAGAACGACCGGTGGTCCCCGGCGTGCTCCAGATCGAAGCGCTGGCCCAGACCGGGGCTTGTGCGGTGCTTGCCGAAGAGAAGTTCGCCGGCAAGATCCCGTATCTCACCGGGGTAAACGGTGCCAAGTTCCGTCGGCCCGTAGAGCCGGGTGACACCCTGGAAATGGAAGTCACCTTCGGCCGGCTCTCCTCTCGAGGAGGAAAAGGAACCGGCACCGCCACCGTCGACGGCGAAATCACCTGCTCTGTCGAACTCATGGTCGTCCTCGGCTGATTTCTGCGTCTTCCCCTCTGCGGGGACGTAACCAGGGCTCGATCTCTGGCGACGGTGGGTAGGCGTATTGCGTCTACTCACGAAGCCTGTTTTCTCCCCTTCAGGGGGACCCCTCATAGCCGGGGATGCCTAGCCTTCGGCCCGCCACAATGCGCTCGAACCACCAAAGGGTTCACACGATCCAGCCCGCGTCCCTCCGGGAGGAGGAACAACACCCGAGGTTGCCGCCGCGCCAGCAAGGCAGCACGCATGGTGTGGTGAGGCTCCCCGCAGGTGGCCGGAGCGACCCGACCGGAGTAGCGGTGACCGAGCCCCGGCGTAGTTCCAGAAAAAGCGCGTTCGCCGCGTAGCGCCGGAGGCGAGCACAGGCAAGATAAGCAGAGGCTGAAGCGACCACGGGTAGATCAGAGAACAACGAGCCCAGAGAACGCTCAGAACAACAATGGCGTTCGCCACGCACCATCCAGTGCGAGCGGAAGCAAAGAAACAAAGCGCGTTCGCCACGTAGCGCCGGAGGCGAGCGCAGGCAATAGACAAAGGGAACTTACATTGGCTTTCGGGCGACTGCGTAGACTGTGACCGTGTCCCAAACCGTGTATGACGCCGTTGGAGGCAAACCGTTCTTTGTCGAACTGGTCGACGACTTCTATGACCGGGTCCAGGCTGA
>CALHFG010000028.1 GCA_938029215.1 uncultured Acidimicrobiales bacterium | reverse complement strand
GATGACGGCCTGGTGGAGGTGACCGCCGGTGACCTCGCTCCCGGCGATCAAGTGGTGGTTCCAAAATGACCGACATCAGCCCGGCAGCACTGGAACTCATCGACGTCTCCAAGGAATATGCCGGCAGTCCGCCGGTCCGGGCGCTCGACGGTGTCTCGGTTCGAATCGAACGGGGTGAACTGTTGGCGATCGTCGGTCCATCCGGTTCGGGCAAGTCAACGATGCTCAACGTAATGGGAACCCTCGATCTTCCGACCTCGGGAGTAGTGAAGATAGACGACCGCGAGGTGTCGAAGTTCTCCGAACGGCGACTCTCCGCAGTTCGCTCGCACCTGATTGGCTTCGTCTTTCAGTCGTTCTTTCTTCTCGACGGCGTCAGTGCGGTCGACAACGTTGCGAATGGCCTGCTGTACAGCGGGGTCGGTGCTCGAAAACGGCGAGAGCGCGCTGCGGTGGCCCTACGGACGGTCGGCCTTGGCCATCGTCTTGGCCATGTCCCAAACCAAATGTCGGGCGGTGAGCGTCAGCGTGTAGCCATCGCTCGAGCGATCGTGAACGAACCGTCGATCATCCTGGCCGACGAACCGACCGGCAACCTGGATACTGCTGCGTCGGAGACTGTGATGGACCTCCTGCGGGCGCTCAACGATGCGGGAAGCACGATCGTTGTGATCACCCACGACAAAGAGGTGGCCCAGTCACTCCCCCGACAGGTGGCGTTCCGCGATGGTCGGGTAGAGCACGACACGTCCTTGGCGGTCACCCAATGACGGCCGCAATTGAGGAAGTTGTCGAGTCCCAACTGGCGCCAGCGAGCCCGAACAAGCTGCCACCGAGCCGATTGTTACCTGCCGACATCCTGTCGGTAGGGAGTAGCGGGCTTCGCTCGCGAAAGATGAGAACGGCTCTGTCGGCACTGGGCATCATGATCGGCATCGCAGCGATGGTTGGCGTGCTGGGTCTGTCCGAATCGAGCCAGGCCGACCTCCGCAAGCAAATCGAAGCGCTGGGAACCAACCTGTTGACGGTCTCCCCCGGCGGAGGTTTCGGCGGCGGCGATGGCGTGCTGCCAGAGGAAACGGCGGCGAAGATCAGCCGCATCGGACCGGTCGAAGTCACCGCTGACGTCGTGACGCTCGAGCAGAGCGTGCTGCGCAACGACCTCGTGAACGCCAACGAGACGAGCGGCATCACCGTGGTGGCGGCCGATACGAACCTCTTGTCGACCCTTAACGGCGAGCTATCGGCCGGCATCTGGCTGGACGAGGCCACCGGCGCCACCCCCAACGTCGTTCTGGGCTCAGTCGCCGCCGAGAGGCATGGCATCATCGATGTCTCTCAGGGAATCCAGCTGTACATCGGCGACGAGTGGTTCACCGTGATCGGCATTCTTGAGCCGTTTCCTCTGGCAGCCGACCTCGATCGATCGGCCCTCATCGGACAACCGGTGGCAGCAGAACTCTTTGATGCCGAATTGAATCCATCGATCGTGTACGTCCGGACTGATCCGAACTTCGTCGACGACGTTCGAGCGGTATTGCCTGCAACTGCAGATCCAGCGAGCCCCGAGGAGGTCGAAGCCTCTCGCCCATCGGAGTTGTTGGAAACCCAAAACGCCATCGAGGACTCATTTACCAACCTGTTTCTGGGTCTCGGGGCCGTGTCTCTGCTGGTCGGCGGGGTCGGCATCGCCAACGTCATGGTCATCGCCGTGATCGAACGGCGCAACGAGATCGGATTGCGGCGCGCTCTCGGAGCTACCCGAGCCCATATTCGTCGTCAGTTCCTCACCGAGTCCCTTCTGCTGTCGGCGATCGGAGGGGTCGGTGGCGTAGCTCTCGGAGTCTTCGTCACGTGGGTGTATGCCCGGTCCCAAGGATGGGATGTGGTGGTTCCCACCCTGGCGATCATCGGCGGCATAGTCGCCGCACTCGTTATCGGCGCAGTAGCGGGTCTCTATCCAGCAATGCGGGCCGCCCGTCTCGCCCCAACCGAAGCACTGAGGGCTGCCTGATGCACAGCTTCGATGAACCACCCCGGCGCCTCAGCCGGCTCCGCGTGCCCTTTCTCGTGGCTAGCGCGGTCGCGGCAATCGTGATCTGGCTGGTCTTTTATCCCCTATCCATTTTCGAGTCCAGCCCGACGGAAGTAGGAACTCAGCGTGACACCGGTGAAGTCCGGGTCGCCAGTCTCACCGAGTCGTTCTCGGCTTCCGGGACCCTAACTGCTGAACAGGAATGGACGATCCTGCACCCCGGAGCCGGAACTATCACCGAGATCGCCGAGCCGTCGAGTGCGGTCGAGACAGGTTCGGTCCTGTACCGGGTCGACAACGTCCCGACCGTCGCGGTGCTCGGCACGGTTCCCGCGTATCGAACCATGACCGTTGATTCAGTGGGCGCCGACGTGGAACAACTCGAACAGGCACTGGTCGACCTGGGCTATGACTCCTCGAACCTTCTGTCAGTCGACGGGACCTATACGAGCTACACCGCCTCGCTCGTTGAGCTCTGGCAGACAGATCTGGGCACCACGGTCACGGGCACGATCGACTATGGAACCGTTGCCTTCGTACCGGGTGGCCTGCATGTAGGAGAAGTGTTGGCTTCGACCGGAGATCCAGCAAACGGCACCGAGCTGCTCGCTTTGGAAAGCAACGATTTGGTTGTGCTATTCGACGTGGAAGTAGGCGATTTAGAGTCGGTTGCCAACGGTTCGGTGCTGGAGGTCCGACTGCCCGACAGCTCTGAATTTGCTGCTGAGGTTCGTAATCGGTCGAATGCGGGCGACGGACTGTGGATGATTGAGGCATCGCCAATCGACGCACCGTCGGTCAGCGCCAGATCGACCCCGGTAGACCTGAACTGGACGGTCGACCTCGCCACCGATGCCACCGTGGTGTCGGCCGGCGCCATCAGAAGGCTCGACAACGGCGAGACCGTGGTCGAGGTGGTCGGGACGTCAGATCTCGACACTCAATTCGTGGTGGTCGAGGTTGGCCTCCAGTCGGGATCGAGCGTCGAATTGCTTTCTGGCCCCGACGTTGGAACCGTCGTCATCGAGCCGTAGGCCGGGCACACCGGCCTGCTCCGGCTAGTAGATATCGATGAGGGCCGGCAGGTCGCTAACGGTCAAGATCCCGATGGGTTTCTGATGCCTCTTGCCATCGTGGGTCAGCACGATGGCTGCCAGTTCGCGACCGTTGTCGTGCGCCTCGTCGAACAGGCCAACAGCATCGGTGAATGATGCGTCTCTGCCGAGAAGTCGCCAGTCGGCGTGATCCTCTGCCTCGTCGAGAACTCTAGAGACAGGGGTGTCGCCGCTGACGCCGCCATCAAATGCGCCAGCCAACCATCGAGTTACGGCTGTTGAGGTAAGAAGACCGTGCAGACCATCATCGTCGTAGACCGGCAGCTGAGAGAATCCACTAGAGCGCATGATTTTGGTGGCTTCTGCGATGCTGTCGCCAGGGGCCACCCTGGCAACTTCTCGTTGGAATCGGGTAGTGAGTTTGGGCGGTGCCGTGAGCAGTTCGGTGAGCTTTAGGAAGGCGGCCAAACCGGCCGGTACAGGCTCGGCGATCACCGTCCCACCGCCGGGGCGCTCATGGACGATGGCATTTCGCAGATCGTGCCATTGAAAGAGTTCGTCGCGGAACCGAGCGACCACGCGATCACGTTTGCTGAGTTCCTTGATCATGACGCTGAACGATTTGATGTTCTCCGCTTCAAGACGCCGGCGAAAGTGCCGTTCCAGTTCGGCGTAGGCATCAAGAAATTCGTCGGCTCGGCCCATCACTCCAGCGTAGGACCGATTTCGGCGGCACAGTGAGACGGTGCCGGCGTTACAAGCTCAACTCCCCCAGCAAGTCCTGCACGGTCCGAAGACTCTCCGCGAGGCGCTGCACCAAGGTCTCCAGCTCCGTACCGGTGAGATCAACTTCGATTGGAACATCCAACTTGACCGGCACCTCGGCATTCACCGGAACCGTCTCATTAATCGGGACGTCCACGTCGAGCTGAATCGGCACGTCCACGTCTACCGGCACGCTCACATCTACTGGCACCTGGCCTAGTGGGGTGTCGATCTGAATCGTGGTGTCGACGGTCTGTTGGATGCGCACCGACTCATCGATCGGGAACGAAAAGTCACGATCGATCGTGATCTCGGTGTTGATCTCGATCGTTTCGTCGATCGGCACGTCGAATTCGATGGTGGAGGAACCGAAGTTCTCAAGCTCGGCGATCGCTTCGTCGAGCCCACCCTCAATCGTCGGTTGAAGTTCGGTAAGTTGACGCGAGATTTCCAGGACCTGTGCCGCCACGATCGCAGAACCCGCTGCACCCTCCTCGACCCTTACCAAATCGGCCTTGGTTGTTTCGAGCTCGAGCTCAACTGCAGCCAGCTGCTCCTTGGTGTCGCCAACCGTGGATGCAACAGACGCGGTCCACGCCAGCGCCGCCACCAGGCCCACGCCAACGACCACGAGCGCACCCGCGAGCAGGTTTGTCTGATTCTTGTCCATTGCGGATTCTCCTCGTGGTCGATCCGATAGTTGACGCATGCCCAACGCGGCAAGCAGTCCGAGCACCGTGAAGCCAGAGGCGGCGAGGAAGGTCTCGGAAATGGCGTCGGCGGTAAGTTGCCCGGTCGCTTCCAGCACCGCCTCCTGAAATCCCGGGTCGGTAATGCCTGGGAGTTCCAGTTCGGCTCGAGCCGAGTTAAATCGGGCGAGCCCCCACGCGGTGAGAGCCGCCAGCCCGACGCTGAGCCCGATGAGGCGAACCACCATCACGATGGCTGCAGCGGCACCCCTCTGCTCAGGGGGTGAGGCGTCGACTACAGCAGAGGTTGTGGGTGCAAACACCAGACCCAATCCGGCACCCAGGACCCCAAGCTGTGCTGCAGCCCACCATCGATTGATGTCAGGCTCCCAGGTAAGCCCCATAACGAGTAACGCCAGTCCAGCCGCCGCCAGCCCCACCAACGTCGGAAGCCGCTGTCCAAACACTTCGGTTGTGCGGCCACCGAGATAGGAGGCAAGCGCCATCGACGCTGTGAGTGCGGCCAGAAGCCAGCCGGCAACGACGGCGGCCGTTTCGAGGTCGATTTCAATCGAGTTAACAAACAGGGGCACGTCGACCATCGCAATAACAAGGGCTGCACCAACCACGAAGTTCACCGCCAGTGCCGACCGCAGTGACCGTCCGCGATAGAACATGGGATCGATCAAAGGATCTGCAGATCGGCGCTGCTGCGCTACAAACAGGCCGATCAGCAGAAACGCTGGAGGTAACAGCCAAACGAACCTAAACCCGTTACCTCCTCGAAGTTCGGACAGTCCTGAAACGCTCTGGACCTCTGCATCGCCCAACAGGCCAAGGTCCAAGACGATCAGTGCTGCAGCGAGAAGAACGGCGCCAAGCCAATCGACTTGACCCTGCCGCTGCGGGCGATCGGCTTCACCAGCCAGTGCCCGCCAGACCAACACCATCCCGATAAGCGCCAGCGGAACGTTGAGCCAGAACTGCCAGCGCCAGTCGAGATAGCGAACCAACATCGCCCCATACAGAGGACCCCAAACCCAACCGAGGGTCTCGATCGCGCCAAGGGTTCCAAGTGCACGAGAGCGACGATCCTCGTCGAACACCTCCCCGACGACCGCCAGTGCCACCGGCACCATCGCTCCACCCCCAAGCGCGGTGAGAACACGTCCTATCAGCAAAGGCGTGAGCGAGTTCGACAACGGCACCACGATGGTTCCAACGAGAAACACTGCGTAGGCGATCATGAACAGACGTCGCCGACCGACGACATCGCTGAGCTTCCCGGCGAGAGGCATAACCGCCACGAAGGCGATCAAGTACACGTTCACGATCCATGCGGCATCGTCGAGCCCATCGGGCAACGTCAGACCAACATCGTTGATCATGGGTCGCAGCATGGTGGTGACGACCGTGAGGTCATCAGCTGCTACGAACATGGCGAAACCGACAGCCGCCAGCACCGCAGCAGGTGAAGCAGTGCGGTTCCGGTCCGCCAACGCTGGGGAGTTACTGCCCAAGGGTCGGATCTCGGATCTCGAAGGACTCGCCATAGTCGCTGAGCGTGAGCTCCCACTGGGTCGGCTCGCCCGCCAGTGACGTCTCGAATTCGATTGCCTTCACCAAACCACTGGACGGATCAAGCCAAAGGTCGACCACCACGTCCTCGCCACGGACGAGGCCAGCAGTGATCGATCGAATCTGCTCCTCCGGTGCGGTTCCGGTGATGTGATACGCCTCACCATCGCGATCTTCCTCGGCTATGAACGAAACGTCGGTGAGTTTTTCGAGCAATGGCTGCCATGCTCCCTTTGGGTCAAAGAAACTGCTGGGGTCGATATCGAAGCCTGGTGGAAGCGTTTCGAACTTGCCGGTAACCGGGTTCGAAAGCCAGATCTCCTCGTCGATTGCAACCGCTCCAATCTTGGTCCCCAGACTCTGATTGACCAAAACCTTCAGTTCGGCCTCCGCCGATGCGGGCGAGGAGAACACGCCTTCGAGGCTTTCGAGACTGATCGCTTCAGCTGCGTCGATAAACACCGGTGCACCAGTCCGGCTCAAGCTAAACCGAACGCTTTGAACCTCGCCCATCGCAGCCGCGCTGATGGTTTGAAGTCCGCGAGGTTCGGGGTCCAGTTTTGGCCCAGCTGGGGCGGCGCTTTCCTCGCTTCCGGTGCAGGCCGCCAAGACCACCACGGCCGCCACGAAGAAACCGAGAAGTCGAAGGTTGTCACGAACACTCACCGGTCCAGTGTGCCTGAACAAGGCGGGTCGCCCCGCGCAGCCTCCCGCCGCGATGTTGGTCGCATCGAGGCTTCGGTCAGGTCGGCAGCCCATAGCGACCTCGGCTTTCGACCACCATGCCTTCCTTCACGAGTCCGGCGAGCACCCGTTCGGCCCGCTCGGGATCATGTGGCCACCCCATCGCCTCGGGGATGTCCGCAAACCCCAGGGGACCTTGGCTCAGTCGCCGAACCAAGCTTGCTCTGCCCTGACGATCAGACCCCTCAAACCGGCTCTGTTTTTGGGATACCGCCGCCGAGCCGTGCGCCGGATCAGGTTCGGGTCTCCCGGCAGCGTGCCACCGACAGGTCCGAGAAACGGGGCAGTCGGAACAGCGTGGGTTCTTCCCGCAAACCAAAGCTCCCAGCTCCATGATCGCCTGGTTCCAAAGCCACACGCCTTCGGTGGGCACATAGCTGTCCGCCAACCGCTGCGCCTCTGCAGGTCTCAAGGTCTGGTTTCCCCATCGGGCGAGCACCCGTCCAATATTGGTGTCGACAACTGCATCCCGCTCTTCGAATGCGAACACCCGAACCGCTCGGGCGGTGTAGGGACCAATTCCAGGCAATGCCAGCAGCGAATCCAGTTCGCGCGGCACCTTGCCGTCGTGGTGCTGCACCATTTGTAGAGCCGAGCGATGAAGATTGAGTGCCCGCCGGTTGTACCCCAGTCCGGACCATGCGGCGATAACAGCTGCGGCCGGCCCGGCCGCCATGATGGTGGGACTGGGAAACTGCTGCACAAACGGCCCGAGCCGCTCGGTGACCCGAGACACCTGGGTCTGCTGGAGCATTAACTCGCTGATGAGGATCGTCCACGGATCACGAATTCTGCGCCACGGGAGGTCACGCCCAGCCGAGGCAAACCACTGCGTTAGGTCCGCTGCCAAATCCTCCGTTAGATCCTCTAACGCATCTGGATCTACATCTTGGCTACCCACGGGTAAACAATCTACATTTGAACGTCTATGGCTACTGACTCCATCGCCCCCACGCCCGATCTTCAGGAGGCCGTCGCGGCGCTCGACGCGGCCTCCGCCGTCGTGGACTCGGCCATTTCGCGGCTGGCAGCCTCCGGCAGTGTGGATGACGATCAGGTGTTGGCCTACGACGTCGGACACGCCGCAGCTGCGATCGAGACCGCAAGGTCAATGGTCGACTACGGAGCGAAGGGCATCGTCGAGGGCCAGCTGACCTGCGTTTTCGTAGCCGACATCGTCGCCGATCTCGGCGGAAAGATGTGGGGGCGAGAGTCGATCTGGGGAGTCGAGCCTTCCGCCCTCGATTCCAGCAGGCACTTCGTCTCCACCTGGCGAAGCCCGGAGGTGTTGGCGTCGCTGGCCTACCTGGATGGCCCCCGTCATCTCGACAGCGAGTTCGAGTTGGTCGAGGATACGTTCAAGCGGTTTGCGGCTGAACAGGTGGCCCCCCGAGCCGAACACATCCATCGTGAGAACAGCGACATCCCCGAAGAGTTGATCAGCGGGTTGGCCGAAATGGGTCTGTTCGGGCTCAGCATTCCCGAAGAACACGGCGGCTTTGCCTCCGGCGGCGAAGGTGACTACTTCGGCATGATCATCGCCACCGAAGAGCTGAGTAAGGCGTCGCTGTGCGCGGCCGGCTCGCTTATCACCCGGCCCGAAATTTTGGCTCGAGCGATCGAGGCGGGTGGTACCGACGAACAGAAGGCCAAGTGGCTGCCGATGCTCGCAATGGGTGAGAAGCTCAATTGCATCGCGGTCACCGAACCCGACTACGGCTCCGACGTCGCTGGCATCAAGGTTGCCGCCAAAGAAGCAACCGGCCCCAACGGCGAAGCGGGCTACAAGATCAACGGCGTCAAGACCTGGTGCACGTTTGCAGCCCGTGCTGATCTCATGCTGGTCCTTGCTCGGACTGAGGACGACAAGTCCCTTGGCCATCGTGGACTGTCGATCTTGATCGTTGAAAAGGAACAGGGCGACAGCCACGGTTTCGAACTGGACCAGATTGGCGGCGGCAAAATGGAAGGGCGCCCGATCGACACGATCGGGTACCGAGGGATGCACAGCTACGAGGTGGCCTTCACCGACTGGTTCGTTCCCGCCGAAAACCTCATCGGTATGGATGAGGGACGCGGCAACGGTTTCTACTACCAGATGGCTGGGTTTGAAAACGGCCGGATTCAGACCGCCGCCCGAGCCGTAGGCGTTATGCAAGCCGCCTACGAGGCAGCGAAGGAGTACGCGGAGAACCGGGTGGTGTTCGGTCAGCCGATCGCTGAATATCAGCTGACGCGGGCCAAGCTCACGCGCATGGCAGCGATCATTCAAGCCTCACGCCAGTTCAGCTATCAGGTGGGGCGGATGATGGCCAAAGGCGAAGGGAAGATGGAGGCCAGCATGATCAAGGCGTTCGTCTGCAAGGCGTCGGAATGGGTCACGCGCGAAGCCATGCAGATCCACGGCGGCATGGGCTATGCCGAGGAGTACGACGTCAGCCGCCACTTTGTAGACGCCCGAGTGCTGAGCATCTTCGAAGGTGCCGACGAAACCCTGACCTTGAAGGTGATTGCCCGCACGCTCATCCGAAACGCCCAGGCCCAGTAACCGCCTGGGGCGAAGCCCGGAAGGGTAGTTACAGGCCGAGCTGGCGGCCGGCGAGGTCCTTCATGATCTCTTCCGATCCGCCACCGATGGCTTGGACTCGCACCTCTCGGTAGAGCCGTTCGACGGTATCGCCGCGCAGGTAGCTAGCTCCTCCAAGAATTTGAGCAGCTTCGCGTGCGCAGAACTCAAAGGTCAGCGTGGCGTCCACCTTGGCTTCGGCGATTTCGGCAACGGGATCGTCGCCTTCGTTGAGACGCCAGCTCAAAAGCTCGAGCCATGCCTGACACGCATTGATCCTTCGATCCATATCGACCAGCTTGTGGCGAATCACCTGGTGCTGAACCAGGTTCTTCCCGAACGTCTTTCGTTCACGAGCCCATGCCAAGGCTTCTTCATAACAAAGCCGTGCGAAGGTGATCGACTGGGTGGCGAGGTCGATGCGTTCGGCGTTGAAGTTCGTAACGATGTAGTTGAACCCTGCGTTCTCTTCGCCCAGCAGATTTTCCACCGGTACCCGCACGTCGTCGAAGTAGAGCGTTGCGGTGTCTGATGCCAACCAGCCCATCTTGTCTAATTTCGTCCTGGAGAGCCCTTCAGCGTCCCCGGGGATAACCAGCATGGAGATGCCCGCGGGCCCTTCTCCGCCCGTCCTGACGGCTGTCGTGAACCAATCTGCACGCATGCCGGATGTGATGAACGTCTTGGATCCGTTGACGACGTAGTGATCGCCGTCCCGTTTGGCCGTGGTGGTGATTCGGGCGACGTCGGACCCACCGGAGGGTTCGGTGATTGCCAGCGCTCCGATGTGGTCGCCGGCCATGCACGGTGGCAACACCTTTGACTTCAGCTCATGTGACCCGTACTTCTCCACCGGTGGCAGCCCGATGTAGTTGCTCAGCATTCCTGCGACGACACCACCCGAGCCTGACCGCGACAATTCCTGCATGATCACCATCCGCATGAGGGCATCGCGCTGGCCGTGACCGCCGTACTCGGCACTGAATCCATCACCAAAAAGATCCAGTGCACCAGCCTTCTTGTAGAGCTCACGAGGAAACTCGCCGGCCTCGTCCCATTCATGGGCGTTCGGCGTGATCTCAGCCGCCACAAAATCACTCACTGCTGAGCGAAATGCCGCGTGGTCTTCATTAAAGAACGGATTCGATACCTGAGCGTCAGACATTACGCCAGTGTTGCAGCTGGATTGCCAAACACTGCAAATGGTGGGCCTGCTGGGAATTCGCGGAGTTTTGTTCGCGCAGAAGTTCTGGGAAACCGCCGCATTGCGCTACCCTCGCACGCCGTGGGTTACGCGCCCGAGGAGATGGTCCTCGACTCAATTTCTGGCAAGTCTTATGCCGTTCGTGACTGGTTGACGTCCTATCCGATGTTGCTGGTCTCTCTCGACCCGTACACCCACGAATCTGCGTGGATTTTGGAGACGGCGGGACGCTTTCTCGATCACTTCACACCGGCAAATGTTCGGACCGCCTGGCTTTGCACCGCCGACGCGGACGGTTGCAGGCAGTTCTTGGGTCCATGGGCGGAGAAGTTCCTGACGTTCTCCGACGAGGACCGCAAAGTAGTCGAGACCCTCGGAATCGAACGGCTGCCCAGCGTCACCGCCATTTACTCAGACCTTTCGTTTGCCAGCGCGTCGGGGTGGGACCCCACCGCTTGGCGCGAAGTCACTGCGCATCTTTCCAAGATTCTTAGCTGGAGCCGCCCAATGATTCCGCGGCCCGGCGACCCTCTGCCCTTCGCTGGCACGCCTGCTCTCGACTAGCTCCAGTCGGCCAGCGCCAAACCAACACCCCCGACTTTTCGGCCGCGGCTGTTTTCGGGCACGAATATCGTAGATGAGGCACGGCCAGCACTCCGCCGCGGAGTCCCGGCCGTGCCTCGACTCTGACTCGCGACTGGGATCGCTGAGCTCGACCTAGTGGCCGTCACCCTAACTGTTCAAATCGATAACGCCAGTAACTGGCGACCAGCTAGACCGGTCGAATGCTCCGAAGTTCCGATGAAGCCACCTTGACCACTCGATCGCTGCACTGGACGCTTACGCCACGAGGGCCGGCGGCCAAAATGGTGCCGGTGATCACGCCGCTACCGGTGTGGACCTGAGAGTTACGCCCTAGAAGGCGTGTGGGGTCTACTGGGGATTGCATTAGAGCTACCTTTCGCAACCGCGCTCCGTTGAGCGGTCGCTTCCTCACACTACGACACTCGTGCGGCAGGATGAAGCCAAACATGGCAAACGACCTACAACATTTACCCGAATGACTCAAATGGGTATCTCGCTGAGCGGCCAAACGCCGTGTCTGGGACTGACGGCGGTCAGTCCCAGACACAAGCCACCAGGTCGACGGAGGCTATCGACCGGTCGGTGGCGCCTTGCGAGCCGGAATCGCAAGGGCGACGGTGAGCCCCGACAGCAGTAATCCGGCCATGATGAGCAGTCGCTTTTGTCGGGGCATTTCGATGGGCTCGACCGGAGCATCGAAGGCGAGCACCTGGGGCGCCGCGACCAGTGACCTCTCGACAACGGTCGAGCTTGTCGCAAGGCTCGACTGGTCATCAGCGACGTCCACCGAGCTCGTAACGTTCACCTGGTCACCCTCAGCTACCACAATCGTCCGGTGCAGGAGTGCGGTTTGCCCGTGCGTCAGCCAGTACCCGCGGAGGTTGCTCGGCGGCAGTTCGTCGAACTCAAACCGATCTCCGTCGTCCACTGCGACGGTCCGATCGAGTCGGTGGCCCGACCGGGTGCGTCCGGTGAGCGAGACCTCCCCGGCCGATCCCGACCCAAGGTTGCCGGAGATGCGGGCGCCTTCAACCACGAACGTCCGACTCTCCGCACTCACTGACAATGCCGGTGATTCAACCGTTAGGCGCGTCGTGCTCGACAGGTCGCCCTCGCTGTCGACGGTGGCGTAAAAAGTGGCCCGGTCCCCTGCCCCCAACGACTCGATCAGCGTTGGCCCGTCGCCAACATCGGCGTCTGTGAGCGTGAGCCCAAAAATGTCGGCGTCGGACCGATTGTGCACCTCGATGCATTTGGTGACGGTCGCGTATGACGACGGCACCACGAGCCCGAACGGCAGCACCTCACCGCACGGGTTGGAAACCGACCGGTAGGTGTAGCCGACCAACAGCTCGACGTCTGGCTCCTCAGCGCCAACCGCCACAAGACCTGCGGCCAGAGCCGAGCTGGAAGCCGCCACGAACGCCAGCACCACGATGCCAATCGGTAGGCGGTCAACCAGATGGTTGGCCCGACGCAGCCGACTCGGACGATCGGGCCATCGACTCGATTTGGCGGCCGATTCTGGGGTTGAAGGTTTCGAGCCGTACACAATCGTCCTCGCTGTGTCGTGATGCTTGTTGAACCATCGACCAAGTATCGGGCAATGTGAGCGATTGGAGACGATTGGCGTCCGCAGCTAGGTTCAGCCTCATGGGTCCCCTTCAAGGAATTACCGTCGTCGAGCTCGCAGGAATTGGACCGGGGCCGTTTGCCGCGGGCCTGTTGTCAGACATGGGGGCGACCGTGATCCGAGTAGAGCGACCCAACGCCCGAACGCCCGATACCCCACCGGTGGACACACTGAACCGCGGGCGTCGCTCGATCGCAGTGAATCTCAAGCATGCCGACGGCATCGACGTCGTTCTCGAGCTTGTGCGGAATGCAGACGTTCTTCTAGAGGGCTTTCGACCCGGGGTCACTGAACGCCTCGGTCTGGGGCCCGACGACTGCCACGCGATAAACCCTGGGTTGGTCTACGCCCGAATGACGGGGTGGGGCCAGGACGGCCCCTACGCCGCGTCGGCTGGACACGACATCAACTACATCGCCCTCTCCGGCGCGTTGGGTTTGTTGGGGCGACAAGGAGAGGCACCGGTACCTCCTGTGAACCTCGTTGGAGACTTTGGTGGCGGAGCGATGTACTGCGCGTTCGGCATTGTGTGTGGAGTCCTGGAGGCGCGTTCCAGCGGTCTTGGACAAGTGGTCGATGTGTCCATGGTCGAAGGCTCGGCTGCGCTTACCAACATGATGTGGGGCATGCGGGCGATGGGATTCTGGAACGACGAGCGAGGCACGAACATGCTCGACACCGGAGCGCACTTCTACGACGTGTATCGGTGCGCTGACGGTGAGTATGTGAGCATCGGATCGATCGAGCCGCAGTTCTACGCAGAACTGATGAGGATCACCGGCCTCGACGACGACCCGGGTTTTGCAGCCCAAATGGACCAAACACAGTGGCCTGAACTGAAGGCTCGTTTGACCGACGTGTTTGCCGGTAAGACGCGGGACGAGTGGAACTCGCTCATGGAACATACGGACGTGTGTTTCGCCCCGGTATTGTCGCTTCAAGAAGCGGCCGAGCACCCGCACAACGTTGCTCGAGGCAGTTTCACCGAGATCGCTGGGGTTACCCAACCATCGCCAGCACCGAGATTCAGCCGAACACCGGGAGCGATACAGGGACCCCCCGTTCACGCAGGCGCCCACACCGACGACGTTCTGGAATCAATCGGACTGGGTGCCCGAATCGCTGAACTTCGGGCGAGCGGAGCTGTTGGATAGCAACTGACTGCAGAGAACAGTCACTGTCACACCCCTCCTCCATGATGGCGATATGGAAGCAACCTCCCTCCGCAACGCACTGACAACTTCATTCTCACCGGCCGAGGCCATCGCAACGGCACGCCTCGCTCTTGCCTTTGGGCCGCTAACGTTCCTCGATCGTCCGACTGAACAAGAGCGAGATCGCGACGAGCGTCTTCCCCAGGCCGCGTGAGCCGTTTACAGGTTCCCTAGGGCCGGCGGCAAGACGTCGGCCAACAGAACATCCCAACGATCGATACCACAACCGTTTGAGCGGTCTACAGAGCGATCGATGTCCTGGCCGTTCAGCATTCCGGTGATCGTGGCGAGGTCAGGGCCGCCGTAGATCTCGGTGCATATTTCGCCCGGATCCGCCCCCTGCGCCAAGTACTGCTCAATAGCGGCATCCGCAAGCGCCGTGCAGGCTCGATCTGCTCGTACCCCGTCGGTGGGATCAGGAATGAGGGTGGCGGTGTCGCCAAAGCAGGCCAGTTCGTATGTGACGGTCTCGGCTTCTGGGTGCTCGACCACGATCTTCACGGTGCCTATCGCGTAGGGGCCACCGCCCAGAATGATGCCGTCACCGCCGTCCTGGTCTATCTGGCCGTCACCGTCGTCGCCCGAAGCGGTGTCGTCCGGGTCGACGGGTAGGCCGCCGCTGTCATCAGCACTTACCGACACGTCGACGCCACCGCACGCTGCTGTAACGATGCCCAAGGCGAACAACACGGTAAGGAAGAATTTTGGGGAGGAGGAGGAGGAGGTCATACACCTATGACGACCCGATCTCATCGCCGGTTCCCATCGATTCAGACTTTTCATCCGTCCTCCGGCAGTGCGTCGCAGCTCTCCACGGCATTGAAATACAACTCGAAAAACCGGTCGTTGGTCTGGCCCGAATACAGCACGGTGAGATCAGCGACCTCCATCGACTCTGCCAAGGATTGAGCGACACAAGGAGCGTCAGCGGCGGAGACGCCCTGGGATACCAGCTGGGGTTCAAGCTGTCGTTCCACTTCGGCGCGGTCGCCGCAGGCAAAAATCGATTCCAGTTGGCGGCGTTGGAATCGTACGGTGCTTTCTGATTGGGCAAGCTGGTCGGCAAGTTCCCAGAACCCGAAACGTTCTTGAAGAGACGTCACCGCGCACAGAGCAACCTCGGGCGAAAGCTCATTTGCCGACGCAAACGCGTCAACCAGGGCTGGGCTGACCTGGGTTTCGAGGTCGCAGGCGCGCAAGGCGTCCAGCTGCCGATCCGCAAATTCGTCCTGCTCGGCCTCGGTGGACTCGGACTCGGTGTCAACCAGCCGGGCCAGTTGGGATTGGTCGTAGTGCGTGCGCAGCTGCGCGACCACGCACTCGGCTCCCGCGTCGCCGAGTCCTGGTTGTTGACTGGCCAAACTCTCAGCCAGATCGTCGATGGTCGGTTCGTTGGAACATGCCGACGCCAACATGCTCACAACGATCAAACCCGCGATCAACCTCATTATGGTCAACCGTAGTTCGACACGGCCCGGTTGTTGGTCACGGTGTACAGGCGCGGCGGTCAGTTCACCAGTTTGTCTTTGCCTGCCCAGTACGGGTCACGAAGCTTGAATTTCTGTAGCTTGCCCGTTGCTGTTCGAGCGAGCTCGTCGCGCATCTCAACCGACGTCGGACACTTGTAGTGAGTCATCCGGTCGCGGCAATACGCGATGAGGTCAGCTTCGGTGGCTGAAGCTCCGTCGGAAAGTACGACGAGAGCCTTCACCGTCTCTCCCCACTTCTCGTCGGGTACGCCGATCACCGCTACTTCTTCCACCTCAGGATGGGAGAACAGCACGTCCTCCACCTCGATGGAGGACACATTCTCGCCTCCAGAGATGATCACGTCCTTCTTCCGGTCGGTGATCACGTAGTAGCCCTCATCGTCGCGGAACCCGCCGTCGCCGGTGTGGAACCAGCCACCCTCCAACGCCTCGGCCGAGGCCTCGGGGTTGTCCCAATAGCTCTTGAGAACATGATTTCCCTGGGCCAGGAACTCACCGCTGGGCGACACAGACATATCGATACCCATCGCAGGGACTCCTTGGCGGGACAGTTTGGTCGCTCGTTCCGACGGGCTTAGCTCGTCCCATTCAGAGCGGCTTCGGTTCACCGTCAGCAGCGGAGAAGTCTCGGTAAGGCCATAGATCTGAATGAACTCCCAACCCAGCTCGGTCTCTACCCGCTCAATGATCGCCGTAGGTGGCGGGGCTCCAGCACAGACGATCCGCACCCGACCCGAACCAGGGATGGGTCCGTCCCAATCACGGGCCGCGTCCAGCACGGCTGTCGCGACCGCCGGAGCACCGCACATCAGCGTGACACCGTGTTCTTCAACGCGGCGCAGGATTTCCATGCCGTCGACCTTGCGAAGAACGATATGGGGAACTCCCATACCCGTAACGGTGTACAGCATTCCCCAACCATCGCAATGGAACATCGGCAGCGTATGGAGGTACACGTCGCGATCAGAAACGCCCACGTGCCATCCGAAGGTGACGGCGTTGGTCCAGCGAGCTCGATGCGACTGTTCCACACCCTTTGGGCGAGCGGTCGTTCCGCTGGTGTAGTTGATGCTAGCTGTCAGGTCTTCATCGGGTTCCCACGGGACTGGTTCGCCCTCGGCTCCAAGCCAATCCGCATCCGATTCGGCCCCGATGATCCACTTGCGCTCGCACTGGATGTCCCCCAATTCGTCCGCAAGTTCGGGATCGATCAAGAGCGCCTCAGCGCCGCAATGATCAACGATGTATTCAACCTCGGGTCGGCTGAGACGGAAGTTGATCGGCACAAACACCCGACCATTCCCACTCACCCCATAGAACGACTCGAGCAACCGGCCCGCGTTGTGGGAGACCATCGCAACACGTCCACCGAACGGGATTCCCATGCGATCCATTGCGACACCCATCTGACGTCGAATGTCGCTGAGCTCGGCATACGTCATCGTAGGTCGCGGCGGGGCTACCTGGTCCGGCTCGTCGACTATGGCCGGGCGATTCGGGTAGACCGCAGCTGCCCGATCGAGAAAATCGTTGATCGTCATAGGAACCTTCATGGAAGAGAAGCTAGTTGAGCTTTTGACCAGAAGGAAAAGGCCGATAGGAGGACGTGCCTCTTAGCGCTCCCCCAGCAACCGGATCTGTCTGGATAAATACTCCTCCGCACTCGTGGAAGGATCTCGCGGGCGTTCCCACGGTTCTTGGCTTCTGGACCCTCGGCTGCGACGGCTCGGCCGTGGTCCTGCGACGTCTTGAGCGCCTACAACGAGAGTTCGGCGCCAGCCTTCAGATAATCGCTGTTCACAGCCCTCGAACAGCTGCAGCACAGTCGATCGAACGGGTCTCAAACCACGTACACCGCATGAAGCTGGCGCTGCCCGTGTTGCACGACGCCGACCTAGAGACGTTCGGCCGCTACTCCCCCGGCGGGTGGCCCGCCTGTGTCTTTATCGACGCCAAACAAAATGTCAAGGGCGTCGTGCTCGGCAGCGACTCGGATCTGATGACCGACATCGTCAGCCATCTCGGAGCCGTCCCATCCAAAGAACCTGCTCGATTCAGGGTTGGCTTTCAGGCCCCACGGCGAGCCACGGAGCTGTCGTTTCCGTCGGGTGTCACCGTGCTCGACACTCCGGGAGTGGTCGCTGTCAGCGACGAAGGGCACGACCGTGTGCTCTTTGGCATCGTCGATGCCGAGGCCCACACCCTGTCGGTCACATCGATCGTCGACAATCTGCACCGACCGGGCAAACTTATGGCCTTGCCCGGCGGCCTCGTAGCTGTGTGCCAGCCCGATGACGGAACCGTCTCACTGCTGGACCCCGGAAAGCGCACCGTCCACCCTCTCGCGGTCAACCTCGTGCGACCTGTTGGCCTATGCCTCGATCTGGATGGATCGATCGTGGTTTCGGACGCAGGAGATGACCGGCTGCTTCGGATCAGCGCCGAATCTGTCGCCAACCGAACCGTCGGAACCCCCAAGGTCATTGCGGGCTCGGGATTCACTGGACAAAACGACGGCGCCGCCGGGCGCGCCAGCCTCTCCCAGCCGAATGCGGTGTGCCGCACCACCACCGGCGTTCTTTTTGTAGACGCCGGCAGCAACAACATTCGACTCCTGACCGACAAGGGCAGGGTCCACAGCGTCACGAATAACTCTCCGACTGAAGTGGGCCTCACCGATGGCCCCGTTCACGCTGCGCTTCTCAATCGTCCGGTGGACATCGCAGGCGCACCCGATGGGTCGCTCGCTGTCGTGGACCAACTCAATAACCGCATTCGTCGACTGGAGAATGGAAAACTCACGACGCTCGGCGCCAAGGGTCTGTCGGACCCCGAGGCCGCAGCCGTCATGCTCGACGGAAGCATTCTGGTCGCCGACACGTCCAACCATCGCATCGTGCGAATTGACACTGGGGCCCGATCGGCCAAATCTCTCCAACTCGAAGGCATCGAGCGAACCCTTAGCCTCGGGGCCGCACCGACGGTGCGAGGTAACGCCGGGATGCCGCTGACGCTTGGCTATCCAAGCCCGGGGGACGGTCCGTGGGAAATCGAAGTCACCGCCGAGCCAACCAACCTGTTGGCTGCTCCGCTGCGAGTTCGACGGAGCGATCCGGGCGGCGAAGTTGTGGTAAATCTCGGCCTTGCTGGCCAAGGCGTTCTAACGGTAACCAGTACGTCAGTTGGGGTAGAACGATCGATTCGGCTCCCGCTTGAGATTCGGTAGTCAAGCTCTACGAATTGCTATTGCCAATCGTGCTTGCGAGGGCGATAGCTCCGTTGCACTCGGTTGACCAGAGCATTTCGAGCCCGCCGGACCGGCCGGCCGCTGGTTACACGGTCCGCGACTTCGGGCAAGGGCTCGTCTTCCCATGAGGTCTTGCCGCCCAGGAGGACATCGTCGGCCGCTCTGCGACCGCGAGTTTGTGCGATCAGTCGAGCTCGCAAACTGCGATCCTCTTCCGCTACCTGGGCTTGCCACTCCTCACCCATTTCGCTGAGTCGTTGCCGGGCCCGCTGGGGTGTAACGGCCATGTCTCGTGACTTCGTGGCGACATCTTTGGAAAGGCGTGCGGATTTACTGGCTACGCGACCAGCCACTTGCGCGGTTCCAGCGGCCTTGAGAACGTCGCCGGGAAGTTTGTCGGCAATCGCAACCGCCCGATCGGGGAGGCGTTCGGCCAATTCGTTGCGGGCTTCGTCGACCTGTCGTTCAGAAACTCGCCGAGCGAGCTCCTTGCCAGCTGCGCCCAAAAGCATCCAGCGAAAACGGCGGAATAGAAACGCGATCATCGGGACAACGACTTGCGACGAGACGACGTGGTGATCGTGGCTTCAGGCTGGCTCGTCTGTAACGCCTCGGCGGCTTTGGCCCGGTTCTTCTTCCGGCGGCTCCACAACCAGGCCCGACCCATCTTGGATGAGCCGGATGCGATAGCAAGGGTTCGGATCACCGGGTCCTGGACTGCTTCGTGGGTACGACGTGACGTCTCAGAGATTGCCGACGTTGCCTGATCGGCTCGATCGAGAACCAGATCAACCTTGTCGAGCTCGGCGTCAGCATCGGCGACGAGGGCCCGTAATTCACTAAAGGCCGCAATCCCTTCGGTACGAAGCTCGTTGGCGGTATCAGATAGTCGGGCCAGCGTGTTGTTGAGATTGTTCACTGCGACGATGAGAAAGACAGCGGTAACAACTACCGCAATTGCCACAATGATCGCTGCGAACTCGCCGATACTCACCGTCCCAACGATAGCGGGCTACCTCAACGCCCGGTTTTCGAGTGTTGGCGGGCGCCGTGGCAGCAGCCCGCTATTGGTTTACGTCGCGTGGGGTGGGCTCGTAGTATCGCCGTCGCTGCACCTCGTCTGGCCGGTAGTGCTGCTCCACCTGGGCATCAGGAAAGTTGTGAGGATAGAGATACCCGTCGCCGTGGCCAAGCGAGGCAGCACCTTTGTAGTTGGCGTCTCGTAGATGCATCGGGACTTCGCCGGCCGGGAGATCGGCAACGTCCTTCATGGCCCGATTGATTCCCATGTACGACGCATTCGACTTGGGCGCAGTGGCAAGATGTACGACCGCATGAGCCAAGTTGATGCGGCCCTCGGGTAGACCAACGAACTCGATGGCTTGTGCAGCAGCATTGGCAACCAACAGGCTCATCGGGTCCGCCATCCCCACATCCTCGGATGCGAAAATGACGATTCGTCGGGCGATGAACCGCGGATCCTCGCCAGCGGCGATCATGCGAGCAAGCCAGTACAACGCGGCGTCGGGGTCAGAACCACGCATGCTTTTGATGAACGCGCTCACGATGTCGTAATGCTCATCGCGACCGTAGCGAAGAGACTTCAGATCGGTAGCTGCCTCGGCATGCTCCAGCGTCACCGGTCCCGGTGGCTTGCCGGTCTCGGCCAATGCGACTGCGACCTCGAGGGTGGTCAGAACTTGCCGACCATCGCCGGCGGCGTTGTTCGCCAAGTGCGCAATCGCATCATCGGAAGCGCTGGACCCTTCGAGCTCAAGGCCCCGTCGACAGAGCTCGGCGAGCTCGTCGGGCTCCAGCAGTTCTAGACGAAACAGCGTGCTCCGGCTGCGGAGAGGGGCGTTTACTTCAAAGAACGGATTTTCCGTCGTTGCGCCGATGAGGGTAAGAACACCACTCTCGACCGCAGGAAGGAGCGCGTCCTGCTGCGCCTTGTTGAACCTGTGGACCTCGTCCAAGAAAAGGATCGTTCGGCGACCGTCGATGCCCAGCCGGTCCTTCGCCTTCTGAATGGTCTCTCGCACGTCCTTGACCGTTGCTGACACTGCACTCAGCTTCACAAATGCGGCGGTTGTCTCGTTGGCCACAAGTTCGGCAATCGTCGTCTTGCCAGTGCCCGGCGGACCCCACAGCAACACGCTCGTTAGACGGTCGGCGGTGATCAGACGCCGAAGGGGCCCGTTGGGGCCGAGCAGGTGAGTTTGACCAACGACGTCGTCCAATCGACGAGGTCGGAGCCTCGCGGCCAAAGGAGATCGTGCCTGCAGCCGCTGCTCAGCTGCAGCGGCGAACAGGTCAGCCACTGGATGAACCGATCAGGGTGATTCGAGATGACACGAACGAGCCGGACTCGTCGGCATCGACTTCGATCGCGAGTGTCTTGTCGTCCCGCTCGGCCCGGGCCGACGAGACCCCTGTCGGTTTGATCCGATAGCCGATACGGGCCAGTTCGTCGGTCAGGGTCTCGGCCATGTCGCCTGCGGTGTCCTTTGTTGTTGTGAGCGTGAACGGTGAACGCACCTCGACCGGTGGGTCGGGCTGCCAGTGAACCGGCAGTCGGATTCCGGCCAGGGCTTCTGCCATGTTGGGCGACGGCGACGGCGTTGGAACCGCCCGCACGGTGGGTGCGGGTTTGCGCGAACCGTTCTCGAATACCTTCGCTCGGCGTAGTTCCAGCTCGTGCTGTTGGCGGACGGAGCGAGACCGAACGAGCCAGACGACGAGGGCTACTCCGAGCGCGGCTGTGATGGCGTACAACCCGTACTGCACCACGTCCCCCGCCTTCACCCGGACAATCCTACTGGAGAGCCGGGATGTCAGCCTTGGCTACTCGATAGGGGGCAAAACCTTCAGCCCGAGCTCGGTGAGGTGCTCCTCGGGAACCTCGGTTGGAGAACCCGTCAGTGGATCGAGACCGCTCTGCGGCTTCGGGAAGGCGATGACCTCACGGATGTTCTCTTCGCCAGCCAGAATCGCCGACAAACGATCGATTCCGTAGGCGAAGCCACCGTGTGGCGGCGCTCCGTAGGAAAACGGGTCGAGGAAGAACCCAAACCGTTCGTTCGCTTCTTCGGCACTGATCCCCAGAAGCTCGAAGACCTTGCCTTGAAGTTTGGGGTCGTGAATTCGGATACTTCCCGAACCGAGCTCCCATCCATTGAGCACCAGGTCATAGGCCCAGGCACGGACGCTCATGGGGTCGGAATCCATCTTGTCGATGTCTTCGGGGTGCGGATGGCAGAAGGCGTGGTGGCCCGGCTTGGGCCGGCCCGAGGTCTTGTCGACTCCGACGAACAACGGAAAGTCGACGACCCAGACATACCGGAATGGCCCCTCGGATACCGGTGGGCGAGCCACACGGTTGCGAAGCTCGCCAAGTACCTCACAGGTGGTGTGCCACTCGTCGGCGATCATAAGAATCAAGTCGCCGGGAGACGCTGACATCGCTTCGGAGAGCGCTGCCTTTTCGTCGTCGCTCATGAACTTGGCCACGGGCGACTCGAGCGTGCCGTCGTCGGCAACCTTGATCCACACCATGCCTTTGGCACCGTTCTTCTTTGCAAAGTCGGTGAGCGCGTCCAGCTTGTTGCGTCCGTATTCGGCCGCCCCACCGGGATAGTTGATGCCCTTGATGGCTTCAGCGGTCGAGAACGCCTTGAACTCGGTTGCCGCAAAGATCGGGGTGAGTTCTTGCAGCTCTACACCAAAGCGTAGGTCGGGCTTGTCCGAGCCGTAGGTGTTCATGGCGTGATGCCATGTGATCCGGGGAACGACGCTTGGCCGCTCACCGGTTACGGCTTCAGCCGCGTCGAGCACCCCCTGTTCCGCCGCGGTGAGCACGTCGTCGACCTCAACAAAGCTCATCTCCATATCGAGTTGCATGAACTCATACTGACGGTCGGCTCGAAGATCTTCGTCGCGTAGGCAGCGGGCGATCTGGTAGTAACGGTCCAGGCCACCGACCATAAGCAACTGCTTGTAGAGCTGGGGCGACTGGGGTAGGGCGTAGAACGAGCCTGGGCGTTGACGGCTGGGCACCAGGAATTCGCGGGCACCCTCGGGGGTAGACGGCATGAGCATCGGGGTCTCAACTTCTACGAAGTCCTGCTTCACCATCGCGTTGCGAATCGCCGAGTTCACCTTGGACCGAATCCGCAGATTGCGCTGCATACGTTCGCGGCGCAGATCGAGGTAACGATGCTTCAGACGAATCATTTCGTCGACGCCGTCGGCCCTGTCGTCCATCGGGAACGGGGGTGGGGTGGCCTCGTTAAGCACCTCCACTTGACATTCCTTCAACTCGATAGCCCCGGTTGCCAGATCGGCGTTCTCGCTACCGGCGAGACGAGCTTCCACCACGCCGGTGATCTTCAACACGTACTCGCTGCGGACGTCGACGTCGTTGTCTACTACGCACTGGGTAACACCGCTGAAGTCACGAAGATCTACGAACGCCAAATGCTGGCTGTGTTCGCGCCGGGTGTTTACCCAGCCGGTGAGGGTGACGGTCTGGCCGATGTGCTCGGCTCGCAACTCGCCACAGGTATGGGTTCTGATCATTGCAGATACTCCTGAACTGCTTCTACTAATTCACTGGAAGGAACGTTCTTTTGATCGCCCTGACCGCGGAGCGGTTTGATTGCGATTTCACCACGGGCCAGTTCGTCCTCGCCCACGATGATGGCCACTTCGGCGCCGGACTTGTTGGCTTTCTTCATTTGCGCTTTCATCGACCGGGTCGATTCGACTCGATCCGATCGCAGGCCCGCTCGACGAAGTTGATCGACAAGGGCAAGGCCCTCGACTCCGGGCGTGGCAGCAACCACCCACACCTGTGGGTTGGTATCGGGGGCGCCAAAGACCCCCTCGGCATCACAGGCAAGCAGGGTCCGGTCGACACCTAATGCAAACCCGATTCCGGGCTCGTCAGGTCCGCCAAGGTTGGCGACCAGACCGTCGTACCGACCACCGCCACCCACTGCATTCTGCGCAGCGTCGAGACTTAGGCCGGCAAACTCGAACGTGGTTCGGTTGTAGTAATCGAGGCCGCGAACAAGCCGAGGCTCGACGACGAACGGAACGTTGAGAGCGTTCAGTCCGGCTTGCACACGATCAAATGCCGCCCCAGCCTCGACTGACAGGAACTCACCGAGCACAGGCGCACCCTCGATGATCTGCTGGTCGGGTTCACGCTTGCTGTCCATTACGCGGAGCGGGTTCTTGGCCAGAGTGAGGCGGGATTGTTCGGTGAGATCGGCTTGGTTCGCGGTGAAGTAGGCCCGGAGCGCATCGGTATAGGCGGCCCGATCAGCGGGATCACCGAGGCTGTTCACCATCAGCTGGACGTTCCTCAGGCCGATGCGCTCATAAAAGCGAGCAGCCAACACGATGAGCTCGGTATCCAAGTCTGGATCGGAAGAACCGATGACCTCGGCTCCGACCTGATCGAACTGCCGATAGCGCCCCTTCTGGGCAGCTTCGTAGCGGAAGTTGGCGCCGTAATACCAGGCCTTCCAGGGCGGTACAGGCCGTTGCTCAGCGAACACACGGCAAAGGCTGGCCGTCTGCTCGGGCCGCAACGCGATCGTCCGTCCACCCTTATCTTCGAAGCTGTACAGCTCTTTGTTCACCACGTCAGTCGCTTCGCCCAGCCGCACGAACACCCCGATGTCTTCAAACATCGGAGGCGTGACCTGACCAAAGCCGGCCTTGGTTGCTTCGTCGGCAAAGACCTCGACCATCGCCCGCATGCGATCGGTCACCGGAGGCATGAGGTCTCGGGTGCCCGGCGGGCTGCGAAAAAGTGGCTCGGCCATAGCTGGTCAAGGGTATTCGCTCAGGCCGCCGATTCCAGTGACTTACGCGATGACAACCGTAGGGAATAATGGGTCGAGCGCCCGCTGGGATCGGTTACCCTCTCGGTACCACGCGGACGTGGTGGAATTGGCAGACACGCTAGGTTTAGGTCCTAGTGCGCTAACGCGTGTGAGGGTTCAAGTCCCTCCGTCCGCACACTTTTCCAGCTCATCGTTGCGCCAGTTGCGATGCAGCCGTGGGCCACGGTCGTCGCACCTGCATGTTCTGTGGTGCCGAAGCGACCGAGCGGTCCGCCCTTCGGTCCGTTTAGCCCTATTGTCTCGATCAACCGCTTGAAGGCTTGAACTCATGACCGACTCCCCCACGCCCACACCAGCCAACTGGTACCCCGACCCCATGGGCCGTCACGAATATCGATGGTTCGACGGAACCGAATGGACCGAGCGTGTTGCATCGCACGGCCGCGAGGCGACCGACTCTCTCGACAAGGCGCCCAAGACGGTCGCACCCCAGCAAGCCCCGGACAAGATTCAGCAACAGGTCCAGAAACACGCGAACCAAGTCGACAAACGAGGTGCGCCCGCCGCGCCGGGCGTTGCGAACTACTCCGGTGGCCTGCTCGATCAACCTCTACTGGTCATCAACCAGAAGTGGAAGCTGATCGAGGTCAACAGCGAGTTTGCGATTATGGACGGCAACGGAGTACAGGTTGGTGCCGTTCGTCAAGTTGGACAGAACTGGTTCAAGAAAGTCGTTCGGTTTCTCGGCGACATCGACCAGTACTTCACGCACAAATTCCAAATCGTGGACGCTTCAGGACAACCAGTTCTTTTGATTACACGCCCGGCAAAGTTCTTCAAGTCGAAGGTCATCGTGCAGGACGCAATGGGGCACGAGATCGGCATGATCGTGCAGAAAAACATGATCGGAAAGATCAAGTTTGACTTCCTCGTTCAGGGCCAGCGGGTGGGTGGCATCTTTGCCGAGAATTGGCGTGCGTGGAACTTCGCGATCAAGGACGGGTCCGATGTCGAGGTTGCCCGCATCACCAAAACCTTCGAGGGTCTCCTGAAGACCGCGTTCACCACTGCTGACAACTACGTCTTGCAGGTGCACGCGCCCTTGAGCGACCCGCTACGGCAGATGGTGTACGCCTCGGCCCTGACCGTCGACGTTGCCCTCAAACAAGACGCCCGCGGTATCAGCGGGGGAAGCCTATTGGATTTCGGCGGCTAACTGGAACCGAACCCGAGGTTCACGCGTTCAACAGGTATGACCGAACTACGGCCAGGTTGGTATCGCAAGGGCGATGAACCGGAGCGTTTCCACGACGGCGTCACATTCACCGACCTCACGCGCCCTGCTGGCGGGAAGACTGACGACGGGATGCCGCTGTTTGTGTGGGAAGACGGTGGTTCGGTGAGAGGGCACAGTGCGTACGGCACAGCTCTAGACACTTACCGCAACGCTGGCTGGCAACAAGTAACGATGCATCGGTTTGATCGGGTCATGATGATCCTGGTCGCCCTCGCATGCATCGGGTTCGGTGTATTTCTGTACCTCAGCTAACGCGCGTCAGCTCCCGGGAAGAACACGGTGGGCGTCATACACTGCGTCGACCCGGCGCAGGTGTCGGATGAGTGTGTTCAGATGGCTGGGATCGGCGATTTCAAACTCGAACTGCATTCGAGCGATGCGGTCCGATCCGGTCACGGTGCTCGATCCAATGATGTTGATCTGATGCTCGGCAAACACCGACGACAGATCACTCAAGAGCTGCGAGCGGTCATAGGCCTTGATCTCGATTGCGGCGACGTAGTGGTCGTCGCCTCGTTCGCCCGACCAGTCGACGTCGATGAGGCGATCGTTTTGGGCCTGAGTCAATGACAACGCGTTGGCACAGTCAGACCGATGAACCGACACGCCCCGACCTCGGGTAACGAAACCCTGAATCTCGTCGCCCGGCACGGGCGTGCAACAACGGCTGAGGCGAATCAAAACGTCGTCGAGCCCCTCGACGTGCACCCCTGCGCCGGAAGACTTTCGCCGAGGTCGACGGGCGGTGATCGGCTGAACGATGCCTTCGTTCTGCTCGGGCTCGCCATCGATGAGTCGCCGGGCTCTTTGAGCGACAGCCTCTGCTGACACGTGATGCTCGCCAACAGCGGCATACAAGCCAGTGAGGTCGTCGTAGTTGAGCAGGCTCGCCACCTCATGAAGCAGACCGTCGTCGGTGAGCTTGCGAATCGGGAGGTTGTCCTTGCGGAGCGCCTTGGTGACCGCTTCGGTCCCGGTGGCGATGGCATCGGACCGTCGCTCTTTCGAGAACCATTGCTTGATCTTCGAAGAGGCACGCGGCGTCGTGGCGAAGTTCAGCCAGTCAAGACTTGGACTGGCGGTCTCTGCCTTGGACGTGAGCACCTCAACCGTCTGCCCGCTATCGAGAACCTCCGACAACGGGAGGAGACGACCGTCCACCTTTGCGCCAATGGTCTTATGACCGACATCGGTATGGATCGCATAGGCGAAGTCGATCGCTGTCGCTCCGGCATGCAGTGTGATGACATCCCCCGCCGGGGTGAAGACGTAGATCTCGTCGCTGTCGAGGTCGACCTTCAGGTTATTCATGAAGGCCGAAGGGTCCGACGTGTCGGTATCCCAGTCGATGATGCGGTCGAGCCATGGCGAACCGGACTGGTCGGACCGATCCTTGTACTCAAAGTGAGCGGCAACGCCGCGTTCGGCGCGATTGTGCATTTCACGGGTGCGAATCTGCACCTCGATCGGCTTGCCCAGTGGTCCGATCACCGTGGTGTGCAACGACTGATAGAGGTTGAACTTGGGCATCGCGATGTAGTCCTTGAAACGACCCTGCACCGGCTTCCAGGTGGCATGGATCGAGCCGAGAGCGGCGTAACAGTCACGAATCGAATCGACGACAACCCGAATGCCGATGAGATCGTGAATCTCTGCGAACGCCTTGTCTTGCAACATCATCTTTTCGTAGATGCTGTAGAGGTGCTTCTCGCGGCCACTCACCCGGCCGTCGATGTTGAGCTCGCGGAGCTTTATCTCCACCTCGGCGATGAGCTGGGTGAGCAAGAAGTCTCGCTCCGGGGCCCGTACCGCCACCATGTCTTCAATCTCGGCATACCGCTTTGGGTGAAGCGCAGCAAACGACAGGTCTTCCAGTTGGGTTTTGACTTCCTGCATTCCCAGACGGTGGGCCAGAGGCGCATAGACCTCAAGCGTCTCCCGGGCGGTGCGTTCCTGCTTCCAAGCCGGCATCGCGCCGATGGTCCGAAGATTGTGGAGTCGGTCACACAACTTGATGATCAGGACCCGCAGGTCCTTACTCATCGCCACCAGCATCTTGCGGAAGGTCGCAGCCTGCTGAGCCTCCTTGCTGTCGAACCGAATTCGGTCGAGCTTGGTGACGCCGTCCACGAGGGCGGCTACGTCGGCGTTGAGCTGGGCCTCAATGTCGCCCAAGGTCATGCCAGTATCTTCAACCGCGTCGTGGAGAAGCGCGGCGGCCACGGTCTCGACATCGACGCCGAGTGAAGCAACGATCCGGGCGACAGCTATCGGATGGGTGATATAGGGCTCACCGCTTTTGCGACGTTGTGGGGCGTGTGCTTCGTTGGCCATTTCAAAAGCGCGAACGATCATTTCCTGATTCGCTCGCCGATTGGGCCCGACAAACGCCTCGAGCACTGGCTCAAGGGCAACCTCGGGCAGGGGGCGCTCTCGTCTCCATGGAAGGACCCGTTGGACCGTCATGACCATATTCACAGGCTACAACACCCTTTGAGGCGGTTGGCTCCCCGGGAAAAGCAGCGTCAAGCACTACGGTTTGACCCGTTATGGAAACAATTATTCTCCTCGGCGTCTTCGCAGTCCTCTACGCAGTGCTCTTTCTTCCCCAGATCAAGAAGCGGAAGGAACAGCGCGACCTGCTCGCGTCCCTCACTGAGGGAGACGAAGTTGTCACTGCGTCGGGCATGCACGGCCTTATCTCGGCCCTCGACGACGCCATTGTGTACCTCGAGGTTGCCGAAGGCGTGGAGATCAAGCTGGCTCGTAGCGCCATCGCTACCAAACTCTCGAACGAAGTTGACTTGATTTCATGAATTCCCAGCTGTTCAGAGCCATGGCGCTCTTCATTGTGAGCGCCGTTGCATTCGTGGCGACGCTCGCATCGGGCAACCAGCCGTTGCTCGGACTCGACCTCCAGGGCGGCGTCTCGGTTGTCCTGCAACCGGTGAACGACGACGCAACCGAAGAAGCGCTCGCCGAGGCAACCAACATCATTCGGAGTCGTGTCGACGCGTTGGGTGTTGCAGAGCCCGAGATTAGCCAGCAGGGAAACACCATCGTGGTCGACCTGCCCGGCGTCGAACAGCAGCAGCGTGCGCTGGACCTGGTGGGTCAAACAGCCGAACTTCGTTTCCGCCCAGTCCTCTTAGATATCGGACTCCTCGGCGCTGCACCGACCGCCGAAACCCTGGCCTTGCTGCCAGAAGGGTGTCAGACCGGCGTTCCTACCCAGCCCGAAGCCGACATCGCCGATCAGAACGTGTTGCTCCCCGACCTGGATGACAACCTCTTGTGCCTCGGGCCGACCCTGTTGCGCGGAACCGCTCTCGAAACCGCGTCAGCAAGCCTTGGAGGCGGTCTGCACTCGGGCGGCGGCACCGCCTGGCAAGTGAATCCCACGTTCCTGGCCGGACCCGAGGGCATCGACCTTTTTAATGCCGCCGCAGCCCTGTGTTTCAACGGCGCCGAGCAGTGTCCATCTCGACGCCTCGCCATCGCGCTCGACGGCACCGTGCAATCGGCACCAAACATTCAGACGCCGTTCTTCAACCGTGACCAAATCCAAATCACTGGCGACTTCCTGCCCGAAGAGGCACAAGACCTCGCCACCACATTGCGCTTCGGTGCACTCCCGCTGGAACTGGAACCGCAACAGACCCGCACTATCAGCGCCAGCATCGGCACCGACGTACTGTCCTCTGGTGTCATCGCCGGTCTTATCGGCCTGTTTCTAGTGGCCGTGTTCCTCATCGCCTACTACCGCCTGTCCGGTGTGGTCGCACTCCTCGGGCTGCTGATCTCCGCAATGCTGCTGTGGGCGATCATTTCGCTCCTGGGAGCCAACCTCGGTCTGGCACTCTCGCTTTCCGGAATCGTTGGCCTGATCGTCGCTATCGGTGTGTCGGCAGACTCAAACATCGTCTACTTCGAAAACGTGAAGGACGCGGTCGCCAGCGGCAAGAGAGTCGGCACCTCAGTAGAGCGGGCCTACCGCAACTCGATCAGCACAATCATCAAAGCCGACGTCGTAAGCCTCATCGCGGCAGTGTTGCTGTACTTCCTCACCGTTGGTGCGGTGAAGGGGTTCGCCCTCTACCTCGGTATCGCTACTGTGCTCGACCTCATCATCGCAATGCTGTTCATGCGGCCGATGCTTCTCTGGCTTGCGCAAAGCTCGTGGGTCCAGAACAACCCCCGCTTACTGGGCCTCCCCGACAACGCAGTTACCGCCACCATGTTGAAACGGCAGAGCGGCTCGAAGAAGACAACGACGAAGAACGTCGCTAGCACGAAGAAGAAGGCGAAAAAATGAGCCTCAAATCCGATCTGTACAACTCTCGGGCCAACATTGATTTTCGGCCGATTTGGAAGAAGTCCCTTCCAATCTCACTGTCACTCATAGTTCTCGGCCTAATCATCATCTCCATCTTCGGTGTCAACCGCAGCATCGAGTTTGAAGGCGGCGCCCTGTTTAACGTTCCAGTCGCCGACGACGTCACCGTGGGCGAAACCCGCGGTCTTGTAGGAATTGAAGAAGCAGGCATCCAGCGGGTTGAGAATTCCGACGGCAGCTTTGCGATGCGAGTCAAGGTCCCAACCGAAGCATCCGACGAGTTCGAGCGGGTCAGCACCGATCTCAACGAGATTCTTCTACCAGGCGAACAAATCTCGCGCGACACGGTCGGGCCTACCTGGGGAAGCCAAATCACGAACAGCGCGATCCGAGCGCTCGTGCTGTTCTTCATCGTCGTCGCGATTTACCTGGCGATTCGGCTGGAGCCGAAGATGGCCCTCGGCGCTCTCGTCGCCGTGCTTCACGACTTGGTGCTCACGGTGATGGTCTATTCGATTCTGCGGATCGAGGTGAGCCCAGCCACCGTTATCGCTCTGCTCACGATTCTCGGCTACTCGCTCTATGACACCGTGGTCGTGTACGACAAGGTCTTGGAGAACTGGATCGAACCGGCCAACCGCCGGAAGGAATACGCCGACCTCATGAACAAGAGCATGAACCAGGTCATCATGCGGTCAATCAACACCACCATTACCACGGTGCTTCCGGTCGCGTCGATGCTCATTATTGGTGCCTTCCTCCTAGGCGGCGACAGCCTTCGCGGGTTCGCCATCGCGTTGCTGATCGGCCTCCTTCTCGGCACCTATTCTTCTATCTTTGTTGCCGCTCCCCTGCTGGCGTGGATCAAGGCTCGCTACCCGGACCCGCTTCCCGAGAAAATCTAGCCGGTGGGAACGCCCCTCCCGATCACGATCGAACACACCGACGGCAACGCCCGAGCCGGGACGATCACGACGCCTCGAGGCTCCCTGACTACGCCGGTCTTCATGCCCGTAGGAACCAGAGGTGCGGTGAAGACCCTCGACACCGGAGACATGGAAGCGCTCGGAACCCAGATCATGCTGGGCAATACCTACCACCTCATGGAGCGGCCCGGAGCCGACGTCATCGAGTCGCTGGGAGGTCTCCACGGCTTCCTCAACTGGGACGGCCATCTACTGACCGACAGCGGCGGGTTTCAGATCTTTTCGCTTAAGCCCAAGATCAGCGAGGACGGAGCGACGTTCAAGAGCATCTACGACGGTGCAACCCAGCATCTCACCCCCGAGCGGGCTGTCAAGGTCCAGGAGCAGCTGGGCGCGGACATAGCCATGATCCTCGACGTCGTACCTGCGTTGCCAGCCGAGCCCGAAGTTGTACGAGAGTTCATGGAGCGCACCCTTCGGTGGGCGGAACGAAATCGAGCTGCCCACACCCATCGGACCCAAGCACAATTTGGGATCGTGCAGGGCGGCGTCGATGTCGACCTTCGAGCCGAGTCGGCCGCCAGAACCGTTGAAATCGGATTCGATGGCTACGCGGTCGGCGGACTGAGCGTTGGCGAATCGCGGGATCAGATGGTTCCTGCACTTGCCGCTGCCACCGCGGAACTTCCGACTGATCGCCCGCGCTACTTCATGGGACTTGGCGACCCGATCGGACTGGTCGAGGCAGTCAACAACGGGATCGACATGTTCGATTGCGTCCTACCCACCCGACTTGCCCGACACGGCACTGCGCTGACCAGCGCGGGTCGGTTGAATCTGAAACGGGCCGAGTTCGAACGTGACGACGGGCCGATCGATCCGAACTTCGAACATCCGCTGAGTAGTCGTTACAGCCGCGGTTACCTTCGGCACTTGCTCAAGGCGGGGGAACCGACCGCAGGCCGAATTCTCAGCCTCCATAATCTTGCCTGGCTAGCTGATCTTACCGACAGAATGCGAGCAGCGATCGTGGCGGGAACCTTCCAAGAACTCCGAGCCGAGATTCACGCCACCTGGTCGCAGTGATGCGTTCGCCCCAAGGGGCAAACGGAGGCAAAGAAACTCAGCAGCCGACGCCGAGCCAGACCGAAAGTGGTCGTTGGGTACCGGCAACGGTTGCCGACCGAGCCTCATTGAACTCGACCGAGCCGCCGCCGTCCATCTTCATGATGTCGTTGTAGCCCTGAGCCATGAGCCAGTTGACCATCTGGTCGGCGGTCATCGTTGTGGTGGAGCCGAACATGAACTTCCCATTGCTTGAATTGAAGGCTGCAAAGCTGTGCCGGGTGGTGTTGAAGGTGTAGTCCTGGCCGGCAGTGACGGCATTCTTTTGACCGTTCACGACCATGGTGATTCCACCAACTGCCCACTCCCAACCGGTGAACTTGTTGTCGAACTTGGCCGGGTCATAGAACTGGTGTCCCGGGGTGTCATCCCAGTAGTTGGCATGAAGCTGGAGGGTGGCGTAGCCGCGCTTTGGACCGTTCGAGAGAATATTGAGCGGTCCCACCGACGGATCGAACATGTGTTGGAACTCTGCAGCCGTTCCGCCTTCGTCGTCACGACGAAGACCAAGAATCCCGCGGGCGTTGTCGTCACCCCAGACGGTGTTGGCGTTAACGGCGACGCCGGGGCTCGGGCCCCGCGACGGAACATTGACGCCATCGATGTTGGCAAAGCCAATGTGCTCGCTGAATGGGACGGCGCCGTCTCGATGCACCCAGTTGGCGTTGATCGAGGCAACGCCACAGCGGTTCGGGGAGGCTTGAATATTGGTGGTGGCGAAATCCACCTCGAGTGCCCGGCCGCCGGGGATGTCCTGGATCTGGTCCAACAGGGCACAGTCGGCATGTTGGGTTACCGGATGTTTGGTGGTGAGTTCTGGCTGAATCACCCAGAACACCGCCATCTCATCACGAGGCAATTTCTGGCCATTTCGCCCTGCGGCGGTCCCGTCCAACAGGCTGACCCAGTAGTTGAAACCCTCGGGCTCGGATGGACGATCGAGCAGGTTGTTGTAGAGGAGACCCTCGACATACTGTTCGTCGTTGGCCCCGTTCCATAGGTTGGTGTATTCGGTGCTCTGAGCCATCCAGTACGCAACGACCTTGACATCACCGGTCTGGAGGTAGATGTCGCTCCAGTAGCGCAGTCCGTCGGCATCTGGGGTGCGGTTGAAGAAGAGGCGGTACAGGCGAACCGTGATGTCCCCCGGTTCTCCGCACAGCTGACTCTGTATCGGGGCGTTCACTTCTTGTGCCGCCACTGGCTGGACCGCCACCACAGCTGTCAGCAACGAGACCACAGCGATAGCCACCACGGACACTCGGCGGAGTCGTGAGGGCTGGAGAACTGGCTGTGACACGGCTGAACCTTCTGAAGCTGGGAAAACGGACACACCAAGTAGTCGGCAGATTGCTTGGCTTGCCTTTAGCCAGATCCCGCTAGATCGGCTAGGCGACACTACCCAATCTGTGACGTAGCCACCACCTCGGGTGACATCCGAATAATTCACCGAACCATTTGAGCATCACCCGCTGGTGCTGGCTGAGTTACACGAACGGTAATTGAATACCGCGGCGGAGCAGCATTGCATCCCCGAAGGAGCCCACTGAAAATCCCCGCTGAAGCGCTTCGGAGTAGAGGGTTCGCCAGTCCGGCCCGACGAAGGCCTCCACGAGAACAAGCAATGTCGACCGAGGCATATGGAAGTTAGTCATCAGCACGTCGACCACCTGCCATTCGAACCCCGGACGGATAAAGATGTCCGTCTCTCCCGACAGGCGGCCGGTCGAGGCAACCGTCTCCAGGGTTCTCACCACGGTAGTGCCAACTGCGATTACCCGAGACGCCGTTTGAATTTCGGCCCACGAGGCGTCGGTGACCGCATACGTCTCGGTGTGCATCACATGATCGTCGAGACGGTCCGCTGTCACCGGTGCAAACGTGCCAAGGCCGACCTCAAGGTCAACAGTGACAATATTGGCGCCGGCATCCCTGCATCGCTGAAGCACCTCGGGAGTGAAGTGAAGGCCCGCGGTAGGCGCAGCGACCGACCCGGTCCGCTCGGCATAGACCGTCTGGTAGCGCTCAGGATCGTCGGGGCGATGCCGGATGTACGGAGGTAACGGCAGTTCGCCGATCTGTTCGGCAACCGAGTCGTCGAGCACCCGGACCAACCGCTCGCCGGAATCGAGAACGGACACGATCTCGACCACGGGTACCGCGTCTCGATACAACTGGGTTCCCGGCGGAAGACGACGACCCGGTCTAACCAAAGCGGTCCACAGCTGAGGGTCTCCGGTTGGACCGATGAGGAAGACTTCTGCCGCACCGCCGGTCACTTTTGTGAGATGCAACCGAGCCCGACGCACACGAGTGTTGTTGACGACGATCACGTCGCCCGGTCCTAGCAATCCAGGCAGCTCGGCGACGGTGCGATCAACGGGAGAGGACATCTCGGTGGCATCGAGAAGTCGCGCCGCGTCGCGCGGTTCAGCTGGGACCTGGGCGATTCGCTCCGGTTCCAGCGGGTACACATAGCGATCTATCTCATCGCCGGTGCCCACCATGGGTGTCAGTTTAGAAGAGAGAGGTTGATCCCGACGACGGCGGTGGCGTGAGGCCCAGATGCTCCCAGGCCTTAGGGGTCGCTACCCGTCCGGCATTGGTTCTCACCAGAAAGCCTTGCTGTATAAGGAACGGCTCGATCACGTCCTCGACGGTGTCCTTGGGTTCACTGACACTGATAGCCAAGTTGGACAACCCCACCGGACCCCCGGCGAACTTCGTGCATATCGTCTCGAGCAACAACAAGTCGACCCGGTCGAGTCCGGCCTTGTCGACCTGATTCATCCGAAGCCCTTCCATCGCCGCCTCCAGGTCGACGACGCCGCTCCCCCGTACCTCTGCCCAGTCACGTACCCGCTTGAGAAGGCGGTTTGCGATCCGAGGCGTGCGACGGCTACGCGCCGCGATCTCCCGAGCGGCTTCGGGCGATACGTCGATCTCAAGGATTCCCGCGGCCCGTTCAACGATCGCTTGCAAATCCTCCGTGCTGTAGAAGTCCAGACGGAAGCTATCGCCAAACCGATCTCGGAGCGGTCCGGCGATGAGACCCATCCGAGTAGTTGCACCCACCATGGTGAACGGCTCCACCGGCATACGTATCGATCGAGCCGCCGGGCCGGACCCGATCACCACATCGATCTGCAAATCCTCCATGGCCGGATACAAGACCTCTTCCACCTGAGTCGGCACCCGATGGATCTCGTCGACAAACAACACGTCTCCGGGTTGGACCTTCGACAGAATCGAAGCCACGTCGCCAGGCTTCACCAGAGCAGGTCCGCTGGTGATCTGGATATCGGCACCAAGCTCGGTGGCCACAATGTTGGCGAGCGTTGTCTTGCCCAATCCGGGCGGACCCGCGAAGAGAAGGTGATCAGCGGGCTCGTTGCGAGCCCGGGCTGCCTCGAGGATGATGCTGAGCCGTTCCTTGAGATCGGTCTGGCCAACGAACTCGTCGAGCGTCTTTGGTCGAAGCCCGGCCTCGGCCTCCATCTCTGGCCCGTCATCGGGGTCGGGCAAACCCGACAGCGTAAAGTCCTCGCGGGCCACGTTAGAAGCTCGGTTCCATGACCTTCAGGGCTTCCTTCAAAAGGGTGCCGGTATCGCCCTCGTCGACGAGGTCGTCGGGCAACAGCTTGACTGCCGCCTTGGCGTCAGCCGCGGTATATCCGAGCGACAATAACGCGTTGGTAACGTCGGCCACAGCATCGCTGACAACGCTGGTGCCGCCGCCGAGCCTGGCCACGTTGGGATCACTCAGATCAACCATCAACTTGTCCTTCATTTCCACCAAAACTCGTTGCGCGGTGGTCTTGCCGACCCCGTTGACCTCGACGAGCGCATCGACGTCTGCGTTGGCCACGATGATGGCGAGCTCTGAGGGCCCGTAGGTGTTGAGAATTGAGAGCGCCATCGACGGCCCGACCTTCGGCGTCGCTACCAGAGTCTCAAGTGCGACGACCTCGTCGCGCGTCGCAAACCCGATGAGCTTCTGTTCGCCTTCGCGAATGAACTGGTGATAGGTGTACAGCAGCGTTTCGCTCGATGGATCGATCTGATTCATGGTGCGATCATTGACCGACACCCGGTACCCAATACCTGATGCGAGCTCGAGCAGCGCATGCCCTCGGCTTCGGTCCAGATGGGTCACATAACCACGCAAGGATCCAATCACTGCACAACTCCAGCTACCCCAGCAAGGGCCGCGGCCGCCGTCTCTCGTTGTCCGAGGAACGATCCGGTGGGGTCATAGGCCAAGTGACACAGTGCCACCGCAGCAGCATCGGACACGTCGGCTGGTTTGGCCGGGTGGGCCAAACCCAGCAGTTGCTGAACCATTTTCTGCACCATCTCCTTGTCGGCCCGGCCATCTCCCGCGACGGCGGCCTTGACTTCGTTAGGAGAGTACTCACGAACATGGCATCCCATGGCCGCTGCCTCGGTGATAATGATCCCTGCGGCCTGAGCGACCCGAATGCCGGTCTTGGTGTTCTTCTGAATGAACACGCGCTCAACGGCCACGATTTTGGGGGTGAACTCCTCGATAAGAGCACGGATCTCTCGCTGCAGCTCCGCGAGCCTGAATGCCGCCTGCATCTCGGGATCGGTTCGTATCAGGCCGAGCGCCGCAGGTGTGACCTTACGACCTCGGCCCGGCTGCAGAACCGCGAAACCACAGCGGGTCAATCCTGGGTCGACCCCCATGACGAACATATGTTTGATGCTAGTCGATCAAGCATCCGATTCGGTCGACCCAAAAGTGGGCCAAGCCGGACTAGCTCACTGGCATTCGCCCGAGCTCACTGCGGCGAGGCGCTTGTGAGCGGGCCCGCGTGGCCATCCGTTGCATCAGTACGTCGATCAGGGTTACGAGTGCAACCTTGACCTCTTCGCGATTGGTGGCCGACATGTGCATGACGGGAACGGATTTCGCCAAGGAGAGCCCATCGCGGATCTGCTCGGGTGTAGTCGGCGGGGAGCCGGGGAAGGTGTTGACCGCCACGACGAAGGGAATGCCCCGGGACTCGAAGTAGTCGATTGGCCCAAAGGACTCTTCGAACCGACGGGTGTCGACCAAAACGATGGCACCCAGCGCGCCGTCGGTGATTCGGTCCCACATGAAGGAGAATCGGGGCTGGCCGGGCGTGCCGAAGAGATACAGCACAAGCTCGGGCGACACCGTGATACGACCGAAGTCCATTGCAACAGTGGTCGAAGTTTTGGAGTCGACCTTGCTGACGTCGTCGACGCCGTCGGCGGCAGTAGTTAGTGCTTCTTCGGTCCGAAGCGGAGGAATCTCCGATACGGCTCCGACGAAGGTTGTCTTGCCGACACCGAAGCCACCGGCGACGATGAACTTGGCCGAGGTGGCGCGGCCCTTGCGGGACGGCGCTTCCTGAGGTTGCTGGGCAAACATTGGGGACGGCGGGTTGTTAGTCATTGGAATATGCTCCGGCGGGCTAGAGGCTCAGAATCGCTGCGCGAATATCGGATAGGGAGGACAGATCGATCTCTGAACCAGCGGTGTCGTGCGCGGTGAGAACGGACTCAGACACAAGGTCCGAAACAAGGACCTGGGTGGTGAGCATGGGGAGGTGGAGCGCTGCCGCGATCTCTGCGATCGAAATGGCGTGCTGTTCATCGACATGGCGAGCGATATCGAGACGCTCAAACTGAAGTCGCTGAAGCTCCGCGTAGGGGCTGAGTTCGACTCGAGTTTCGAGCTGCAGGCTCTCTGCTTGCGAGCGAGTGCGGCCGCCGGTAACCACGAAGGACCGAACGACATCATGCCCGACGACTACTTCTTCGTCATCGAACTCCATGGGTCAGACCCCCAGCGTGTTCTTGAGGCGCTCGATGACCTCTGGCGAGAGCATCGATCCGGCCTTCTCGGCCAACAATGTCATTTCATAGCCCACAAGTCCAAGGTCAACCGTGGTGTCGCACACGACACCAAGGCTGGCCCGATTGTTGATACGGGCCACCAGAATCCAGCCCTGGCCGGTTTCGATGACCTGGCGAACTACGGGGTGCAGATCGAATGTGTCAGCGGCGGAGTCGGTGAGACTGGCAAGACCGCTGGTGATCGCAGCGAACTGGTCCGCCTGCGTGGCATCGATGCCGTTGCTGGCTGCGAGGTGCATTCCGTCGGCGGAAACGGTCTGGGCGTGGGTGACGCCCGGTGTTTCCTGTACGAAACGCTCGAGCATGAAGTCGAGTTCGGCTGGATTCATGATATTTCTCCGTTGTTGGCAAGTGGGCTGGAGCTGGTAACGCTTTCCTCGACCGTTTCGGCGGTCGTAGGTGTATCGGCACGTTGTACGCCGCGCTGAAATCCAGCGAGGTTGGCGCCGAACCGAGCGGCCGACTGAGGAGTTGATTCCTCAGCAACCGCAGGGGTCTGGGATCGGTCGGTTGGTGCGACCGGATTGACTTTGCGAGACAGGCTTGAGGCGCCCGGAACTCGTTTCGGTGGGGCGAAGGCGGCCGGTGCTGCGGGTTCCGGAGCCGGCGCCGCGACGGGTGCAGGCGCTGGGGTGGCACCACGGACGGGCAGCGGGTTTTCCTGGCCCGGGATGGGCCGGCGCCGCTCCACCGGGACGCTGCGTTCCGCACTCTCTGCCGCTGGCACCGAGCGCTGGAAGCCTGACAAATTCTTGTTCGGATCGAATCGAGGAGCGGCGACCGGTGTTGGCACGTTCGCATCGGTTGTATCACTGGCTTGGCGAGCCTTCGGCGTGCGCCGGGCAGTTGTAAAGGGGGCTGGTGTTTGCTGTTCCGCTGCCGCGGGCATGGGTGCAGGCTGGGGCTGCGGCAGAGGGGCCGGGGCAACCTGGGGCTGAGGTGCGGGCTCGGGCGCAACCTGAGGCTGTCGCTGAACTAGGGCGGGGGCGGGATTCGCCCGACGGTGTGCCGGCGCCGGCGGAGCAAACGTGTCGGGTCCCGGCGACGTTTCCGCCACCGGTTCTGGCTGCGCAGGAGGTTCAACCGCAGCGAACGAGGTTGGGGCGTAGGAATCGGGAGCAGTCGGCTCGGCGGGTATCGCCGCAGGGAGCGCTTCCGGCGTCGGCTCATGCCGCACCAACACTTCGTCCTCGACGACTTCTTCTACCGGCCCGATGGACTGGTACACCCCGGCGGGGAGCTTGATTCGGGCGATGAGACCAGAGGGCACACCATTGAGAAGTTCAACCTTGAGATCGTGACGGTGAGCAAGACGACCGACCACGTAGAGGCCCAGGAATCGGGAAGGCGTCTCGGTTCGAGCGGCAGCGTCGAGGATTCGCTGGTTGTTGGCTTGCAGCTCTGCCTCGGTCAGACCAATGCCGCGGTCGCCCACGGTGATCATCAGACCTTCGGGCCCTTGTGCCGCATGCACCTCCACCGATGAGGTGGGAGGCGAGAACATTAGGGCGTTCTCGATGAGCTCGGCCAAAAGGTGCCCAATGTCGGCCACGGCCTTGCCGTTGATCCGAGCGTTCGCGTCATCCTGGAAGGTAACTCGTTCGTAGTCCTCAACCTCAGAAAGCGCCGAGCGAACCACGTCGCCCACGGTGATCGCTTCGCCGAAGGACCGGCTGGTCTTTGCACCGGCGAGCACCAGCAGCGACTCTGCGTTTCGACGCATGCGGGTTGCCAGATGGTCGACTCGGAAGAGTTCGTGAAGAACCTCGGGGTCGCGTTCGTTTCGTTCCAATTTTTCCAACGACGCCAACAGACGCATCAGAATCTTCTGGTTCCGACGACCGAGGTTTACGAACATCTCCGACACCGTTCGGCGCGAGGCTGCCTGTTCGGCCGCTAGTTCAACCGCGGTGGTGTGGAGCTGGTTGAATGCATCGACGAGCTCGCCGACTTCGTCGTCGGACTCGGCCACAATCGGTGCTGGCATCTCGACCTGGGCGTCGCCGCCCAGTTCGCGGATCTGGGCCACAACGTTGGGCAGCTGGGTTTTGGAAATGTTGCGAGACTGCTCGGTCAGAGACAGCAGCGGGGCTCGAATCGAGCGGAACAGCGCCGCGACGAGAAGCGCCATCACAAGGATGAACGCTGCGGTGGAAAGAGCAGAAACGATCAGCGCGGTCACCGCCGAGTCGGCTCGAACGGACGCCTCATCCTGCACCTGCTGGACCTGACGATCCTGAAGCTCGGCGATGTCTTGGAACAATGGCTCGAGAGCCGGCAGAAAGCTACCGGCCGGAGCCAGATCGCGGTTCAGGAAGTTCGTAGCGACACGTTCCCGAATGCCAGCGACGAGAGAATAGATCGGGCTGTCGATCAGCTCCTGCACTTCGGCCGATACTGCATCGTCTTGGATAGCAAGAAGCTGCGACTCCACCTGCTCCACGTGACCGCTCAAACGGAAGGCGTCGCCTCGCGCATTGTCGGCCACGGACAGGTCTACCGCTTCGTTGATGTCGACGTAGGCTCGGAATTCGGCTCGGAGCGATGCGTTGTAGTCAGCCAATAGCAAGACGGACCGAGCGTTGATGCTGGTGCGTTCGTTAACGACCGCACCA
>CALHFG010000027.1 GCA_938029215.1 uncultured Acidimicrobiales bacterium | reverse complement strand
TCGATGTAGTACCCCGAGCCGCGCCGCAGGTATTTCATGAAGAGCCCACTGCCGTCTTCACCGAAGTCGAGCATGAACCCGGCATCCTCCAGGCGCTTGTAGAACTCCGCATCCTGCTCTTTCATTGCGTCATAGACCGGTATCTGGAACGTGTGCAGGATTCGATACGGCAACGAGGCGAAGATGAGATCGGCGATCTCGGTGGTCACACCGCTGGCGACCGCTCGTTCGGAGTACAGGTCGCCAAGCGCAAGCTCCATGAGTGTGTCGCTCCGAGCGATGTGGGTCGATGATCGTTGGATCATTGTGACGTCAGCGCCGTTCTCCCAGAGAGCAGCACAGATGTCGTGCGCGCTGTTGTTCGATCCGAGGACGACTGCCTTCTTTCCCTTGTAGTCGCCAGTGCCCTTGAAGGCCGATGAATGACTGAGCTCTCCGGCAAAGGACTCTGATCCTTTGATCTCTGGGATGTTTGGCTTTGCGCTCATGCCGGTGGCCATCACGAGATGCTTTGGCTTCAGCGTGACCTTCTCGGTCTTGCCATCTTCGCTGACTCGCTCAACATTGACCGTCCACTCCTTTGCATCATCGTCGTAGGAGGCACTGGTGGCGGTGGTTGACCCCCAGTAGTTGAGTTCCATCACCTTGGCGTACATCTCCAGCCAGTCGCCCAGCTTGTCCTTGGGAGCGAACACCGGCCAGTGCTCGGGGAACTTCATATACGGCAGATGGTCATACCAAACCGGGTCGTGTAAGCACAGGCTCTTGTAACGGTTGCGCCACGAGTCGCCTGGACGAGGGTTTTTCTCGATGATGATCGTTGGCACTCCGAGCCGGCGTAGACGGGCGCCCAGACCGATCGCTCCCTGACCACCACCGACGATCACGATGTAGGGCTGGGTCTTGTAGCCGAGCTCCGCTTCTTCGTCCTGGCGCAGCTCCAGCCATGTCTTGCGTCCCGGAGTGATGCCATGTTCCACACCCATTTCCCGGGTGACGCCTTTGGCCTCTTCGTGACCCTTCAGCTCAACGAGCGTGGTGAGAAAGGTGAAGGCCTTCCCGCCAACGATCCGCAGCTGTCCGTGACCTCGCCCGACGGCGGTCTCAAAGTTGAACCATCCGTCGGTGACTCCATCGGCCTCGTTCGCCTCGCCAACGATTTCGAACTTGGAAGGCTTCACGTTGGCAAGGGTGTGTTCCAAAAGGTCACGCACGCCGTCGGGTCCTTCGACGGTCTTGATGTTCCAGGTGAAGCTCACCAGATCGCGCCAGTAACTCTCGTCTCCGAAGAGCGCGGCGGCGCCGTCGATGTCGCCCGATTCCAAAGCGGATCCGAAGGCCTCAAGCCATCCAGTGAAGGTCTCGGTGGGTGAAGAAACTTCCGTAGCAGTCATGAGTAGTCCCCTATTTGATTGAGTGCACCCGGTTGCCGCCCCGGTGCGTCTGACTCGATCTTTGCCTGTGACAATCGACACAGGCAAATCAGGCCGCTCCAACCCACTGAAAGAAAGTCCTTGCAACTGACGCGACGTGAGGATCTAGGTTCGACCCATGAACACAACTCGCAAGATCGGTGAGATCGCAGCCGAGACCGGACTGACCGTTCGGACCCTGCACTACTACGAAGAGATCGGCCTCATCGCCCCCGAATCCCGAACCGACGCTGGCCATCGCCTGTATGGCGACAAAGCCGTAGAGCGGCTCTACAAGATCTCACTACTGCGGCAACTCGGACTTCCGTTGGAGTCAGTGCAGGCGGGCCTCGACTCGCCGTCAAATGACCTGCCCACCCTCCTCGCCGAGCATCTGATTGCCGTCGACCAGCGACTCGCAGCCGAGCATCGGCTCCGCGCTCGACTGGCCCGGCTCAATACCACCCTCGAATCAAACGAGGACACCGCCGGTGCCCTCCTCAACGTCATGGAGGACATGACCATGTTAGAAACCAACCTTGACCGACGAATCGCGATCCTCATCTACGAAGACCTCGAAGAAGCCTTCAACTACCTCACTCGGGTCTACGGATTCGGTCCGGGCGAGCTCACCCGACACCCGGACGGAACTGTTGTCCACGGCGAAATCCAGGCTGGTGACGGCGAATTCTGGTTGCACGGAGAGTCCGAACAGTGGGCCCTGCGCTCCCCTCAGAACGTTGGGAGCACCACCGGACTAATGGCGATCATGGTGGACGATGTAGATGCTCACTACGAGGCTTCAGTCGAACGCGGCGCCGACATTCGGTATGCACCTGTCGACCAGCCTTACGGTTACCGCGAGTACAGCGCGGTAGATATCGGCGGTCACATGTGGTCGTTCATGAAGCCGCTCTAGTCGTTCCGATTTGTGGCGCTTCGTAACGAACATCGTTTTCTAGGCCACTATTGAGCCATGCGGATGTGGCGAAAACTGGGAATCATTGTTGTCGCTCTGGCACTCACGATGTTCGAAGTGTCCCCGGCCGGGGCCCAGGTCGAGACACCTCCCGTCCAGATCACGTTTGAGATCGTGACCACCATCGACCTAGCACGACCTGGACTGGCGGACCACCCCTACCTCTATTCCTATGTTGCAGAGACATCGACCGATGGACGAGTGTTACTTGTAGTCAATGCCTACGGCGTCGATGAGTTGTTCAGCACCGACGTTCGGTATGACTTTTCCCGGTACGACATCGCAACCGGTGCTGAACATCATTTCTCGCCCACGTGGAACGGCGAGCCGCTCGACCGTTATATCAAGGCGTTGGCGATGAGCGATGACGGGAGTCACCTGGCGTTCGCCACCGAAGCGAGCAACGTGATCTTTGGCGGCGTCGGCAACGGCCATGGGTACTACTTCGACGTAGTGTCGGCGACTCCACGCCTTCTAACCATTCGACCAGATGGCACGCACGGAAGGTATACACCCGACGACATGGCGATGACACCAGACGGTCGTTACGCCGTCTTCAGCACCGCGGCAGGACTCACACCGGACCAGGGCGGGGGTGTAGTCCAGGTCTACCGGTGGGACCGACTCACCCAGTCAATCGAATTGGTCTCAAGGAACGCACAGGGGGTGCCAGCCAACGTTTCGGCTCGCAACTTCAACCCGGTGGCAGCCACTCGACCGGCGACGAGCGACGACGGTCAGTTTGTTTCTTTTGTGAGCTACTCCACCAACTTGGTCGACGTGCCGCTTCCGGGAGCCAACGATCCAAACTTCCCTGAGAAGGCCTATCTAAAGAACCTTTCCGACGGCGCCGTCACCCTGCTCACCCAGGACGCCACTGGACCCCTAAACGTAAAGTCGCTTGATGCTCGAGTTACCGGAGACGGAAGCGCCGTTGTCTACAACAATTTCCCGTTCGGCGAGGCAGGCACTGCCTGGCGTTGGGATCGACTGACCGGGGAACGATCGCTGCTCATGACTGGCGACGAAGACACTAGGTACGCGACGTTTACCGACATCAACATCGACGGCACGACCCTTGAATTGGGCTATGGACGGGAGCACTATCGAGACGGCACGTTCATCGAGGTTGTGGTTGGCGACGAGACGGAAGAAGGAACGCTGGAGCGCGACGTTCAGGTCACCGATCGCAGCTACCTCTGGGCCGTCCGTCAAGAGAGAACCGCAGCGGGTAGTGCTGTCCCGGGGCTAGACGTACTCACTCAATCAACTGTCACAGAGGCGCCGGAAACCTGCGGCTCTGCCGAACTGGAGTTCGCCGCCGGAGAGCGTCCCCTAGATGACCAAGTCGTCCGGCTCTATCAAGCCGTGTTTGGCCGAGCACCCGATGACCAGGGACTGCACTACTGGATTGATCAACGGATTGCCGGGGCGTCTCTCGAGGCACTCGCCGCCGAATTCACCGGCTCAACCGAGTGGGCCAACCGATACGGTGCCGACTCCTCCACAGAGGAGACCATCAATCTCCTTTACCGAAATGTGTTGGACCGGGAACCCGATGCCGAGGGCCTCGCGTTTTGGCAGGCCTCAGGCCTCACAACCCCACAACTGATCGTCAACTTTTCCGACAGCCAGGAGAACATCCGCCGAACCTCGACCTCTCCCCCCATGACACCCGCCGAGGGGGTAGTTTGCCGCCTCTACTTAGGAGTGTTCGGCCGGGCACCCGACGCTGGAGGAATGGAGTTCTGGACTGCACGAATAGATCAGGGCCAGACAGTGCAGTCGGTAGCTGCGGAGTTCGCAGCTTCTCCTGAGTGGGCCCAGTCGTACGGGAACTCGCCGAGCCCGTTCACCGTTGTTACCGGCCTTTATAGCAATGTTTTTGATCGCGCTGCCGATGTCGGTGGACTTCGCTTCTGGGTCAACCTTGCCGACGAGGGGCTCAGCGATGCCGCACTGCTCGAGCAGTTTGTTCAAAGTGCGGAGTTCATCAGATCGACGGGAACCGCTCCATGACATTCACGTTCCTCACGTGGAATCTCGCCCTCATGAAGCGTTCGGCCGAAGCACCATCGGCGTGGGGGCCGGACAACACCGAAGCAGCGTTCCGAGAGATCGTTCTGGAACATTCCCCCGACATCGTGTTACTGCAGGAACTCCCCCGCATGGTTCCGTTCGTAGAGACCCACGGGATGGTCCGAGCCAATCCCGAAAGCCACAGTGGCAACCTGGCCACCCTCGCCACACATGAACTCATGTTGACCGAGCCGGCCGTGAGTGTCGTGCCGGGCTGTGCAATCCTCAGCACCTTTGGCGACCTCACCATCGCCAACGTGCACCTCGCTCCAGGGCCGGGCAAACAAAGCGAAGGGCAGCGGCTGGAACAGCTAGCCCAAATCGTCGAGGCCAGTCCGACACCGGACCTGCTGATCGTCGGCGACACAAACACTCGGGTGGGAGAGATAGAGACGATCGAAAACGCCGGCTTCTCCAGCCAGCGTCCCCCCAGCCCTACATGGGATAGCAATGCGAACGCGTTTAACAGTGGTCGAGAGAGTGGCGCCTTTCGTGCCTACTTCACCCGCTGGTTTGCGTCACCCAATGTGATCGTGACCGACGTTGAGGTCATAAAGCAGCCGGTCGAGTTTGACGGGAAACGCTTCCACCTCAGCGATCACTACGGGCTCGCCGGCACGGTGGAAGTCGTCAAAAAGTAAAGGACCCGGCCGAAGCCGGGTCCCTCCTGCTAGAACCGGGCGACAAGCGCCCGGCAGGATCGATTAGCTGCCGGGGAGAATGACAGCGTCGATGACATGCACCACACCGTTGCCGGCGACAAGGTCGGTGGCAGTAACGGTGGCACCGTCGACCATGACCTTGCCATCGACGACGTTGACCTCGATGGTGTCACCGTTGACGGTGGGGACCTCGGTGCCGTCGGCGGCGACGGCGTCAGCGGCGAGAACCTTGGCGGGTACGACGTGGTAGGTGAGGATGCCGGCCAGGTCGGGGCTGGCGAGCAGCTCTTCCTTGGTGAGACCGAGGGTCTCGAGAGCAGCGGCAAAGGCATCGTTGGTGGGCGCAAATACGGTGAACGGACCGTCGCCACTGAGGGTTCCTGCCAAGTCGGCGGCCAGTACTGCCTCGACGAGAATGCTGAAGTCGTCGGAGCTGGTGGCGATGTCAACGACGGTGGCGGGGACATCTTCCATCGCGTCCTCCTCTTCCATCGCGTCTTCCTCTTCCATCGCGTCTTCCTCTTCCATGGCACCGGTGAGGGCTTCCAGGATGTCGGCGGGAACGAGCACGGCGTCGATCACGTGGATTACACCGTTGCTGGCGTCGACGTCGACGGCGGTGACATTGGCATCGTTGACCTTGACCGCAGCTCCATCGACCGAGACGGTCACCGAGTCGCCGTTGAGGGTCTCAACGTCTTGGCCGTCGAGGGTGACGACAACGTCGCTCTTCACTTCGCCGGCAACGATGTGGTAGGTGAGGATGTCACCCAGGGCAGGGCTGGCCAAGAGCTCTTCGGCGGTGAGGCCAAGAGCGTCGAGTGCTGCGCCGAATGCTTCGTCGGTCGGGGCAAAGACGGTCAGTTCGTCGTCACCGGTGAGCGGACCAACCAAATCCGCAGCCTCGGCTGCGGCGAGGAGCGTGGAGAAGCTTCCTGCCTCGGTTGCGACCTCGGCGATGTTGCCAGCTTCGACCATTGCGGCTTCAGTCGTGGTCACCTCGACTGCGGGTAGCGCTTCGGGGTCGTCGGATGCGCAGGCGGCTGCGACGAGTCCGAGGGAGAGCATCAGTGAGGCTGCGGTACGTGCTGTTTTCTTCATGTTGTTTCCTTGAAATGTGATGGGGATGGGGGGTGTTTGGCCCGTCCTACGCAAGCTGTCGACCCTTTGGATGCAGCTCTCAAGCGACACTCGTCACATTTAGCACTAAATTGCTGAATTAGTAACCGTTCCGACACGTTTCCATGGCATATGCCCAGGTAAACGAGGTTGCGGTCGACTATTCGCCGGCTTCTCGACTGGATGCTAAAACCGAGGGATCTTGCCTCTCGGCTTCCTCGGCCGCCTTGATCTCCGCCTCGGCTGCATCCAATTCATCGTCCTCGATCACGGCCCGTTCCACGTTGCTTTCCACATGGGTAAGCACGACCTCGACGGGTTCACCGATGACGAGCGCAAGGTCCTCCGCCAGCTCGGCAACGCCAAGATCCGCGTCGGTTCCCTGCTCGGAAGCGACCGTCAATTGGATCACTGCAACCTCGGAGTCTTCAGGGCGTTCCAACGCCACAGAGATCACCGAGACATCGGTCCGCCAGCCTTGCACCGTCTCGGCCACCAGCTCCTGGGGGTTGGAATCGATGGTCGGTTCTGGACGCCACTGATCGATGAGTTGCAGTGGCGCCACCACGGCAACGGTGCCAACCGCCGCCAACTGGAGTCCGTGCGCTACATGAGATCGAGTGGATCTCATCCGACTGGTGGGCACCAGGCCCAGGACGACGAACGCGACGGCGGCGGAGCTCACAATGCCGATCACGTTGGCAAGAAACAACAAGAAGGCCCCGGTCGCCATCTGATAGCGACCGAGCTCCAGCGTGATTCCGGTAACAGCCAGTGGCGGGACGAGGGCGACCGCCACCGCCACCCCCACGATGGCGTCGGCTGCCTGCTGGCGCACTTTGGCGAAGGCGCCTGCGCCTCCAGCGACCAACGCCACCCCAAGGTCGAGGATCGTGGGCGAAGTTCTGGCCAGCAGTTCGTCGCTCAGCAACTCGGGGCTGCCTGGTAGGAGCAGGCTCACGAGAAACGCCAGCCCGACCGAGACGCCCGAACCCATGGCCACCGTGATTGCCGAGCTCCAGATCCGATGTGGCCAGTCCATGACCAGCGCCGCTGACACACCAAGAACCGGGCCCATCAGCGGGGCGACCAGCATGGCGCCGATCACGACAGCAGTGGAGTCGGCGAGCAAACCGAGCACGGCGATAAGCGACGACAACGTCATCAACCCAAGAAAGCGATGGAGGAAGGGCTGACGGCGCCTCCCCTCGTGGAAAAGATCCGCAATCACGGCCTGGCGCTCGGGTTGGCCAAGCGGTGTCCGGCACGCCATACGTTCGAGCAGACCTCGGGGTACAGCCAGACGTTCAACCGACGTTCTCGGGGTGCGTCGTTCCGAACGTGTCTTGCGAGAAGGCAACGGCATGAGAGTGTCTCGACACTTTGCGGCTTCAAACTTGAGCCGTTTGGCCCATAGGGCTGGGTATGGCGACCCACCCACGCCGATGTCGATGCACCACAACGCACCAAACAGCAGCCTTTGAGACGTGGAGTTCCCTGCTCACTAACGTTCTCTCGCACGCCTAGAGTCCCGGGCCACGGACGTGACCCCAACGTAAACTTTGGTCAACTTTTGCCGCGCTCACCCCCTACCGGCGGGCACAATGGCGCCGTGAGCGATCAATCTGCAACAGGTGCGAACACCGACCACGTACCAACCGTTCTCTTCGTGTGCGTCCACAATGCGGGGCGGTCACAAATGGCCGCCGCCTGGCTGCGAGAGCTTGGGCACGATCGAGTCCAGGTCTTTAGTGCCGGATCGGCTCCGGGCAATGCGGTCAACCCAATGGCGGTCGCCGCGATGGCCGAGGTGAACATCGACATCTCTGACCAGGAGCCCAAACTCTGGACCGACGACACCGTCAGGGCCGCGGACGTCGTGGTTTCCATGGGCTGTGGCGACGCGTGCCCGGTGTATCCGGGAAAGCGTTACGAGGACTGGGAACTAACCGATCCTGCCGGTCAAGGCATCGAACTCGTTCGATCGGTTCGAGACGAGATTCACGGACGTGTCGTGCAGCTCCTGTCTGAGATCGCACCTCGGTGACGACCACCTCCCCAACCATCGATCACCGGGGGGTCGGAGCGGAGTTCGTCGGTACCGCGTTCCTTCTCGCCGGAGTGGTCGGCTCAGGAATCATGGCCGAACGCCTCACCGAAGATGTCGGACTGCAGTTGCTACAGAATGCAGTGGCGACGGCGGGCGTGCTCATCGCGCTCATTACAACCTTCAGCGCAACCTCCGGCGCCCACTTCAACCCTGCGGTAACGCTGGCGGAACGATTCTTTGGTTCGATCAACAACGCGACGGCTGCGGCCTACGTTGGGGCCCAGACTGCCGGCGGGATCCTCGGGGTGATGATCGCCAACATCATGTTTGAGCTCGACCCGGTCTACTGGTCGGAAAAGTCACGGGGCGGGTATGGCCAGCTTGTCGCCGAGTCGGTTGCCACGCTTGGGCTGTTGCTCGTCATTTTCGGCACGGTGCGAGGCCGTAAGGAAACGGCGGTCCCGCTGGTCGTCGGGTCATACATCGCGGGCGCCTACTACTTCACGAGCTCCACCAGCTTCGCGAATCCTGCGGTCAGCGTGGCTCGGATGTTCAGTAACACCTTTGCGGGTATCTCCCCGGGGTCAACACCGGGGTTCATCGCGGCGCAGGGCATCGGCTTGGTCGTCGCGCTGGCAACGATCAGCTGGCTATTCCCCCAGACCGATTGATCCTTCAGTCCAAGATGTCGTCGAAGACGTCGGCAATCTTTTCACCGAAACTCTTCTTGCGCCGCTTTCGATCTTCGCGACGCTTCTTGTCATCTCGATCGTCTCGGTCGTCACGATCCTTGCGTGGTTCGTAGCGCTTTGAGTCTGACCTCTTGGATTCGGACCGCTTGGGCCGTGTGACCTTGGCCCGTCCCGACCCGGCAAGTTTGTCGATTTCGCCGCGGTCAAGCCACACCCCACGACACCGCGGGCAGACGTCTATCTCGACTTCGCCCCGGACCATGAGCTCCAGCGATTCGTTTATGCAAAGAGGACACTGCATCGGTTAGAGATCGACCAGATCTTCGTGGACCTTTGACAAAATCCTGAGGTCTTCGTTCAGGTGATCCATGAGACGGTCGGACTCGGCGCCCGAAACTGCGTTGTTGAGCCGCAACTGTGCCGAGGACGCCGCCAGAACTTCAACATCGGCGATGGTCTCTTCGATCGACCGCTCCAGCTGCTCAATTCGGTCTTGAAGACCATGGATTCCTTCGTGCCGCCGCTGGAGGCTCTGAGCGAGCGAGGCGTTTGCCGCGGAGGGGTCTTCGAAGTCTCGACGCAACGCGTCCTTCAATTCTCGGTTTGCTCGCTCGGGCTGCAACTGGACGAGCGTCTCTTCGAGTCGCTTTCGGTCCGCGTCTGCGGTCCAAAGGGCTCCTTCGATCTCGCCCAGTCGTCGCAAGATGACCGGGTCGGTGACGTGCTGGCGAACGAGCACCATCGACGCGTTCAGGCGTGCCTGCCAGCGGGTTGGCGGCGGAGGCGCCGGGTCGTCTTTACGGCCAAAGTTCACCACCATAGGAACGGTAGTCAACCAGCCTCACTTAAGTTCGCCAGGCTCCCCTGTGAAATAGTGTGCGAATGGAATTCGACCTCGACCAGACCGACGCCCTTCTGAGCACCACCCGAGCGGTGCGAAAGCGCCTCGATCTCGAAAAGGATGTTCCGATGAAGGTGATCGCCGAATGTCTCGAGCTCGCGGTTCAGGCTCCCACGGGCTCGAACGCCCAAGGGTGGCGATGGATGGTCGTGACCGATGCAGACAAGCGCTCCGCCCTCGCCGACATCTACCGTCGCGGGGCGGGCGACTACTTCACGCAACGCACCGACAGCATCGAGCCCGGCAGCCAAACGGGGCGAGTGATCGACAGTGCGACCTACCTGGCGGAGAACCTCCAGCACGTTCCCGTGCACGTGATCCCTCTCATCATCGGCAAGCCCGATGGCACCAACTTCCAGGGAGCCGGGCTGTACGGATCGATCGTGCCGGCTATGTGGAGTTTCCAGCTCGCACTGCGCAGCCGTGGGCTTGGCAGTTGTCTGACGACGCTTCATCTTCGGTTGGAGGAGGAGGCGGCCGCACTGCTCGGCATTCCCGACCACCTCACCCAAGCTGGCCTGATTCCGGTCGCCTACACCAAGGGAACCGACTTTAAGCCCGCCGTTCGCGGCCCAATCAGCGACATCGCCTACCACGACACCTACAAGAATCCCCTGAATTAGCCGGGAACCATCCAGACCCTCGAGACCTAGCGGGCTTGGGTGTTTCCGCCCACGAATTCAAGGGAAAGGCTTCGCCGGTCGATCAGTATTTGATGCCCGATCAGCTGGTTCAGAGCGCTGAACCTCCTCACGCGGAGCCCGATTCCTCCTGGGACTCCCACCAATCACTGGGTCGCCTACTGCGATGTGGTGCGATTGTGGTTCCGATCGTGCTGTGTATTGCCTTCGCTTTGCTCCTCGTCAGCGTGCTGCCAGCCCCCGGAGATTCCGGCCAAAGTACCGGTTGGTGGCTCACGGTCGCCCTTGCGGTAATCGTCGTCGCAGTTAGCAGTGACCGACTGCTGCACCGAGTCGCCCCGGCGGTGGCGCTGCCTGTGCTCGATCGAAGCTGGCCCCACGTCGCCATCGTTCTGGTCGGAGCGGCCGCAGGACTCTCGGCTGCGCTCACCATTCCATCGGGAACACCTGAACTCATCGCCTACACCAACCTCGAGACAGCCGAAGACACCGACCTATCGGTCACCATTGGCGAAGGCAATCCGCCCGACACACTGACGATTCTTCGGGTGGACGGCCCTGCGACTGCGCTGTGGACCGGAACCGACATCGTGATCACCGGAGATCCGGACGCCAACGGCGACGTACTCGTCGACTACGAGGCGTGTTGGGGCAACGATTGCGCTGAAGGTCAGCTGTTCGCCACCTTTACACCGGTCAACGACGACCCGGTGACAGCGATAGACGTGATGACCGCAACGACCACGGGTCCGGTGACAATCGAACCGCTGCTGAACGACACCGATATCGACGCTGATTCGCTGCAGGTCGAAAGCGCCGAAGTCGTCGCAGGGCGTGCGACCGTGGAGGTAGAAGGAAACGATCTTCTCGTCACTCCCGACGATGACCTCCCTCAGACAATCGACCTGAGCTACGTCGTTTCCGACGGCGAGGGCGGTGTAGGAGAAGGCACGGCCCAGGTCGTCGTACCGGACTTCAATCAAGCCCCTTCGGTCGTTAACGACGAGGCCTCGGTCGTCGCCGGTGATTCGATTGAGGTCGACGTCTTGGCCAACGACGCCGATCCCGATGGTGACCCCATCCAGCTCACCGCAGCGACCCTGCTCAATGCCGAAACCGGCCAGGTCGAGATGGTGGACGGGTCGGTCCGGTTCACCGCTGCGCTCGTCACTGACGTGGCCGCTATTCAGTACGAGGTGAGCGATGGGGCGAAGGAGACGATCGGAACCCTCGTGGTCACGATCATTCCTCCGCCACCTCAGCCCTTGGATGATCTCGCTGCCACCCAGGAAGACACTGGCGTCACGTTCAACGTGACCGACAACGACGGTGCACCTGCTTCGGAGTTGCAACTCTCCTCCCTCCGAGTCGTGGCTGCGACGCTGGGAACAGCGGAGGCTCGAACCGACGGCACCATCCGTTTCAACCCCACCCCCGATGCATATGGCATCGGCAGCGTCACATACGAGATCTGCAACAGTGGCGACAAATGCGCCATTGGCAATGTCGAAGTCCAAGTTGCGAGGGTGAACGACGCCCCAACTTTTCAGGCCGGGTCCGACGTGCTGGCCCGCTCGGGAGAGATCTTCAGCCGCCCGTGGGCATCGAACATCTCGGTGGGAGAGGCCAACGAGCCGTCCCAATCGGTGTCCTTCACCGTGACCACCACAAATCCCACACTCTTCGCCACTCCCCCGACCCTTGACCGGAACGGCGTGCTGTGGTTCAACGCCGGTTCAACGGTCGGGTCGGCCGAGGTCACCGTCATCGCCACCGACGGCCAGGACCAATCAGCACCTGTGGTCTTCCAGGTATCGATCTCCTGAGCTCGGGGTACGAGGCGATGACGGTTCACCGTCAGTCCTTGTAGTCGGCGAAGTTCTGGTGCAGGACTGCAACCTCGCTGGCACTGAGAGCCTCGTCGAAGATCATGAGTTCATCGATGGTTCCGTCGTAAGGGAACGCATGCGCCGTCGCTCCGTCGACCTGTTGGTTTGGCGGCAGGATCTCGCTTGTACCGATTCGGGTCAGCACGTCGCCGCCGCGTCCGTCGTAGTGACTTACGGTCACGAGTTCCGTTTGGTCCTTGCCGTTGATGTAGAGCTGGATGCTCGTATCGGCCTCAGCCCCAAACACAACGGTGATGTGAGTCCATTGATTCACCGGGATGGCGGCCACGCCGTCGATCGAAGCCACCGTGTTCGAGTTGTCAACCGACCGATCCCCGGCAGCAGGGCGGCGATAGAAGTAGAGCTTGTCGTTTCCAGTGCGGATGGCCATGTCTCCGGTTTCGAAACCATCACCGACCTGACTGATCACCGTACCCATGACCGTCGTCCGGGGGTTTACCCAGGCACTCACCGTGTAGGGCCCTTCGGTGGGAATCACTTTGTCGTAGCGCA
>CALHFG010000026.1 GCA_938029215.1 uncultured Acidimicrobiales bacterium | reverse complement strand
GCGAGAGTCGGCCCGCCGGCGACGACGTGCGAGCAGAAGCCGAGGCGCTGGCCGCCGAGCTCGATGCCCACTTCACCCTCGAAGTTCTCAACACCTACGTCGACAACGGTGGCTTTGCTCCCGGGACGACATCAACACCATCCCCCGAAGGAGTGCACAGCGATGACTGAAACTATTCTCAGCTCGGCGACCAAAGAAGTTGTGATCGGGTTTAACCGTCCCTTCGTAATGATCGGCGAGCGAATCAACCCGACCGGCCGCAAACTCCTCGCGGCAGAGATGAAGGAAGGCGACTTCAGCCGCGTCGAAGCCGACGCCATCGCTCAGGTGGCGGCCGGCGCACAAATGCTCGATGTCAACGCCGGGATCCCGCTAGCCGACGAGCCCGCACTGCTAGCCAAGGCGATCAAGCTCGTTCAAAGCGTCACCGACGTTCCACTGAGCATCGACAGCAGCATCATCGATGCACTCGAGGCTGGCATGGCCGTGTACCAGGGCAAGCCGCTCATCAACTCTGTGACCGGCGAGGACGAGTCACTCGAACGCGTCCTCCCACTGGTCGCAAAGCACGGTGCGGCTGTCGTAGCGATCTCCAACGACGAGACCGGCATCTCCGAGGACCCAGACGTTCGTTTCGAAGTTGCCAAGAAGATCGTGAACCGGGCATCGGATCACGGCATCGCAGCCTGCGACGTGGTGGTCGACCCGTTGGTCATGCCGATCGGCGCCATGGGAACCGCAGGCCGACAGGTGTTTGCACTGCTCCGCCGGCTGAAAGAAGAGCTGGGTGTCAATACGACCTGCGGTGCTTCTAACGTGAGCTTTGGTCTGCCCAATCGCCATGCGATCACCGGAAACTTCCTGTCGATGGCAATCGCCAACGGCATGACCAGTGCCATCATGAGCCCGCTCCACGACGAAGTGAAGAGCGCGATCAAGGCCGCCGACGTGCTCATGGGCAACGACCAAGACTGCGCTGCGTGGATCACCGCCAACCGCGATCCCAATGCTGCCCAGGGCGCCCGAGCCAATCGCACGGGCCGGCGCCGCCGGGCCTAGCTCACCATGTCCCCGGAAAAGGCGCGGGTCGTCTTCACTCCCTCGGGAACCGAAACAACCGTGGAGATCGGCTCCACCGTGCTTGACGCGGCGCGGTCGCTGGGGGTCGACATCGACTCGGTGTGTGGAGGTCGCGGTATCTGCGGACGCTGCCAAGTCACCTCCGATGCCGGAACCTTCGGCAAGTGGGCCCTTTCGGTCTCGCCCGAGGCGCTCTCCGAGGTTGGACCGACCGAACGGGACTACCGAGGTAAGCGACCGTTGAAAGCTGGCCATCGGCTCAGCTGTCAGGCCCAGGTACGGAGCGACGTCATTGTCGACGTGCCGCCCGAGTCCCAAATCAACAAGCAGATCGTCCGTAAAGAGGTGAACCTCGACGGTGTCACGCTGGACCCGACGGTTCGTTTGCACTATCTCGAGATTCCCAAGGCGTCGCTAGGCGACGACCTCACGGCAACAGACCTCATCCGGCGGGCTCTCGCCGACCAGTGGGACCGCCCAGACGTATGCATCTCCACCCGCCTTCTTACCAGCGTGCACGCCGCCGTAACCGCGCCTGATGGCGGGACGACCGTGGCTGTCTCGGTCGCCAGCGGCACACCGGTCGTCGAGGCCATCTGGCCAGGTTTCGAAGACGTCGCCGTTGGGGTGGCGATCGATGTTGGTTCCACAACGATCGCTGGCCATTTGCTCGATCTTCAAACCGGTGAGGTGCTGGCGTCGGCCGGTCGAATGAACCCGCAGATTCGTTTCGGCGAGGACCTCATGAGCCGGGTCAGCTTCGTCATGATGAACCCCGACGGGCTCGGAGAGCTAACCGCTGCAGTCCGAACCGCCCTTGCCGACCTCATCACCGAACTCCGACGCGAAGCCGGGTGCGCGGCCGACTCGATCCTGTCGATCACGTTGGTGGGCAATCCGGTCATGCACCATCTCTTGCTCGGCATCGACCCCACCCCTCTCGGGGCGGCACCGTTCCTGCTCGCCACGTCCGATGCAGTACAGATTCGGGCGACCGATCTGGACCTTCCCTTTACCAACGCCGACGTCTACGTCGGGCCCTGTATTGCAGGCCACGTGGGGGCCGACACTTCGGCTGCAATCCTCGCGGAGGGGCCACATCGTTCGGCGCAAACGCAACTTCTCGTGGACGTCGGCACCAACGCTGAAATCGTGCTCGGCAACTCCAACGGACTGTTTGCAGCCTCGTCCCCCACCGGTCCAGCCTTCGAAGGTGCTCAACTGTCATGTGGTGTGCGGGCTACCACCGGAGCAATCGAGCGTGTTCGAATCGATCCCGACACGCTTGAACCGCGATTCAAGGTCATTGGCCAAGAAGTCTGGAGCGACGACCCCGCCTTCGACTTCTCTCAGCCCATCCCTGGGGTGTGCGGCTCGGGCATTATCGAGATCCTGGGCGAGATGTTCACCGCCGGCGTGATGGATTCTGAGGGCGTCATCCAGGCCAGTGCAACAGAGAGGACCGACCGAGTCATCGAAGACGGCCGTACCTTTTCCTACCTCTTGCACTCCCCCGAAGATGGCCCCAACCTGATGGTCACCCAAAACGATGTGCGTGCCATACAACTGGCCAAGGCCGCTCTTCGGGCCGGCATCGACCTGCTACTTGATCACGCCAAGATCGACGCCGTGGACGACATTCGGTTGGCCGGTGCATTCGGCGCTCACATTGACCCTGTCTATGCGGTTGGCATCGGGCTTGTACCGAACGGCCCGCTGGGAGCGGCGGCGGTCAAACCCACCGGCAACAGCGCCGGTAACGGTGCGGTGCGTATGCTGCTTTCACAGGCTGACCGCACCGAAATCGAGTCCGCCGTGGCCCAGCAGGTAACCAAGATCGAAACCGCAACCGAACCACGCTTCCAAGATCTGTTCGTGGACGCCATGGCGTTTCCCCACCGCAGTGAATCGCCCGCCCCAACATCCAGCACCGGTGGGCGTCGACGCCGTCGTCGCCCAACCTCGTCATCAGGAGAAAATGATGTCTGATACACCAGCACCAGCAGCCGGAGGCCGCCGAGGACGGGGCGGTGGCGGGAGGGCCGCCCGCCAAGCCAAACGTTCCGCCGCGGTGGCAGCTGCTCCGTATCTGGAGCGCTCTCTCGTCCCGGTGAGCGTCCTCGACGAAGCCGGGCTGTCCCAGATCGAAGAAAACGCCGAGACCATCCTGAACGAGATCGGTATCGCCTTCCAGGAGACGCCGGAGGCGCTTGAGTTGTGGAAGGCGGCGGGAGCGCAGGTCGATGGCGAACTGGTGAAGTTCCCGCGCGGTCTGTGCCGCCAGATCGTGCAGGAGAACGCTCCCAAAAGCTTCATCCAACATGCTCGTAACCCGGCCAGAAACGTGAAGATTGGCGAGAACGCAACGGTCTTTGCCCCCAACTATGGATCGCCGTTCGTCACCGACTTCGACAAGGGTCGACGATACGCGAGCATCGAAGACTTCCAGAACGCCGTGAAACTGATCTACAGCATTCCGGCGCTGCACCACAGCGGAGGCACGGTCTGTGAACCGGTAGACGTGGCGGTCAACAAACGTCACCTCGACATGGTCTATAGCCACCTCAAGTACTCGGACAAGCCGCTGATGGGATCGGTTACCGCAGCTGAACGGGCGGCCGACTCGGTCGAACTGTGCCGAATCGCATTTGGTGGCGACCTCGCCGACCGGACCGTCCTGACCTCGTTGATCAATGCCTCGTCACCTTTGCGATGGGACGCAACGATGCTTGGCGCGGCAACGGTGTACGCCAAGGCGAACCAGGCCAGCATCATCTCGCCGTTCATTCTTGCCGGCGCCATGAGTCCGGTCACCGTGGCCGGTCTCGCAGCCCAAGCTCTCGCCGAGGCCCTCAGTGGCATGGCGTACACGCAGCTGGTGCGCCCTGGGTCACCCGTCATCTTTGGCACGTTCGCTGCGTCGATGTCGATGGCAACAGGCGCTCCGACCTTCGGCACTCCCGAAGCCGGTTTGGCCATCTATGTGATGGCCGAGCTCGCCCGCCGCGTGGGCGTACCGTTCCGCTCCGGCGGCCAGTTCACCGCGTCCAAGACGCCCGATGCACAAGCCGCGTATGAGAGCGCCCACACGCTACTTCCGACCGTCCAGGCCGGTGTGAACTTCGTACTGCACGCCGCGGGCTGGCTGGAGGGCGGCCTTGCTCTTAGCTTTGAGAAACTCATCCTTGACGGTGACCAACTGGGCGCCATGGATGTGTACGGCAAGGGGGTTGACATGAGCGAGAACGGCCAGGCGATGGAGGCGTTCCGCACCAACCCTCCCGGAGAGCATTTCTTGGGTAACGGCCACACCTTCGCGAACTTCGAGACGGCCTTCTGGCGCAGCGGACTGGCCGACAACAACAGCTTTGAACAGTGGGACGAAGACGGCAGCAAGACGGCCGCTCAGCGAGCTAACGAACGGTGGAAGCAGATGTTGTCCGACTATGAGGCGCCGGAGTTGGACGACGCGCTCGATGCCGAGATGCTGGAATTCATCAAGAACCGCAAAGACTCGATGCCCGACGAGATCGGCTAACAGCACCTATGCAGCAATGGGAACTCACCCCGCAGGCACACCTGCTCTGTGAGGGAGAATTCGCCCTGGACTTGAAGGGCGTTCACTTCGTTGGACTGGCGAAAAACCGTCACGCCAACGGGAGCTCCAACAGCATGCTGCTCCGATCCGACGCCGGCGAGGTTGCAATCACCTCGGTAAAGAACAGCATGTCGTTTGCGAGCCCTCGCCACAACGAATTGTTCGCCCGGATCATCGACACTCTGGCAAAGATCGACCCCGACATCACCGTCGACACCTCGGGCGGTTCAGGCACGTTGTACGGCCGGTTTTTCATCTCGGTATTTATGACGCTGGTCGGGGTGGGCTTCTTGCTGCTTGCCGCTCGCGACGACGGACCGGTACTCGTGGGTGCGGTGATGTGCGTGGTCGGTCTTGCCGCCTCGTACTACACACGATTCTGGGATGCGGATCGATTCATCACAACCACCGGCGCACTGTCGCAGGGTCGGTAGAGAGGAGTCGGGGTGCAGTCGGCACTGGTGCGAGCACAGCACGGAGACCACCGAGCCTGGCTGCGATGCGTCGAACCGACTTCGGTCATCATCGCCGACCGCCTCGATGAAGTTCTACCGGCCCTCGATCAGATCGAGGCTTCGGTGTCGGCCGGAAGCTGGGCTGTCGGGCTTGTTAGCTACGACGCAGGACCCGCGTTCGATTCCGCGATCCGGAGCCATCGAGATGCAACGGTTCCGCTGGTTCACTTTGGGATCTTCGATCCCGGCTCGGTCTGCGAGTCAGAGCCAGCCGGGGGCAGTTACTGGTTCGGTCCTCGGCGCCCGCTCATTTCGCGGTCCAACTTTGAAGAGGGTGTGCGAACGGTCCATCGGTTCATCGAGGCCGGAGACACCTACCAAGTCAACCTCACGCTTCGACTGGGCGCACGATTTGCCGGAGACCCCGAGGGACTGTTTGCGGCCCTGGCCGCGGCCCAACAGGGTGAGCACCAGGCCTACCTCGACCTCGGTGACAGCGTGGTGTGCTCGGCTTCACCGGAGCTCTTTCTGATCCGGGAGCGGGAGAACGAGCTGCTCTCCAAGCCAATGAAAGGGACCAGACCAGCCGGAACCGACCCGGCGTTGCTCATCGCAAGCGAGAAGGACCGAGCCGAAAACACGATGATCGTCGACATGATGCGCAACGACTTTGGTCGCATTGCCGACATCGGTTCGGTTCAGGTGCCCGCGCTCCACGAGGTGGAGCAGTACCCCACGGTGCTTCAAATGACGTCCACGGTCACCGCCCGCAGCCGAGCCAGCCTGCGCGAACTCCTCACCGCCACGTTCCCGCCAGCGTCGATCACCGGGGCACCGAAGGTTCGTACGACCGAGATCATTACCGAACTGGAGACCCAGGCCCGAGGGGTCTACACCGGTTCCATCGGCGTGCTCTCACCCGCAGGTTCGGTCAATGGTCGCCGCGATGAGTGGAACGTGGCGATTCGAACAGTGTGGATCGATCGGCAAGCCGGACGAGCGACCTACGGGGTCGGCGGCGGAATTGTCTGGGATTCTGATCCCAGCGACGAGTGGCACGAGACGCGGGTAAAGAGCCGGGTGCTTCTGGCGGCAGACCAAGACATCGCCCTGATCGAATCGTTCCGGTTCGACCCCGACGATGAGGACCTTCAAGTCGACGGTGGGTTTTGGCTGCTCGACCAACACCTCCAGCGACTCGAGCACTCCGCAGACTTCTTTGAGTTCACCTACGACGCAGAGGAGCTACGGACTCAGGTGTTGCGGTTCACCAGCGACGACGCCTGCAAACTTCGGGCGGTGCTGCGCCGCGACGGGACCCTGACGCTTAACCCGCAACCGCTCGGAGCGACCGGACTGTTCCACGATCAGCCGACCTCGTCTGGCGGCGCCGCATTCGGCCACCTGTCCGTTGAGGCCACTATCGACTCTGACCCGGTGCAGCCAGACGATCCGTTCCTATTGCACAAGACGACCAATCGACAGACCTACAACGCGGCGCTCGAACGCCATCCAGCCGTCGATGATGTGGTGCTCATCGGAGTTCACGGCAACGTGACCGAGTCGACCCGGGCCAATGTGGTGATCCGGAATCGAGCGGGGCTTCTGCTCACCCCGCCGGTAGCCGACGGGCTTCTGGCCGGCGTGTTCCGTCAGCATCTGCTGGACGGTGGAGTTCTCATTGAAGAGCCAATTGGCGTCGAAGAGCTTCGATTGGCGAGCGCTGAGAACCGCGCCTGGCTGATCAATAGTGTCAGGGGTTGGATGACACTCTCGATAACCCCCTAAGCACTATTGTCGAGCAATGACCTCCGGTCCTCTGAGTCGACGCGCCCTGATCGCGGGGATCGCCGGCTTGGCCGCGTACGGCCTTCCGGTTCCTGCGGCTGCGCAGTATCTACAGAACGTCAACCGACGCCGTCAAGAATTCTCCATCCGGCCTCGAACCGATTGGGCTGGCGACGGGCGTCTCCCCAAGTTCGCCCTAGAAACCGAGGACGTTCGACTGCTCGTGGTTCATCACACGTTGATTCCGGGCAACACCTACCGAGAAGACCAGGTGGCAAAGCTCCTACGCGACATTTACGACTTTCACACCGGGCCCGAGAAACAGTGGGCCGACACGGCGTACAACTTCATGGTGGACCGATATGGCGAAATTTGGGAGACCCGCGAGGGAAGCCTCGCCGGTCCGGTCGTCGGCTCCGCAACCGGTGGTAACCAAGGGTTCTCGCAACTGTGTTGTTTCCTCGGCGACCTCAGCGATCAACCACCCACCGAGGCGGCCACCGCATCGATGGCGTGGCTGTTGGCGTTTCTCTCAGACCGATACGACATCGATACCTCACCGGGTGCAACCGTTACCCTCAACAGTCGCGGTTCCAGTCGGTTCGCCGCTGGCGCCGAGATGACATTGTCCACCTTGTCGGGTCACCGCGATGTGTCACTCACCGCCTGCCCGGGTGAGGCTGGCTACGCATTCCTCACCGGAACGATGCCCGGGTTGGTAAACAACCTTCGCGTCGCCGCGACCACCACGACCGTTGCGCCGACCACCGCACCAACAACAGCACCAACCACCGCTGCGCCCACGACGGCGGCACCCACAACTGCCGAACCCACCACCACCGCCACCGATGACTCCTCATCCACCTCCTCGACCATCGGTGTTGATGAACCGGCCGAGGTAGCCGCTGGCGAACCCTCCACGACCGACCAAACCCGGTCCAGCCTGGTTCCGCTCGCGATAGGAGCTGGCGCGGTCGTTGCGGCCGGTGCCGCGATCGCCGTAGTGGCCAAGCGACATTCAGAAGACGACGCGGCCGACATGGCGACCGACCCAACCGCCGCATCGTCGATCACCGTAGTTAAAACGAGCGAACTCCAGGACGACGGCAACATCGACGTGCCCACGCGCCTGGGCATTGGGGCTGTAGTAGGGGCAGGAGCTGTAGGGGCGAGCGCGGTCCCCTTCGCTCTACGGGGACCCGAAAGCGAGGCAGAGGCGCCACCGGTCGGACCACAACGGGTCTGGTGGGCGGTCGAAGGCGGCGCGCCCATCGATACCGAACGGGGCGTAGAGGAGCTCTCCCGCGAGGTCCAGACGTTGGCGTCCCAGACTCCGTCCAGTGCCGAGGCCGACCGTCTCGAATGGACCCGGGTCGACTCGTTGTTGGTCAAGCGTGCCGACCGAGCTTCAGCCGCCATCGTGGCGGCCCGCTCGAACGCGGTGTTTGTTCTGCGTAGCGAACCATGTCTCGTTATCGTGACCCGGCCCGACGGGGTGGAAAAGCGCGACCACGGTCGAGATGCCCTCAGTGTCGCCCGGGCAGACGTGGCGAGAGTGGCCGTTCACTTCGGAGAAGAGTCGGCTCATCCCGACATCGAAGTAACCGCTTAGCCGTCTGCGTCTTCCGCGATCGAGGCGGGCGGAGGCGACATCACCGGACTGGGTTCGAACGTGTTCGGTGGTCCCGCCGTCAGCATGAGCACGACCCCAACTAACGCAAGAATGAGATACCAGACCACGAGCCTTCGCGGGCTCAGCAGCGGTGCGGCAGTGTCTGCCATCGCCCTTCTCCTCAAGCTTGTTGATGCGGCTACCCGCAAACGGAAAAGGCGAGTCTAAGCTCCCCATGCGCGGTATTTGAGGACCCTCTCGGGCCTGGGCTAACTAGCGGCGTTCAATGGTTGGTTGAACATAGGTCCAACCGAACCGACCCTTGATACAAAGATGCCCGTGGGTGACGCTGTGATCAGCAGGAGACGTCACCTTTACGATCTTTTCGTCCTGCACATGGAGTTCTAGGTTGCAGCCGACACCGCAATAGGAACAGACCGTCTGGGTGACCGTCTGTTCTTCAGGCTTCCAGTTGTCGGCCTGTCGCATATCAAACTCGGTCTTGAACTGAATCGCGCCGGTCGGACACACGCCCACACAGTTTCCGCAGTACACGCAGGCGGAGTCGGGCAGCGTTACGTCAAATTCTGTGCTGATCCGGGCGTCAAACCCGCGGCCAGAGGCGGAGATGGCAAAGGTCATCTGAGCGTCATCACCGCAGGCCTCGACACACTTGTAGCAAAGGATGCACTTGTCGTAGTCCCGGATGTAGAGGTCGTCTTGGACCTTCACATCTTCACGTATTCTGGCCGCCTCGGGGCCGTATCGACCGGGGTCAGCGCCGTACTCGTCCATCCAGCGATGAACCTGATAGGCCTGGCTCATGTCGACACCAGACCCGAGGAATTCGAGCACCATCTTTCGAGAGTGGCGAACCCGGGGGCTGTCGGTTTGGATCTCCATTCCGTCTTCGGCTTTGCGGGAGCAGCTGGGCACAAGGGTCCGCGAACCCTCCTGTTCCACGACGCAAACTCGGCACGCGTTCACCGGCGTGAGATTCTCTGCATAGCAAAGCGTGGGCGTGTCGATGCCAGCCGAGGTGCACGCATCGAGGACGGTTTGGCCTTGATCGACGGTTACGGGACTGCCGTTGATCGTCAAGGTAACGGAGGTTTCGATCGGGGTTTCGTCCGGGTTTTCGGTCGTGGTCTCAGCGATGGTCATGTTCAGGCTCCAATGAGTCCAAGGTCGATAGCGGATCGAACCGCCGTTGATGCGGTGTGGCCCAAACCACAAATCGAGGCGTCCTTCATTGCGGCATCCATGTCGTCGAGCAAGGACCGCTCGCCGTTCATCGACCGGCCGGCGGTCCGGATGATCAGTTCGTGTTGCCTGACCACCCCCACACGGCAGGGGACGCACTGGCCGCAGCTCTCGTTTCGAAAGAACTCGGCAATTCGGGTGACAACGGCTTGGAAGTCGGTCTCGGTGTTGAACAACTTCACCACGCCCGATCCCAACGATGCGCCTGCAGCGCGGGTGCCTTCGAAAGAAAGCGGCAGATCCATTTGATCGATACCTACAAAGCTGCCCGCAGCGCCGCCGAGCAGAACAGCACGAAGTTCTCCGGTTGGTCCACCTGCCATCTCGATGGCCTCGCCTAGCGTCATACCGTGTGGACCCTCATACAGGCCGGGGTTGGCGACGTGCCCGGACAGGCAGAACAGCCGGGTTCCGGTTGAGTCAGGCGTTCCCAGCTGCTTGTATGCCTCGGATCCATCGTTCAAGATCCCGAGCACATTGACGAGCGTCTCTGGATTGTTGATCGCCGTCGGTTGCTTGAACAGCCCGTGGGTGGTGGGGAACGGAGGCTTCTGGCGAGGCTCACCCCGGAACCCTTCAAGCGACTCAAACAGTGCTGTTTCTTCACCGCAGATGTAGGCGCCTGCGCCGCGTCGGATCTCCAACTCGAATCCGATCGACGAGCCGGCAATCCCGTCGCCTAAGAAACCTCGCTCTCGAGCGACATCGATGGCGTTTTGCAGTCGCTTCGTCGCCAGCGGATACTCGCCTCGAACGTAGATGAAACCCTTCTGGGCACCGGTTGCAAAACCGGCGATCGTGGCGGCCTCAACAATCGAGAACGGATCAAGCTCCATCAGGTGACGATCCTTAAAGGTGCCCGGCTCGGATTCGTCGGCGTTGACCACGATCCACTTCTTGTCGCCGTCTGCGCCACGGACGCCTCTCCACTTGAAGGCGGTGGGGAATGCCGCGCCGCCTCGCCCTTTCAGCCCGGCGGAGTCGACCTCGTCGAGGACCGCCTCGGCTCCCATCGAGAAGGCTTTGGCGAGCGCGGAGTAGCCGCCATACGCGACGTAATCATCGAGACTTTCGGGATCGGTGACACCCATACGCTTAAGTAGCCGAAGGGTTGGGTCTCCCTGCTGTGGGATCACCGTAGGTTCACGGTCCGCCGCCACGAAGTCGGGGCGACCCTGGTTCCCCTGTACAAACTGAGCCGGAGCGCGCTCGCACTGACCCAGACAAGGGCTGCGATGCACAGTGGTGCCCGACGCCTCGAGCGAAACGATAACGCCATCGGCTCCAGCGATCTGACAGGCACCATCGACGCATACATGCACAACATCGTCGGTATGACCCGGGTCTTCCATCCGGAACATCTCATAGAAGCTGGCAACGCCGAAGCTCTCAGCCGGTGGCACACCCAAGGTCTGAGCGATGTAGTTGATGCCGCCGTGACTAATCCAGCCACTGACGTTGTGGAGCGCGTGGAGCGCAGGAAGGAGACCGTGCCGGGCATTGTTGGCTCGATGCAGCCCGCCGCGCACCAGTCGGTCGGTTTCGTCGATGATTACGGGCTCAAGCCCGCACTCAACAATTGCGGCATCGATCGCCGCAGCCTCGGCGTCGGTGGCGCGATCGGCAGTGAGATGTAGGTCGGTCATGAGCTCTCTTTGCGGTTTCTCGAGTCCGGGCTAGGCCGTCACGAGCTTTTCTACTCGAATGCTGGCGGCCTTGAATTCGGCGGTCCCTGACCGTTTGTCCCAGGCATCATTTGTGAGCTGGTTGATATCAACGAGCTCGGGGAAATGGAACGTAGTGAAGGTGAGGCCTACGGGAATGTCGGGTTGCACCCGGATTGGCATCTCTACCGAACCACGGGGCGAGCTGACTTTCACGGTCTCGCCGTCGACGAGGTTCAGTTGAGCCGCATCGGCCGGGTTCATGTCGAGCGCATTTCCGTAGCGAATTGGGCTATTCATCTGCCCGCTTTGCACACCGGTGTTGTAACTGTCGAGGGAACGGCCCGTGGTCATCCAGAGGGGGAACTCTTCGGTGCGCTGTTCTTTGGGCCCCTGAGCTACCACGGGCGAGAACGGTGCACCGGCTCGGCCACCAAGATCTGGTTCCCACAGCCACCCATGAAGGAATGGGCTTCCTGGGTGGTCGAGGTCTGGGCACGGCCATTGCAACCCGCCTTCGGCTTCAAGACGGTCGTAGGTCATGCCGCCATGCAACGGCGACAGCGAACGTAGTTCTTCCCAAAGATCTTCAGGGGTTGGGTCGCCCCACTCGGGATAGTCGAGCAGATGGGCAAGGTCGCGAAGGATGTCCTGGTCATGGCGAGCAAGACCGGGAGGTGGAACCGCAGCGCGGACCCGTTGCACCCGACGTTCAGAGGAGGTGACCGTCCCATCGCACTCGGCCCACCCGACCGACGCGGGCAGCACAACATCGGCGAGCTCGGCTGTTCTGGTGAGGAAGATGTCCTGCACCACCAGGAGGTCGAGGCCCTTCAGCAACTTGCGAGCGTGGGCGATATCGGCTTCGGAGTCTGCCGGGTTCTCGCCGATGACGTAGGCCGCGGTGATCTCACCGCGCTCCATCGCTTCGAACATGAGCGTGAGATGAATCCCGTCCTCGGCGGGAATCTCTTTGCCGTAGACCTTTTCGAACTTGCCACGGTGTTCTGGGTCGGTGATGTTCTGGAATCCGGGCAGCTTGTTGGGCAACGCGCCCATGTCGCCGCCGCCCTGAACGTTGTTCTGGCCGCGGAGCGGTACGAGACCGCTTCCCCATCGACCAACATGGCCGGTAAGCAACGCCAGGTTGCAGAGCGAGAGCACGTTGTCGACAGCATTGTGATGCTCGGTGATGCCAAGGGTCCAAAGGATCTGAGCCTTTTCGGCCGTCGCATAGGCCGTCGCCATTTCGGCGATGGCTGCCGCCGGAACTCCGGTGAGTGCTTCGCCATGTTCGAGGGTGTATTCCGACAAGCTTTCGACATATGCGTCAAAGCCTGTGGTGCTGTGAGCGATGAACTCTTTGTTGTGCAGATCGTTGGACACGATGTAGTTGGCGACGGTGTTCGCCAGCGCAACGTCGGAACCAAGTTCAAGACCCAACCAGAGATCGGCAAACTTGGCCGAGCTCGTGCGGCGTGGATCCACGGCGTACATCGAAGCGCCGTTCTGGAGTCCCTGCATGAGGTGATGGAAGAAGATGGGGTGGGCTTCTCGGGCATTGGAACCCCAAAGCAAGATGACGTCGGTTTCTTCGATTTCCTTGTACGAAACCGTTCCGCCACCTGCTCCAAATACTGTCGCCAGACCGACGACGCTAGGAGCGTGTCAAGTTCGGTTGCAGGAGTCGATGTTGTTCGTGCCCAACACCGTGCGAGCGAACTTCTGGGCCGCATAGTTCATTTCGTTGGTGCTTTTAGAACAGCTGAACACGGCAAACCCATCGCCGCCCTTCGTGTCCCGAACCGAGCGAAATCCGTCCGCTACCCGAGTCAGTGCCTCATCCCATGTGGCGGGACGAAGTTCACCGTTCTCCCGCACTAACGGTTCTGTTAGACGGGGCTTACGAGAAGTTAGAGCCATTCACTTACTGTACCTCTTCCGGCCGTGCCGGGCGTCACGAAAGACCGTGGTTTCGCTCGCGAACGAGGGCTTTTCCACTCTGTGAAACAGAGGGGCGATCTCGCCCAAAAGGCCTGCTCGAGCGGAATTCGATGTATCGCGGCAGCTCAGCTGGACTAGGTTTGGGTGCACAGTGCAGAGGCACCAGAAATCGGGGCGGCTCCTTTCGCCTGCGAAGGCGAACGACTGGTCCACACCGGCTGCGGCGCCGGTGTGGGCCTTTCTCATTTCTACGGGTGAAACCCCTCCGCCGCTCGCCCGTTCGTACTAGGCCCCGCTGAACAACTCCGAAGCATGTTCTTCCACGTTGTCGACCACCGTGAGGTTGTGAGCGAGCAGCTCATCGCTCGTTCCGTGTTGGGCGGCCGCAAAAGGAAGGAACTTCCGCACCGCATCGATGAGAGGCTGCGGCTCGTCGGTCACCATCGTGGCTCGCTGGAACATGTTGATAAGCCGTTGTGGTGTCCAACGAAACACTTCACGCTCAACGCTGAAGTCCAACGCAAACGCCACCTGAGCCAGGTGATCAGCGTCCAGTTGATCCGGCGACGCTGCCACGTAGGCGGCGATCGCTTCGTCGCGTTGCTCGCCCTCGAAGCCATAGAACGGCTCCACCTCAGACGCTGGGAGCAGCGACCCCACCCAGCGGGCCAACGGCAGAACGGTCTCAACCCCGTTGTCCACGGGCAACCCGCCCACCTCGATGTTCTCGGCCCATTCGATGGTGGGCAACAGGCTGAGGGCCAGCTCATCGGCCGCGTCCACGGCATCGGTCATCGCAATGGTGACCTCCATCAGCTCATCGCCATTCACGTCGTCGGCCAGATGCTGCAAGGGCTCGATCAGCGTGGAGATTTCGGTAATCAGCTCGTGCACAACTTTGGATCTACTGATGGCGACAACAAAGGGGTTGACCGTCGGAATCGTGACCTCGACGAGTACCTCCACCTCATCGTCGGGTTCGTAGAACCCGATGCCGGTCGCGGTGACCGACGCGTCAGCCAACCGACTCAACCATGCGGGAACCTCGATGCCGGCCGCCTCGTTTTCGGTCACTTTGGCCGAGGCCAGGTCACGAACTTCGGGCGTCATTCCCAACGAGGCCAGCCCCACCATCAGACATGCGCCGATGTGATCGAAGCTTGCGTACAGCTCGAGCGCCGCCGGTCGTTCGTCTTCGGGCACCGTTTCGTGAAGCATCCAAGAAGCTCCGGCTACCTCTTCGAGAAACTGACCCGCCCCTTCATCGAGGGCCTGGGCCATTCGGGCAACAAGAATTTCCAACGGGTCGACGTCGCCAAGACCCAGCGCCTCGAGATCAAGGTTCTCCGGATCGAGCCCCGTGATATCGATACTGCTCTCAAGGATGGCCTGTTCGAAAGCATCGGGGTCCATGTGAGGGAAGTTGGGCACGTCGGACGGCTGAAGGATGTCTGCGTCACCGAACACGTCGTTGGGCGCCGTGTTGGACTTGGGCGTGTGGCGACCGCCGCCACCCTTCTTTGGTCGAGTCATCCCGACAGCCTAACGGTCGCCTCGTTCCGGGGATCACCCCATAGACCCTCGGTTTCCCGCATGATCAAGGGGTGGACCAGAACGACGGGCACCAGTCGGGTGAGACCGAACCTAACGACGCGATCGTCGATGAATTTGGCGAAAAGCTCCGGGCATTCCAGGCATTTCGCAAAAGCGATAGCGACGCCAGCGAGTCAATCCTCACCGCGCTCGGCGCCCAGGACGATGTGGACAAGGACATCGTTCTTGAACTATCGGCGCGCCGCCCGCTTGGGCATCCTGACCGGTTCCCTGAGGCTCATGCGCTCGCCGTCCGGGCCCTGGAAGTCTTGGACCGCAACGGTGCCCGCGGCGTGCGGGTCAACAGTCTCGGGCCTCTGGGACCCATCGCCGCGTTCGGCGTGCAACAGGTGACCCACCTGATCGTTCGGAGCTACCAGTCGACCGTCGCCGACCACATGTTGCGTCTGTACGAGCGACGCGAAGCCAACGCTGCCCGCGATGACCCCGACCGCAAACTGCTCATGCGAGCCCGAATGCAGATGGAACGCATCACCCCCGGGTTCAAACGAAACGTCCTCGGCGTCCCCGCGTTCTTCCTGGGTGGCGCAGTGCTGTCGGGAGCGGTCCGAATACTGCAGCTCTTGATCGCATCGGCACTCAGCACCCTGTGGTCAAAGATCATCGCCACGGTGATTCTGGGCATGGTCATCGCGGGTCTGGCGTGGATCATCCTTCGAGGAGCCGCGGTCGCCCGTCAACGAATTCATCTCACGATGGACGGACCCCTCGACGGGCTCTGGAGCTCGATAGGCAGGTGCGGAAACCCACCGAGAGATCCCTCACGCATCATCGCTCTGATCGCGATCATTCTTGCGTTCTTGCCGTGGGTGCTCATCCCAATCGGACTCTTGGTTGGCTGGCTGACCGGCTGAGGCCACAAACCGCAGGGGCGACCGGCACAGGCGAGATACGATGCTTCGCGTATGCGCTGGTCGAAGCTTTTCACGCCAACCCTCCGAGATGCCCCCGGCGACGCTGTCGCTCCGAGCCACAAACTGCTGGTTCGCGGCGGCTTCATGCGCCAGCTGCATGCTGGCCATTACTCGATGCTTCCCTTGGGATGGAAGGTGCACCAGAAGGTGGCCCAGATCGTTCGCGAGGAAATCGACGGGATTGGTGGACAAGAGTTCCTCCTCCCAACGATGCACCCGGCCGAGATATGGCAGGCGTCGGGCCGGTGGGACACCATGGGCGAAATCATGTTTCGACTCGAGGATCGGCGCGGCAACGCCACCGCTCTCGGCATTACCCACGAAGAGATTTTCGCCACCGTGGCTTCGGAGCTGAGCAGCTACAAGCAGTTGCCGCAGATCTGGTATCACATTCAGACGAAGTTCCGGGATGAAGCACGACCCAAAAGCGGGTTGCTGAGAGTCCGCGAGTTCCACATGAAGGACAGTTACTCCTTCGACGTCGACGAAGCTGGACTCGATGCCAACTTCGACCTCCACGACGCCGCCTATCGACGAATCTTCGCCCGCCTCGGCATTCCTTCCTTTGGGGTCCAGGCCAGTTCGGGCGCCATGGGCGGAAACGACTCGGTTGAATTCATGACACCATCAGATGCAGGCGAGGACGACGTCATCCGCTGTCCCCAGTGCGACTATTCGGCCAACATCGAAAAGGGCACGTCCGCGTTACCGAAGATGGACGACGAGCCCGGCCCCGACGCCCCCGAACGCTTCGACACCCCCGGAGTCAGAACGATCAAGGCGCTGGAAGAGTTTGACGGCGGCGCGCCGGCCGACCGCCAACTCAAAACACTGGTCATGTCCCTCGACGATGTGATCACCCTGGTCGTCGTTCGCGGCGACCACCAGCTCAATACGCAGAAGCTGGCCGACGTCACGGGCGCCATCACAATCCGCCCGGCCGAACTCGAAGAAACAGTTGCAGCCCTGGGCGCCAAACCCGGTTCCTTGGGAGCCGTTGGTGTCACCGATCACCCGATCATCATGGACGAAGCGCTCCGTGGCCGAACCAACATGACTACCGGTGCCAACACCGACGACGTTCACTATCGGGGTGTCTCGGTCGAGCGCGACGTGCCGGTCGGCCAGTGGGCCGACCTCCGAGAGGTTCAGGCCGGCGAACCCTGCCCGAACTGTGGAACCGCACTCACGATCGTCCGTTGCATCGAAATCGGCCACATCTTCAAATTGGGCACCAAGTACGCCGAGGTTTTTGGTGTCAAAGTCTCCACCCCCGATGCCGGAGACGTGCCGGTAGTCATGGGAAGCTACGGCATCGGGATCGGCCGGAACATGGCTGCCTCGGCCGAAGCGAACCACGACGACAAGGGTCTTGTCTGGCCGGTGGAGATCGCGCCCTATGAGGCTGTCATCACGTTGATGCGGCTCGATGACGAGTGCACTGCGGCTGGTGAGAAGCTCTACGACGACCTTCGAGCCGCCGGGGTAGATGTGATACTGGACGATCGCGATGCGCGGGCGGGCGTGAAGTTCGCTGATGCCGAGCTCATCGGCATTCCGTTTCGACTTACGATCGGACCTCGTGGGCTCAAGAACGGCAGCGCCGAGTTCCACACCCGCGCGACCGGTGAAACGGTGGATGTCAGCATCGACACCGCCGCCGCTGCGGTGTGGGAAGCGGTGTCGGCAGCCAAGGGCTGACTAGCTCAACGCACCGATCACAATCAGCAACTGACCGAGGTGGTAGGTGGCATGAACCGCCACGCGTCCCCCAGGCGCTGGCGCCACGAAACGACCCCAACCCAGCAACGAGTCAGAGACCGCAAACAAGACGGCGCCGAGGATCACCAGCGACCGACCCGTTGCGATCAGCAAGGCGGTTGACGCTCCGATCACGACGACGTAGCTAACGACGGGTGCAAACATCGACGTACCTTGGACCGCATCGGTGATCTTGGTGCCCACCGTTAGAACGGCAAACGACGCCAAGGCGAGGCCTACTGCCAAGTAGCCCGTCGTTGTCCCCAGAACGATGGCGAGCGCAGCATACGCGAGGTGGCCGAGCAGAAACGCTGCCAGCCCACCGACAAACCGATCGATCGTGGGCAGCAACAACACATCACCAACCAGACCGGCGACCAAGGCAACAAGCAGCCAGAGCAGCCCCCAGCCGGCGAGGTCCGAAGCGATCGCCAAAACGATCAGGGCCACCATCACCAGCGGTTTTGCCACCCGTTCCAACCGATGATTGGACGATGCAACGGCAAACCAGTCGAGAGCCGCGACGAGTCCGACAACGATGATGATCAGTTGGCTGCTAGTACTCAATGCCCAAGAATTCGGCTCGTTTGGGTGTCACGGACTCCAGACTGCCATGACTCCGTCACCGATAAGGAAGGTTTGGGCATCCTCACCTGCCAACGGCGTCTTATGCAGCCAGATCCCGGCGTCACCGGCCATGCTCTCACCGGCAAACACCAGCCGTGTGCTATCTGGGCTCCAGGGGGTGATCGCCCGTTCGAACTGGTCGTAAAACGGCAAATACGACGTCGCAAACAACCGGCTCATGAGCAATCGAGGCGACCGGCTTACGACGTTGCCGTCGATGTCAAGAATCGTCCACCGAACCCACGAACGGCCGTCTCCCACCGAGTCGTAGCCCAGGCTCGCGATCAACTGGCTATTGGGGGCCCAAAAGGCCGCAATCACCGGGTCTGACACCAGGGTCGAAACCTCATCGGACCGGGTATCGATCAGGTGCAGCCCTCGGTCGAGCGCCACGCCGGACTGAAGTGCACTATTGCCAACGTTGACGACTCGGGCATCGTTGAGCGTTCCCTCGACTACCACTGCGAGACGGTTGGAGTCGGGTGAGATCGACATCGAGCCCAAGCCATCGAAACGGGCGACGGTGCGAGCGCCTGTGGGATCGAACCCGGCGCCCGACGCTTCGATTCGGTCGATCGAGCTGAACCCCGGCGCCCCGGTCGAGTTTTCGGTGGCCACGTAGACCGCCTCCCCACCACCCAGAAGGCCCGGCGTGCGAAAGCTGGGAACAACTTCGAGATCGTTGACCCCGGCCTCCTGCTGTAGGTCAAACACTCTCAAACTGTTGCCAACGTGCCCGATAAAGCCAGAGCCATCCTTGGCCCACACAAAGAAGTAAGGCACCCCCTGATCGAGGACCTCGGTCGACTCGCCAGATCGGTCCGCCACTGCTACACCGACCCCTCGCGTCGAGTTGCCGAGTACGGCCAAACTGTCGGACGAGCCGGGTGCAAAGACGTTGTAGAACGAGACCACGGGCGTGCGGACGACAACTTGTCCGCTCAAGACTCCGTCGTCCCCAACGTCGGCGAACACCACCTCGCCTCCGGCGCCCTGGGGGCTGATCTGACTCCACGCCAACACCGAGCCGTCCGCGGAAAACACCGGTTGGTTGGCGTTCGCGTTCGTAGCGACGGGCACGACGCCGCCGAAAGTAAAGATCGAAAGGTCGTTACCCGCCGTTTGCACTGCGATGCGGTCATCGGGCCCCAACAGATCAAACAGGTCACCCCGACCGGCCTCGGGCGCTACCGATTCGGTAGTTGGAGGGAGCGGAGCCGGGGTTGTCTCCGCGCTCGACCCGTCGACCGCTTCCTTCGCCGTCGTGGTTGTCGGCGTTTCAGCATCTTCCTGATCTCCGCCGAGCAGGGAGCACCCGCCGATGACCATGACCAATACGACCACGCCAAGAAGTCGGACACCTCGGGGCGTCCACCGGGTTTGGCCAGGTGTCATTTTTGCGACGGTAGACGATGCGGGCCCGCGATGACGATCTGGGCCGCCGTACCCGAGCTACGGGTTGGCCGCCAACTGCTCGACCGGAGCAAAATCGTCGGTCAGGACTCGAGCTGTTCCCGCAAACTCGGCAATATCGGACACCTGAACCCCGTGCTCGTCGTCGATGTCGACCGATGGAAGATCGGCGTCCGACGCAATGAGGATCTGATTTACCGGACGGGCGACCGGCCACTCATTGGGCACCACCGCGCTGCGATGTTCAAAGTGCTCCGCCAGAGTGGCAAGTTCAGCCTCAACAAACCGATTCTCGTCGCCATCGATGATGTTCATCACGTAGACACCATCATCTCGGAGCACTCGATCAAGCTCGGATATGAACTCGGTCGTGGTGAGGTGCCACGGCACGCTGAGGCCACCGAACGCGTCGCCCACAATTAGGTCGTAGCTGTCGTCGGCGAGATCATCCAGCGCCAGACGTGCATCGCCGGTGATCACTTGCAGATCGTCATCGATTTCGAGACCCAGTTCCGCCTCGCCAACCTCAACGATGACGGGATCGATTTCCAGCACCAAGTGGGTAGAACCGGGTCGGGTGGCATCGATGTACTGAGGCAGGCTGAACCCTCCGCCGCCTAGATGCAGTGCGTCCAGCGACCCAGCTGGCATCGCATCGATGACGTCGCCGATCACATTTATGTAGCGAAACTGCAGGTTGGTGGGGTCCTCGAGGTCGACGGCACCATGCCGCAACGTGTCGAGGATTAGGAAACGAACCGAAGAGTTCTCCTCATCGACAACCACCCGGCCACAGGCATAGGCAGACTCGAACTCGCACGGGTTCCCCGACAAAACAGCCAGACCCAAGAAGGCCACCGCGATAACGCCGACGCCGGCGTTCGGCAGCTTGCCGTCGCCGCGTCGGAGGTTAAACACAACTCCCCACACCACCAGCAACAATCCAACCGCGATGATGATCGGGCGGGTCGGGACTGCCGATACAAGAACGAAGCCCGTGACGAACGTACCCACTAACGCACCAACGGTGCCGGCCGCCGAGAGGCCGCCGACGACCTCGCCGGTCTCCTCGAGACTCTTCAGGCGCAGCTTGGCCACCATCGGGCTGATCGCAGTGAGCGCCATGGCAGGAGCGAAGAAACCGAACAACGCCAACATGACGATTCCGGGGATCTGGCTTCCTACGCCGGGTCCTAGAAAACTGACGATCGGAATCGAGAACCAACTGAGCACGCCACCGGCGACCAGCGAGGGACCAATGAGCGTTTCGGGGTCGTATCGATCCGCCAGACGCCCACCGATGGCCGACCCGAGCGCGATGCCAGCGAGAATGGTTCCGATGATGCCCGTGAAGGTCTCGAGCGAGACGCCAACATAGGGAGCCATCAATCGACCGGCAAGGATCTCCAGCACGAGCACTGCAGCCGACGTGAAGAAAACAAGAACTTGTGCGTACCGACGACTCAAGCTGACAGGCTATCGGTTCGTGGGGTACCCGTTCCGAATGTGAAGTACCATCGCGACAGGGAGCGACGCAATCGCTTTGCTGAAAAGGGGAACCAATTGAAGCTCGTTATCGACTCTGACCTTTGCCAGGGACACAACCGCTGCTACGCCCTGGCCCCAGAACTCGTGGACGTCGACGACTACGGCCAGGCCTTCGCCTTGAACGATGGTGAAGTACCCGCCGAGCTCGAGGACAAGGCGGCCCTCATCGTCGACAACTGTCCAGAATTTGCGATCAAGGTGGAATCCGGTGAGTGACACTGAACAGCCGGTGTCCGGCCCACAACAGACCGACCCAGTTCACGACTGGACCACCGACTACGACATCTACGACGCCGAGTACGTAAACGACCCAACACCGGTGTGGAAGGACCTTCGCGACAGCGGCTGCCCGATGGCCCGCACCGATCGTCGCGGTATCCGTTCCTGGCTGCCCACCAAGTTTGCCGACGTGCAGGCGTTGGCCAAAATCGTTCCTGAACTATCGAACAAGGAACCGCTCGTCATCTCGCTGCCCAAAGACATGCAGTTCGGCGATCAAACGTTCAACGCACCACCGATCAGCTCCGACCCTCCGGAGCAGATCTGGACCCGACGGATGATCCTTCCAGCGTTCTCCCCTAAGGCGGTAGAGAAGCATCGTCAGTACACGGTGGACCTGTGCAACTCACTCATCGATGGGTTCATCGATAACGGATCTTGCGATGCGGCGGTCGACTATGCCCAACAGATTCCGCCCCGCGTCATCGCCAACATGCTGGGCTTCGATCCAGCCAAGTCAGACGACTTCACCGAATGGGTACGCGGCGTGCTTGAACTAGGTCTGTTCGATCCAGTCATTCGGGTGAAGTACCGGGAGATCATCCGAGAGTTTCTGATCGATGAGGTGTCCAGCCGATGGGAGAACCCGAGAGACGACTACCTGTCGGAACTGCTGGCGATGGACGTGCCCGAGATGAAGGGCCAGGAGGTGAAGGTGGTCGTTGGCTTGGCGAACCTTCTACTGATCGCCGGCATCGATACCACCTGGAGCTCGATCGGTTCCGGCCTCTACCACTTTGGAACCCACGCCGACGATCGTCGACGTCTCGCTGCTGATCATTCGCTCTTCCCGACGGCACTGGAAGAGATCCTTCGCTTCTACTCCCCGGTCACCATGGCCCGGGTAGCTCAGGAAGACGTACCGTTCGGCGACACCGTGATCAAGGAAGGCGAAAAGGTCCTCATGAACTTCCCCGGCGCCAACCACGACGAGGACGCCTTTGAAGATGCCGGCAAGGTAGTCATCGATCGAACTCGAAATCGCCACATCGCCTTCGGTAGCGGCATCCATCGTTGCGCCGGATCAAACCTGGCTCGCCTCGAAATGGACGTTGCTATCCGCACCTGGTTCGAGCGCATCCCCGAGTTCGAAGTGTCCGACCCCGACGCGGTCACCTGGGCCGGCGGCCAAGTACGCGGCCCAAGAAGACTGCCGATGAAGTTCTAGAGCACTTTGGGTAGACGTATTGCGTCCACCCTTTAATACTGCGCTCCACTCCGGCTCGCTCGTAACGGCGAACGCGCACCTTTTTCTGAACCTTCCTGAGGGAGCTGATCACTGAGTCACCCGCTCGTCGCTCCGCTGGCCTGCGGGCTGCCTCGATACGCGCACGTGCTGCGTTGCTGCGCGGCCGCAGCCTCTCAACTGTCACCAAGCCAAAACCCGAGCCGTGCAGCCAGTTCGTTACGTTGCCGACGCGCAGCTAGGCAGCACGCAGGGATTGAGCAGGCAGCCCGCAGGCCAGCGAAACGACCCGACCGGATCAGCGAACAGATCCCCCCGTAGCGGTGAGAGGTAACACCGCGTTCGCCACGCTGCGCTGGAGGCGAGTGGAGCGCAATGGAAAAGTTATTCAGCTGCGACGAAGTGGCCGGGCTCGGGTTCGGTCATTGTGACCAGTTCGGGAGATTCACCCTTTGGCCAAATAGGGCTTGGAATCTCACCCTCAAGACGGGTGCGGGCATTCCGGGCGCTGGGGTCGGCAATCGGTACGGCCGACAGCAGCCGTTTGGTGTAGCTGTGTAGGGGATTATCGAACACCGCCCGGCGGGTGCCGAGTTCCACGATCTGCCCCAGGTACATCACCGCAACTCGGTGGGCTACTCGTTCGACCACAGCGAGGTCGTGGGAAATGAAGAGATACGACAAGCCCATCTCTTCTTGAAGGTCCATCATGAGGTTGATGACCTGAGCTTGCACACTGACGTCGAGCGCCGACACCGACTCGTCGGCGATCACGAGCTCGGGCTGAAGGGCGAGGGCCCGTGCAATGCAGATTCGTTGCCGCTGGCCGCCCGAGAACTGGTGGGGATAGTTCCGCATCACCGATCGAGGAAGGGACACTTTGTCGAACAACTCAGCGACGGTTTCTTCCAGACCCATTTCGGGCGTGACGCCATGAATTTGCAGGGGCTCGGCAACCGCCTTACCAACCTGACGGCGCGGGTCGAGGCTCGCAAAAGGGTCCTGGAAGATGATCTGCATCTTCTTCCGGTGCTCTCGTAGCTCCCGAGACTTCATGTGGGAGATATCAACACCGTCCAGAAGGACCGAGCCGTCGGATGGTTCTTCCAGCCGAATGATGGTGTTGGCGAGCGTGGACTTGCCGCAACCGGACTCCCCGACCACCGCCAGCGTTTCGCCTCGACCGACCTTCAGGTCGACATTGACGACTGCATGAACTGCGGCCCCGTCCGCGGCAGGGAACCTCTTGTACAACCCGCGGCACTCGACCAGCGGTGTACCACCGTTGACGTCGCTCATAGCTCGGTCCCCACTAGCGGGAACTTCTCTGGCTTGTCTTTACCTGTCATCGACCCGAGTCGGGGAACGGCGGCCAACAATGCCTTGGTGTAGGGGTCCTGAGGGTCGTGGAAGATCTGTTCCACGGGACCGGTTTCGACCACCTTCGACTGCTTCATCACCACCACTCGGTCTGCCACCTGGGCCACCACGCCCATGTCGTGGGTGATCATGATGACTGCGGCGCCCGTGTCGTCTTTCAGGTCCTGGACGAGACCGAGGATTTGGGCCTGGATGGTCACGTCGAGCGCAGTGGTTGGTTCGTCGGCGATGAGGATCTGAGGGCTCAGCGCGAGAGCCTGGGCGATCATGACTCTCTGACGCATCCCGCCCGACAGTTCGTGCGGGTAGCGCTTTAGTCGCTGGGCCGGATCTGGGATCCGGACCTTCTCCATCATGTTCAACGCCATGCCGCGGGCTTCGTCTTTGGAAATGTCTCGATGAGCCCTGATGGCTTCTACTAGTTGACTTTCGACCGAGAACACCGGATTGAGCGCCGTGAGAGGTTCCTGGAAGATCATGGAGATCAGCTCACCCCGGATACTTCGCAGCTCATCTTCCTCCAACTCGGTGATGTGGAGAGAGGGTTGATCGGGTGGGTTCAATCGGATCGACCCGCCGGTAATCCGGCCGCGGCTGCTCTGCTCAATAAGCCGCATGAGCGACAGCGCCGTCACGGTCTTACCCGAACCGGACTCCCCCACGATCGCAAGCGTCTCGCCCGCATTCAGGTGGAATGACACATCGTCAACCGCGGTGAACTCGCCGAACTTGACGGTGAGGTTGTCGACCTCAAGCAGGGCGCTCATCGTTCCCGCAACTTCGGGTTGAAGGCGTCGGTAATGCCGTCGCCCACGAGGCTGATCGAAAGAACCGTGAGGAAGATCGCGAGACCGGGGAAGGTCACGGCCCACCAGGTGTCAAACACGTAGGGGCGGCTGGAGCCAAGCATCAGCCCCCAGGTGATCACGTTTGGGTCGGTAAGACCGAGGAACGCCAGGCCAGATTCAAAGAGGATCGAACCGCCGATGATCAATGTGGCGTTCACGATGAGCGGAGGAAGTGCGTTCGGCAGAATGATGCGCGTCATGATTCGCCAGTCACTGGCACCAGCTGTGCGAGCTGATTTCACATACTCCACGTTGCGCAGCCGGATGAACTCGCCCCGGGCCAGCCGTGCGGTCTGGGGCCAGGCAACGAACGAGATGGCGAGAACCACGTTGCGCACGCTGGACCCCCACAGAAGGAGGATGAGCATGCCCAGCAGAATTGCCGGGGGCACCTGGAAGATCTCGGTGAATCGCATCAGAACAAATTCGACCTTGCCGCCGAAGTAACCGGCGGTGGCGCCGATGAGGATCCCGACGATCACCGTCATCAGCCCGGCGCACAGAGCCAGGATCAGCGTGACCCGCCCCCCGTTGAGAATGCCAACCCAGGTGTCGCGACCCAAGTAGTCGCTGCCGAGCAGTAGAGGCGATTCGCTCGGCGATTGGCGAGGGCGAGAAACAACCCGAAACGGGTCGGTCTTGTTGATGATCGGACCGAAGATCGTGGCGAGGACGATAAAGCTAAGGAGGACGAGCCCGACCATGGCCGCCTTATTCCGGCGGTACATGAACCATGCCTCACCCATGGGGGTGCGAACCGGGCCCCGGTCACGACTATCAACGGTGAGATCGACTTCGGAATCGTTCGACATCAGACCACCTTCGAGATCCGGATACGGGGGTCGATGACCCGATACATGATGTCGGTAAGAATGTTTGCGCCGATCACGATGAGGGTGGACACCACAAGCATCCCCATGAGGACGGGCGTGTCCCTTCGTAGAACAGCCTCGAACGCAAGACGACCCATTCCCGGCCATTCGAAGACGGTCTCAACCAAAATGCCCCCCGACAGAATCGCTGCGATTTGGAAACCCGCGATCGTCACAACTGGAATGACCGCGTTACGGAGGGCGTGTTTCCAAATCACCACCCGCTCGCTCAGGCCCTTGGCCCGTGCGGTCCGGACGTAGTCGGACCCAAGAACTTCGAGCATCGTGGCCCGAGAGATGCGTGCGTACTGGGCCATATAGAAAAAGCCCAGCGTGCTGGCAGGTAACACGAGATGCTTCATCGTGTCCCAGGCTGCGGAGAATCCAGTGCCTCGATCGACCACACTCTCCATTCCGTTGCTCGGAAGCCACCCAAGACGGGCAGAGAACAACAGCAGCAGCATGATCCCGGTCCAGAAGATCGGAGCGCTGAATCCGAACAACGCAAGAATTGTCACGATATGGCTGGAGGCTTTGGTCGGCCGACGCGCCGAGTACACGCCCAGTAGAACACCACCGACGAGTGCGAGGCTCAACGCGGTTCCGACGAGCAGAATCGTTGGCCACAGTCGAGCAGCCACAAGCTCACTTACCGGTTGCCGGAAGAAGAACGAGTCACCAAAGTTCCCTCGAGCAATGTTGCCGATGTAGGTCGCAACCTGCACGGGGAACGGCTTGTCCAACCCATAGTCGGCCCGAAGCGCTTCGATGTACTCCGGACTGTCCGAACCGTCTGCCGCGGCAAGCGCGACCGCTGCATCGCCAGGGGCGAGGTGCAGCAGCGAGTAGATGAGCGTTATGACCGCGACGAGCAGGAACGCTGTGTGCGCCGCACGGCGGGCCACCGCAAGGGTGACCCGCCGTATCGACGAAGAATTACTTCGACCCGCCTGGCTCACTCGGCGATCCACACCTCATGCATCGGTGACATGGCACCCCAGATGGTCAGCGGCGGATTTTGGACCTTCGCAGTGTTGTAAACGGTGTTGGTCGGCAGCGTCTCGATCCAGTAGAAGGGGAGATCATCAGCCAGAGCAGCCTGAGCCTCTGCGTAGAGAGCGGTCCGAGCGGCTACGTCGATCGTCTGTCCAGCCTCGTCGAGGATGGCCTCAACCTCAGGGTTGATGTACGCACTGTTGTTAGCGAAGGGAACCGGCACGATGTTCGCTTCCTGGAACGAACGGTGTACACCGATCACCGGGTCGGCCCACATGAACAGGATCTGCATCGTGAGGTCGTAGTTCCGGGGCGCCAGGTAACCGAGGTATGTCGGGAAGTCGGGTGAGGCCCGAATTTCGATCTCGACACCAATCTCGCCCAGAGCAGACTTGATGTACTCGGCCAGGTTCTTCTGGTAGTCCTGGGCGGTCGGGATGTAGTCCATCGTCAGGGTGAGACCACGGTTACCGTCGCCGTCGGCTTCATAACCAGCAGCGTCGAGCAGTTCACCTGCTTTGGCCAAATCAAGGTCGTAACCCTCAACGGAGTCGTCGTAGAACGGGCTTCCAGGATGGATCGGCGACTTGGCCCGGAATGGGAGTCCAGCGTGAAGGGTGTTCACGATGAAGTCGGTGTCGATGGCGTACGCAAGAGCCTTGCGGACATTCTTGTCCTGCAGCACCTCGTCCTCAAGGTTGTACTGCATCGATACGACTGCGCCGATGCCCTCTCCGCCCTGAGGGGTCACAGTAAGCAAGTCGATGCCGTTCGCTCGTTCGAGGTCAGCGACACCCTGAAGGTTTGCGATGTGAACCTCTTCGGCCTCGAGGGCGACGAGCGTGGTGTTCGGATCCTGAATGATCTGGATGACGATCTCGTCAACGTTGGCCCGGCCGAGGAAGAAGTCTTCGAACGCCGCCATGCGAACGAGCCCGGTGGACGAATCGAATTCGGTAAGGCTGAACGGACCGGACCCGACGAGCACGTCTGGATCAGTCATGCCGGCGAATCCTCGGAACGAGGCGTAGTTGTCCTCTGCCGATGCACCCTCGAACGCTTCCCCGTAGACGTGCTCGGGAACGATCGGTAGCAGCGCCGGCGACATGGCGATCAGCAGCGCCGGGTGGGGGGCGCTCAGATTGAGAACGGCAGTGTTGTCGTCGGGAGTATCAACCGACTCAACCGGAGCAAACATGGGCTTGAACGGATGCAGCGCCTGGTTCATTCTGATCGAGAATGCAACGTCAGATGACTTCACTGGCACACCGTCGTGGAAGACGGCGTCGGGGTTCAGGTTCAGTGTGAGGCTCAGGCCGTCGTCGGCAAAGCTCCAGGAATCGGCCAGGTACGGCTGCGGTTGGTAGTTCTCATCGAACAGGAGTGGGCTGGCGAAGAGTTGGGCTGATGGGTACCCGATTCCGGTGCCCGAGCCGGTGTTGCCGATGAGCGAGGCCGATGCAGCGGTCTGGTTGGCTACGACGAGCGTGCCACCCTGACGAACCTCCTGTACGGGCTCATCCTCACCATCGTCGCCGCCGTCATCGTCGGATGACTCGTTGGTTGGCGTTGGAATTGCTTCCGGCTCAGCAGCGGTGGTGACACTAGTGTCACCGTCGTCTCCCGACGCGCTATCGCTTCCGCTGCAAGCGGCTGCGATCACCGCAAACGCAAGAAGGGATGCGAACAATAGTCGCAGGTTCTTCATTGGTGTTCTCCCCTAGCCCGGCCACAAAGGCCAGTCGTTTTACATTTCGTTCAGGACGTTAGCCCACGGTATGACCCGTGTCACATTGATCTGAGCAATCGTCATATCACGTTGTGCGCAGACCGATATAGACCAATCGAGGGGTTGGCCAGGGCCGATCCGACTGGGTCAATGTGACACGTTTTCCCACTACATGGACGTCAAAGAAGGTGTTGGGGTCCTCGGAAAAGCGCACGGTGCCTTTGGCTCGAAGAACATCAGACGCCGACCCAAGGTCGGCGAGAAACGACAACCGATCGACCGGATCGGGGAACTCCTGCATCCACGTTCGGAATCGGTCCTGGGCTGAACGCGGGGCCCCCGAGGGTTCAAGCCCGGACCGATCGAGCCCAATAAGAACACCAAGCGGAATGTGAGCAGAACGCGCCTGGACCACCGACACATCGGCGACCTTGCGAACCGCCTTTTCTACCGCGTCGGGGTTGGCCACAAGGTCGACCTTGTTAAGGACGATCAGATCAGCCTCGACACACTGCTGCCGCACGACATCTCCGATGTACTCACTGCGAAGGTTCGCTCGGATCGTCTCCGCATCCACAACAACAACCACACCATCGAGCTTCAGACCTGGGGTGTGGGCATACCCGGCGATCTGGCCCGGATAGCCAACACCGCTCGCCTCGATCACGAGGCGCTCGGGCCGAACCGGAGCTTCGGTGATCGTCTGTAGCGCCGCACCAAATCCGTCCACCATGCTGCAGCAGATGCAGCCATTGGCCAACGAGATGGTGTCGCCGTCTCGTGACCGGATGAGGTCCGCGTCGATATTGACTTCCCCGAAATCGTTCACCATCACTGCCACCCGCTGGTCGGCGTTGGCCAGAATGTGATTGACGAGGGTTGTCTTGCCGGCACCCAGGTAGCCGCCGACGATGGTTACCGAGATGAGGTCCCCCACCTCAGTTGCTCGTACCTGCTTGATGGGCAACGCCACCGACCACCGTCCCCCAGACGCCGATGTCTTTAAGCGCAGCGGGCTCGACCGCCAACGGGTCGTCTTCCAGGATGGCGAAGTCGGCGAGCTTGCCCGCCTCGATGCTGCCCATGTCGTGATCCAGCTTGAGCTGATAGGCCGCGTTAATGGTGATTGCCTCGAGCGCATCCTGAACGTCGATTCGCTCATCGGGCCCGAGCACCTCACCGGTTGCCGTCAGTCGATTCACAGCACACCAAGCCGTATGCAGGTGGCCCATCGGAGTGATGGGCGAGTCGGAGTGGATGGAGAACTTCACCCCTTCGCGCAAGGCAGTGGCACACGCATCCATACGAGCCGCCCGTTCGGGTCCCACTGTGAAGTCTCGGTGTTGGTCACCCCAGTAGTAAATGTGGTTGCTGAAGATGTTGGCGTTCATGCCGAGCGCCGCCATCTGTCGGTACTGGGCCGGAGTTGTCAGCTGGCAATGCTGAACGGTGTGTCGGTGATCCCAGCGTGGGTGTCGCTCCAGTGCCGTCTCCACGGCATCGATGAACACCTGCGCAGTCTGATCACCGTTGCAATGAGCGTGCACGGTCAACCCTGCCTTGTGATGAGCGGTCACAATGTCCGCTACCTGGTCTGGCGGAACCAACCAGAGGCCGTTGCCCGGATGCCCCTCCGGAGGATTGAAGTAATAGGGCCAGGAAACCCGCGCCGTGAAGCCCTGAATCGAACCATCGAGCACGATCTTGATGATGCCGAAGCGCAGTTTGGGAGACTGCTCCTGCTTGAGATCGTTCACGATCGCCGCCAGCTTGTCGGGATCCTGTTCTCCGCCAAACATCGACGAACCAGCGAGCATCACTCGAGCTGGATACGTGGGATCCTCGGTCACCTCCCGCCACGCTTCAACCTGGGATGGATCGTTTACCCGCGTTGTACCGAGATCGGTGATGAGCGTTTGGCCGGTGTTCTTTGCCTCGTTGGCGTAGCCCCACTTCGCCTCTTGAGATCCGATAGCAACTACGAGCCGTTCGAACGCACTGGTCGCCAGCATCATGGCGGCGGGCTCTTGCAGCTCACCGTTTGGTTGTCCGTCGGGATCTTTCACGACACCCGGGGTCTGGTTGTGCTCGGTGATTTCGGACCGTTCGAGCATGGCGGTGTTCACTGTCCCGAGGTGTCCACTGGCGTGGTAGACGAAGATCGGACGGTCGGTTGATACACGATCGAGATGCTTCGCCACCAGGCGCTCGCCTGGCATGTAGATGGGATCGAGCCCCCAGGCGATCAACGGCTCGGAAGGGTCCCCCATCATGCTTTCCTGCTCGATGAGGCGATCGACGACCTCGTCTATTGAGGTGCTCCCCTGCCAGAGTTTTCCGTCGGGGTCTCTCCGGTCGAAGAAGCCAACGTACGGAAACTGCCACACGCCACCGGCCATCACGTGGGTGTGAGCCTCGATGAACCCTGGCAGGATCACTTTGTCGGCGAACCGATCATCAATCGTATGGTCACCCCAACCGGCCAGTTCGTCGACCGTGCCAACACCAAGCACTCGGTCGCCTCGAACCGCAACCGCCTGACCCTCCGGGAAGGCCGGGTTCATGGTGATGACCTTGCGAGCTGGATAAATGATTGTCTCTTCGGTCATGCTGCTTGGTTCCTTTCCAAAGCAAGAAGTAGTTCGCGGGCGACACCGCAAATGCAGTTATGGCTATGAACGTCGTAACTGTCGGCCGAGTGGCCGTCGATGCGGCGCTGGTTCGAGACTCGGCTGGCGCCTTCTGGCACCGGATGCCACCGCCCCTCAAAGACGGTGCCCACAACGTGGATCTGATCGATGTCCTCGGGCTCGACTTCGAGCGGGTTGGCGTCGACGACCGTGAAGTTGGCGATCTTACCCACCTCGATGCTCCCGAGGTCACGTTCGCGGCGCCATGACTGGGCCGCACCCAACGTGACGGCATGCAATGCCTGTTCTGCGGTTATGCGTTGTTCGGGGCCGGCCACGCGGCCGCTAGGTGTGACCCGATTAACCGCAAAGGACATCATGGCCAACGGGTCCGCCGGACCCATGGGTAGGTCACTGTGGAAGGAGAGGGGGATGCCTCTCTGCAACACTGAGGCGCTTCGCACCATGCTGTCTGCCCGGTCTGGGCCCAGGCCCCACTCGCTGTACTTGTCCGCAAAACCGATCGGATAGTACGGGTTGGCACTCACGATGGCGCCCAGCTTTGCGATCCGATCCACTTGCTCCTCGGTCGAGTTGGCGAAATGTACGATCACGGTTCGGTGATCGATACGCGGCCGCTCGGCCATTCGTCGTTCGATCGTGTCGAGTACCACGTCAAGACCCAGGTCGCCGTTTACGTGAATGTGGATCTGGAAGCCCTCGTCCCAATACAGCTTCGATCGTTCCTCCAGCACGTCCGGCGGAAGGATCCATTCGCCGTGATGATCCGGGTCGGGATTGCCCTCACGATCCAGATACGGATCCTTCATCTGCATCAGCTGACTGACAATGGCTCCGTCGGCGAATAGCTTGACCTGCTTGGGAAAGAACGAGAGCTTTCCTTGCGGGGCCCGGCCCAGATCGGCCTCGGCCCGTTCCAGGGTTTCTTCGTGGCTCAGACCCTGCTCGGCTGGCGACCGCCCGTCGGTAAGAAAGAAGCTATAGAACGGAGTGTCGTCGGCGCCAAGAATCTGCTCGTACAGCTCCCACGCACCGGGAACGAGAATGGCACCGGGCTCGTTGAAAGCGGTCACCCCGTTCTGATGGAGGTATCGCACCATCTGCTCGAGGCCCATGACGAACCGCAGCGGGCTGAAAAGATGAGGCATCACCGCACCGAACAAACACTGGAACAGGCCCCGTTCCCAGAAGTGGCCACGGTCGAGATCGATCATGGCCCTCACGGCGGGGTCAGCTGGCAACGTGTCCTCGGAGATTCCCAACGCTTCCAGGGCCGCCGAGTTCACATAGAACTCATGACAGGACCTTTGCCAGACACCGATGGGACGCGTCGGGCTCACGTCATCGAGGATCGATCGAGACAGCTCGCCATGCCAGAGCTGGTGGTAACCCCACGAGAACAGCCATTCGTCAGGTTGGGTCAATTGACGTTCGGCAACGCGTAGCCGCTCTACATATTCCTCATGACTGTGGGCAGCTGGATAGGTGATGTCGGGCAGGACCCAATCCTCTGTCGCAATTACTGCCGTCGCGAGGGTAGAAGCCCCCAGGATGGGATGAAGATGTTGGTCGATGAGTCCCGGAAGCACCGTATGACCGGCAAAGGAGGTATCCAGCGCTGCGTCTGGGAAACGGGCTTCAAGTTCGACCTGTGCGCCAACGCCAACGATCCGACCGTCTTCCACTGCGACCGCTGCAGCGACGGGCATTTCCGGATCGAGCGTTACGAACTGGTTAGCAATGAAGATCTGGGCCATCGCCGCCATCCTTGCATAACTTGTCGGCGATGGTTTTATGCGGGCTGCGGTACGTTGGCGGCTGCAAGTGGCTCACCCGCAAGCGTGATGCGATGCATCGCTCGTCGATGACCTGGATAGTCGTTGAGCGCATGGTGCCAGGTGGAACGGTTGTCCCACATGGCCACCGATCCCACTGCCCACTTGAACTGGTGCATATGTTCATCACTCGCAATGTGGGTGTAGAGCTCATCCAGTAGCGGCTTCGACTCCGCGTTGTCCATACCCACGATCCCAATGGTGAACGCCGGGTTCACGTACAGGATTGGATTCCCCGTGACCGGGTGCGCGATCACCAACGGGTGCTCCGAGGTGTTCACAGCCTCACTGTTGCCAAACCGGTCGCCCATCCTCTTGGCATAATCTGACTTCGGACCGAAGATGTGATCGCTGCTGTGGATCGCGACAAGACCATGTACCCGTTCTTTCAGATCCTGAGGAAGCGTGCGCCAGGCGGTTTCGGTCGAGAGGAACTGAGTGTCACCACCCGTCGGCGGAACATCGCGGGCTACCAGGATCGACCCTTTGGCGGGGGCCGGGTCATAGGAGTGGTCGGTGTGCCAGCCACCGCCGATGTTCAGTTCGTCGGTTGGCTCTTTCACGACCGCGGCGATGACATCGTGTCCTTCAACGCGGGCGAAGAACCGATTCACGTCGATCTCGCCCAACTGCACGGCGAGGGCCACATGCTGATCGGGTGTGAGGTCTTGATCGTGGAAGAACAGCACGCCGTACCTCGCCCACGCTTCGGTGATCTCGGCCACCTGCGCATCATCCAAACGGCTGAGGGCAACATCGTGGATCGTGGCGCCGACCGCATCATTCACCGGTTCAATTCTCATGTACTCGTTCCCCTTTTGACGTCGGTGCCAGTATGTCAGCTCAGTCGGCTCCTGTTCCAAGCGCTGATCCGAGGTGAGCAGAGTTCTAGGCTGGCCGAATGGAGGTTGACCTACAGCTTTGGGGTGATCTCGAACTCGTAGAACCGATTCTCGAAGGCAATCGAAACGAGGTCTGGCGAGGCAGACTCGATGGCGAAATGGTTTCGGTGCGCCGGAGCCGCCGGAGCGTCGAGTCGCTCGAATGGGAACTCGGCCTTATTGCAAAGCTTGACGAACAGGGTTTTCGGGTGCCGTCGATCCGAGCCACCCAGGATGGCGATCTGCAGGCGGACGGAGTGATCGTGCAGAAGTGGCTCGATGGGACGGCACCGAATTCAGCCGACGACTGGGAAGCGGTTGCCGCCACCCTCCTTCGACTACACACGCTCACGTCCGAATGGCCACAACGACCCGGGTGTTGCAGCGTCGCTCAGTTGATCATCAAACGACGCAGCGTGGACGCCAACCTCGATGCGGTTCCGAGCGGTCTCGTTGACGAGCTGGCCCCCTACCTCACGGGCTATGAGCACGTCCCGTTGGCGGCCATCCACGGCGATCCGCATGCGTCCAATATTCGCATCTCTCCCGACGGCGTCGGCCTGCTCGATTTCGACGAAAGTCGGGTCGATCTGGTGTGGCACGATTTGTCAAATCTCGGTGTGCAAGTGTTGACCGACGACGACCACCGAAGGGCTCGGATGCTCAGCCATGCCTGGGAGGTCGTCAACGGTTGGGTGGCCGAGCCGGTCTACGCTCGAAAGAGACTCGATCAACTTCGACATATTCGGAAGTCGATGTAGACGGCTGGGTCGAGTTGTGGGAAGCTATCCATAGATTTTGTCCAACCCCTGGAGTTAATAATGGTCCCCGACCTCGAGGCCTTTCGATCAATCGTTGAAGACGGCGAGCCGACCCGAATCTATTCCGCTGCAGACATGGTCGAATCGAACATGGTGGAGATCGCCGACTGCCTGATGAACGGCCCCGGCGTCATCGTGATCAAGGGCGCGTTCGGTACTTCTATCGTCGACGCGGCAACCGAGGTGTTCTTTCAGCTGATCGAGGAACAGAAGCGCTCGGGCAAGGGGGCCGGTGACCACTTTGCGAAGGCTGGGGCCAACGACCGGGTCTGGAACGCGCTCGAGAAGATGGCGATGCACGCCCCCGATGTCTTCGTCGACTACTACGCCAACCAGAGCTTGGCGGTGGCATGTGAAGCGTGGCTTGGCCCCGGGTACCAAGTGACATCGCAGCTGAATGTTGTGAATCCAGGCGGTCAGGCTCAGAGCCCTCATCGTGACTATCACCTGGGTTTCATGGACGTGGACCAAGCCGCACGGTTCCCTCGCCATGCCCACCTGCTGTCCCCGGTTCTCACCCTCCAGGGGGCAATCGCCCACATCGACATGCCCGTTGAGAGTGGGCCCACGATGTACCTTCCACACTCGCAGAAGTACGACGCGGGCTATCTCGCCTGGCCGCTGCAGGAATTCAAGGACTACTTCGCTGAGCATCACGTGCAGCTTCCGTTGGAAAAGGGTGACGCGGTGTTCTTTAACCCCGCCCTGTTCCATGGTGCCGGCACGAACCGCACGGCCGACGTAAAGCGCATGGCGAACCTGCTTCAGATCGGGTCGCCTATGGGAAGAACGCTCGAGACGGTCGATCGCGAACGGATGTGCAATCAGTTGTTCCCCGCACTGCTGAAGCGATCCGGCCATCCCCACATCGACGCGGCGATCGCAGCCGCAGCGGAGGGGTATCCGTTCCCCACCAATCTCGATCGAGACGAGCCGATCGACGCCATCGTGCCCGAGTCCCAGGCCGATCTGCTTCGTCGTGCGGTGGCGGACCGCTGGTCCACCGAGCAGCTCGCCAAGTCCCTCGCCGACATGGCCACCAAAAAACTCAGCCACTAACCCTCCCCCACCCCTCCCCAAATTCCTGTCGGGGAACACACGACGTGTGTTCCCCAGACGGGAGAACTGCCAAATGTGTTCCCCATAAGGCAGAAAGCCGGCTCGGCACCTCTGGATACCGAACGTATTATGGCGCCGCCTCGATTAGGGACCTAGGGTCGGAACTATGGAACTAGGAGCGTTCTCGGTCAGCCTTGCGGTGAAAGACTTGGCGGTGTCCAAGGAGTTCTATGAGAAGCTTGGCTTCGCCCAAATGGGCGGCGACGAAGCGCATGGCTTTCTCATCATGAAGAGCGGCACCACGCTCATCGGCTTGTTCCAGGGCATGTTCGAAGGAAACATCCTCACGTTTAATCCCGGATGGGACTCAAACGCTCAGGAAGTCAATCCATTCACCGACGTTCGAGAGGTCGCACGACAACTCACCGACGCCGGAATCGAGTTAGGGGATGGCATCAACGACGACGCCGAGGCCGAGGGCCCTGCTCACATCACGCTCGCCGATCCAGACGGCAACGCCATCCTCATCGATCAGCATCGCTGACCAGTCGCCCCACTTCGTCCAAATTTCGTGCGAGACCCCAAACACACCTAATTGACATCCATGGCCCACGAAAAATGTAGGACATGGACGAAATTTGGGGGGGTTAGGCCTTGCGCTTTTTGATTTCTTCGGCGACGGCGGGGATGACCTGGTGGAGGTCGCCCTCTACGAAGTAGTCGGCCTTCACCACCATGTTCGCTTCCGGGTCCGTATTGATTGCCAGGATCTGCTTCGACGCCATCGCACCGACCCAGTGCTGGATAGCCCCGGAGATTCCCGACGCGACATACAGCTCGGGCGCGATGCGGGTGCCGGTCTGACCAACCTGGTCACGGTGGGGTCGCCAGCCGTTGTTGGTCACCGCTCGTGAACAGCCGACACGGCCACCCATCAACGACGCGCATTCTTCCAACGGGGCAAACGCTTCGGCCGAACCAACCGCTCGGCCTCCGCCGAACACAATCGGCGCCGTTGCGAGGGTCACACCGGCTTCGGCCATTTCACGCCCAACCACCTGGGTGCGCGCATACAGGTCGTCGATCTCCATATCGATCGTCTCGGTCGCAGCTGCGGACCCGCCAGCAGACTCGGCCTCCAGAGCGTGATGAGCGATCGACACGATGCGGGTCTCGGCGGACAACTGAGACTGCTCAAGCAACGAGCCGCCCCACTGAACCCGGGTGAGCTCCACCTCGTCGTCATCGGCAAGCTCCGAGGGAAGCTCGGTGCAGTTTGCGACAAACGGCAGGTCAAGTCGAGCGGCAGCCATGGCGAGAACTTCGTTCCCCTTCGACGTTCCGCTCGCAAGCACGACATCGGGAGAGATCTCCTCGATCGCCAGCGCAAGCGCTTGCCCCCAAGCCTCCGGACCGAACACATTGAGCAGGTCGCTTTCCCCCACGTGCACGGTAGATGCGCCATACTCCCCCAGCCTTTCTGCGGCGTCGTCGGCATCGACCGAATCGCCACAAAGCAGGACATGAACGTCGCCGTCCAGCTGGCGAGCGGCGGTAAGCGCCTCGAGCGTTGCCGGAACCACGGCGCCGTCTTCGGTTTCGGCGAGTACAAGAATGTCGGCCATTAGAGGAGCCCCAGTTCTTCAAAGAGATCAACGATTGCGGGAGCGGCTTCTGGGCCATTCCCAAGCTTTACGGTGTTCGACACCGTTTCGGCCGGTTGCTTCAGCGTCACGCGGGTTTGACCACCCTCGTCGGCCTCAGCCTGCATGACACTGACCTCAATTTTTTTGGAGGCCAACCGGCCGCGCATTGTTGGATAGCGAGGAAGGTTCAACCCCTCCTTCACACCCATGACCGCGGGCATCGGCAGGTTGTAGAGCTCGAAGCCACCGTCGATCTCGCGCTTGGCGGTTGCCGTGCCAGCGTCGAGATCGGGCTCGATCCCTTTGATGGCGTTCACGATCGGACGGCCCAAAGCATGGGCCGCTCGGATGCCCACCTGATAGCCGCCGCTGTCGGCCGACTCGTTGCCAAAGAGAATCAAGTCGAATGGCCCGTCGGCAGCTTCGAGTGTCTCGATGGCCGACGCAATGGCGCTCGCGGTTCGCTGCGGATCCCATGAGGAACCGTCGGTGCTCAACAGAACTGCCTTTTGCACACCGAGCGAGGCTGCATACCTGAGCTGCTCTTCGGCTTCGGGCGGTCCGAGGGTCAGCACAGTGGCTTCTCCATCGAAGCGTTCACAGAGTTGCACTGCCTCTTCGACTGCGCACTCCTCGTGCGGCGACATGGCGAACCCAAGGTGGGCAGTGTCAACGTCTTGCCCGTCGGCGGTGATATTGATCTTGGCTCCGGGTGCCGGCACCCGCTTCACACAACACAAAACTCTCATCTCATTGCCTCCACTCGCCTTCGACGCTGCGTGGCGAACGCTCCGTGAGCGCCCGACCACGGCGACGTCGGTGTTCTGTGATTGGGTCGGGTCGCTGCGGCCTCGCTCCGCTCAAACAGAGACCCAAGCTCTACTCGCTGCCTTGCTGGCGCAGCGGCAACCTCACGAAGAAGATCGAGCCCCGGTTGGGTCGTACGATCCGCGGATCGTTCGCCACGCAGCGCTAGAGAGCAGCCCCCGGCTCTGGAGGGGTCCCCCTGAAGGGGAGAAAACAGCTCGGCCTGATGAGGCGCAATCGGTCTACCCAGAATCATCACGTCTTAGCCCTTCAACCGGGTGTCTTCGGGGTCGAAGACGCTGCCTTCGATCGCCGCCACCTTGATCGGGAAGAGCTCGTTCATGTACATCACCTTGAAGTCGGCGCCGACAACAGCCATTTCGGCCGGGAGGTAGCCAAGCAGCAGGTGCTTGCCCACCGAGGGGCCGGGGCCAGCGGTACACACTCGAGAGACACGCCCATGGCTGTCCACGATACGTTCGCCGTCAACGGTGACGATCGGCTCGTTGCCGCCTTGCATATAGCGCTGGCGGCCCTCGCTGTCGGTGTTGTCCTCAACGGTGAAGGTACACATCTTGGCGATGGGGCCAGCCTCGCGGGCGGCCAGGTAGGCCTCCTTACCGATGAAGTCAGCAGCCTTCACCTTGGGTCGGGCAAGCCCGGCTTCCACGGGTGAGTACTCACTTTCCAGTTCGGCTCCCATGAGGCGATAGCCCTTTTCGATCCGGCCCGAGGTGCCGTACACGCCGCCGCCGGTGGCGCGCAGACCGTGGTCAGCGCCGGCCTCCATCAGGGCGTCCCACAGTGCGGGGCCGTTGTCCCAGGCGGTGTAGATTTCCCAACCGGTGTCTCCTACGTAGGAGATACGGAACAGCGTCGCCTTGATCGGGCCGCTTGCGGTCTGCAGCTCCACATCGCGGAGCGAGCCGTACGGCGAGCCTTCCTGGCTGAGGTCGTGGTCGGTGAGCTTTCCAACGATGGCAGGAGCGTTGGGGCCCCAGACGCCCAGCGTGGTGGTGTTCAGCGTGATGTCGGTGAAGGTCACGCCGGTTTCGGGCATGTGCTTCTTGATCCAGAACGAGTCACGGCCACCGTCGAAGACGCCGGTGACGATGCGGACCTTGTCCTCGGCTACCCGCATCATGGTGAGGTCAGAGTGGAAGCCACCGTCGGGGGTAAGCCAGGGCGTGTAGACCGACGAACCGACAGGCTTGTCGACCTTGTTGACGGCGAGGTACTCCGCATAAGCGACGGCGCCGGGGCCTTCGAGTTCGTACACCTGGAAGGCCGACAGGTCGACCATGCCGGCGTTCTCGCGAAGGTTGAGGTGCTCACCCATGGTGATGGGGCTCCACCAACGGTTGTCCCACTCGGTGTCGCGATCGGACAGTCCGTAACGCTCGACGAGGTCGGCGTTGCTCTTGTACCACTGGGGGCGTTCCCACGTGCGAGCGCTGAAGAACTCGGCGCCCAAGGCTTCTTGACGGCTGAAGTAGGGGCTCACCTGAAGGTTGCGGCGTCCTTCCCATTGTTCGCTCGGGTGAACGATGCCGTAGGTTTTGTTGAAGTGCTCTTCGGCCCGAGCCCAGATGTGTTCGTCGCTCTTCTCTTGCTCGTAGAAGCGGGCGATATCCGAGGCGTGGGCATCGATGACTCGGGGATACCCGTAGGTCATCCACTCGGCGACGACCTGCGCCATGCCGGGTCCCTCCTTGACCCAAACAGCCGACGCAGCCCAGAGGTTACGAACCTCGGGGATCTCACCAAGGCAAGGCATGGCATCGGGTGTGAGCGACAGCAGACCGTTGATGGCGTACTTGATCTCGGCGTCGCCGAGCATGTCCATCAGCTCGATCGCTTCTTCCATCTGCTGGTCGAAGTCGTCGGGGGTGAAGGGCATCTCGGTGGGGCTGAGCGCCGCTTCTTCGTTCGAGGGGATCTCATCGGGGTGGTGCAGGATTGGGCGGTGGGCGTAGGAGCCGACCTCCATGGATCCGGAAGACTGACGCTCGTAGCAGAACGTGTCCATGTCTCGAACGATCGGATAGCCAATCTCATTGTTGGTCTCGGCCAGGATGTCCATTGGGCCAACGTCGGCCATCTGATGAACTGCGGGCACGAGCGGGATGTACGCACCTGCGAGGTTGGCGGTCTGGTTACTCCAGCAGCCGGTCGCAATCACCACGGTCTCAGCCATGATGGTTCCTTTGTCGGTGACGACGCCGGTGATCTTCTTCTGGCCGGGCACGTGGCTGTCTTCGGTGAGAAGGTCGGTGACCATCGTGTTGGCGAACACACTGAGATTGCCGGCCTCCTGGGCCTTCTTGCGCATCTGGGTTCCGGTCTCGAGCGAGTCAACAACCGACACGGTTGGGCAGTAGAAGCCGCCCAAAATGACGTCTTCGTTGATGAAAGGAACAAGTTCCTTCACCTCAGCCGGGGTGAGCAGCTTGGCTTCGACGCCCCAGGCCGCCGCACTGGTCATGCGCCGGTTGAATTCGTCCATGCGCTCCTGGCTACGGGCAACCTCGATACCGCCGCTGTCGACGCTCAGGTTCATGTCGCGATACTGGTTGGCGCTCTGAACACCGAGGAGCGCCATTTCCTTGTTGTGGTCAACCGGGAAGATGAAGTTTGAGGCGTGGCCGGTGGACCCGCCGGGGTTGGGCAGCGGCCCCTTGTCGATCTGAACCATGTCGGTCCAGCCGAGGTCGGAGAGATGTCCGACAAGACAGTTGCCGACGATGCCGGCACCGATGACGACGACCTTGGCCGTTGTTGGAAAATCGCTCACGTTCGAACCCCTTCAGAAGAACCGTTGAATATCGGACTGATATATCAACTTCGTATTCTGGTAGGCTAGATCGAGATGGCAGCCGTGGCAACCACCAAAACCCTCGCCGAAGAGGCCTATGACCACATTCGGCGCGCCATCGTGCGGCTCGACCTCGCTCCCGGTGACGTGTTGAAGGAAGACGACCTCCGCGAACGCTACGGAATCGGGCGCACACCGATTCGCGAGGCGCTACAGCGGTTGGCCCGTGAACACTTCGTTTCCATCATCCCTCGGCGGGGAATGTTTGTGGCCGGGATCGACGTGTCCGAACTCTCTCTCCTCTTCGAGACCCGCACGGTGCTCGAGCCCTATGCCGCAAGGCTCGCCGCAGCACGGGGAACAAAAGACCATTGGGAGCAGATGCAAGCCGCACTGGACGCCGCCGTATCGGCCGACAGCGACGAGTTGATGGTGATAGACCACCGTTGCCATGAGCTGATGTGGGACGCTGCCGGCAATCGCTTTCTTCTCGACACCCTCGACGTGCTCTATGCCCAGAGCGACCGCCTCTGGCATCTGTACCTGTCTGAAGTCGCCGACATGACCGAGGCGGTCGATGAGCACCGAACGGTTCTCGCCAGCCTGCGTGATGGGGATGGCGACACCGCAGCCACCCTGATGGATCAGCACGTGCGGGCCTTCGACGACCAAATCCGGGCGGCAGTCACCGCCCGCCTAGAGTCACCACTCCCCTAGCCAGACAGCTAGTCGGTCGTCGAGTCGAACGTGGCCCCCAACAGCTGGACCGAAACTGCCGCCAGTCCTGCCAACGGTGTGATCCAGAGCGCATCCCAACGGATCGGGGTGAGCACGCCCAACACCAAGGCGAGCGCCATCAGTGAGAAGAGCCCACTGGACAACGACGTGAGGTGAAGGCGCTCAACCAGGCCGCCGACAACGTCGTCGATGAGCTCACCGACGGATGGGTTGTGCCGATCAGCGTCGGCCAACGTTGTCTTCGATCGATCATGCGACATCTGCAACATTTCAAAACCCCTTTGTTCGATGACTTCTGGTCGACATCATCAAAGAACAGATCTTCGACAGACGTACGACAACCTTTGTGACGGCTTTGTGCCAATACCCCCACAGGGTTTGGCAGATATCTGCCATCGATGCAATAGTCCAACCTTGTGGCACCAACTCCAAGAGCCCACAACGTGGCCGAGCGCCGGGTCACCATAGGCAGGATCGCCCGACGCGTCGCTGGGTTTTCAAATGCGATCACTCAGGGCCACGAATTCGGCATCGCGCCGGGCCCCCATGCGCAAATGTGGACGCCCGAGTACAGCCGAGCTGCCCTGGAGATTTTCGAGACGGCGTTTCCCTGGGTGTACCTGGTCCGCATGGCAGACGGCTTCGACGAATGCGATGACGCCATGGTCGAAATGTCGACCGTTCTCGAACACGACATCGAATGGACACGACTGCAGCAGTACCTGCGCTCGGTCAGCCGCGCGATTCGAGAGAAGGCCCCGGCGGCAAACTACGAGAAGGCATACGCCAGCGAGCTAGAAGACTCGACCCCGCCCATCATGCCGTTCCGGCAATTGGCAGAACTCACCTCTTCAGAAGCGGCCGCAGAGATGCATCGCTGCGCCAACGAGGTGGTTCAACTGTGCGGCGAATTCGTTGACAATCCTCTAAATGCGCTTCAGATCGAATGGATGCGTCGGCTCGGCCGGGGAGAGAAAATCATCGATCTCGCTCGCTCGGCGGGCTACTCCGAGCGAACCATGTACCGCGCCCTCAATCAGTTGTGGGAAGAGCTAGGCGTCAGCAACCGGTCCGAAGCGATTGCGCTCGCATCAGAAAAGGGCTGGATGAACCTCACCCCGTTCGCTCGCTGACTAGAACCCTCGGTCTTCTCCACTGATGAAGTCGGTCCCACTCGAATCCCAGCCGGTCGCATCGGCATCTGACCCAACTTGGGTGGATCTGGCCCGCTGCATCACTTGATCGTCGATCCGACGTCGCAAACGCTTCATTGCAAACACGAACATTGCAATGACCGACGCCATCGCAATGACCGACCCAATCCCCACGAAAATGAGGGCCAGGATGGTGCCGTCGTCGTCAAGGTTTCGGGCACCAAGGGGATCTCCAGGCCGATACGAGACTCGCACCTCGGAGCCAAGCGCCTGTTGCCGGGAAGAGAAGGTTGAGCCGACGAAGGTGACCGGCTGACCGTCGCTGGTTTCGAACTCCACCACCGACGCCCATGTCGTGCTGTCAGAGCTCGAGGACCGCTCGTGACCGACCACGGTCCCGGTCGTGGTGACTCCATCGGAGTAGGGCTGAGCCTGACTCCACAGCGCTAGGCCGACGCCCGCGAAAACCAACCCAAAGATGAGCAGCGGAATGGTCACGAACAGAAATGGCCCGATGCGATGCGAGCGATTCGGGTTGCGGGCCACCGACCGAAACCTAGCAGCCCTGGTATCGCCGGCGAGTTTGCGTCAGGTTCCGCTTGACGTTGGTCACAAACCGTTTAAGCTGCATCCTTGGTGGCAGGATTCCGCATAGCGGAATGTTTCCATCTAGTGGAAAGAACCAAAAAAGTTCAGAAGCCTGAGTCGTAGGAGTGTCGGGTGACACACTCTAACCTCCTAGTTATACGTCTTAACGTCCGGCCTGGCTGGGCGAGAAGCGACGCAACCCAGAATGCCAACCCAGAATGAAAGTGAGCCGACGTGGCTTTTCCATCGGATCTAGAGATTGCCAAAGGTGCCAACCTCAAACCCCTCACCGAGATCGCAACGGCTGCGGGGATCCCGACCGAACATCTCGAGCCCTACGGCGTCGGTTCGGCCAAGATCAGCTTGGACGCCATCCCGGCAATGAGTGATCGCCCCAGGGCGAAGTACGTCGTTGTTTCCGCGATTACCCCAACACCCCTCGGCGAGGGCAAGACCACCACGACCGTCGGCCTCGGCCAGGCATTCCAGCACATCGGCTCCTCAGCCACCATCGCTATTCGCCAGCCTTCGATGGGTCCAACCTTCGGCATTAAGGGCGGAGCTGCAGGAGGCGGCTACAGCCAGGTCGTCCCGATGGAATTGTTCAACCTGCACTTGACCGGCGACATGCACGCGGTCACCGCAGCCCACAACCTGTGCTCGGCCATGGTCGACGCCCACCTTTTCCATGGCAACGAGACCGGCCTCGACATCCACAACATCAGCTGGCGTCGAGTCCTCGACGTCAACGATCGAGCACTGCGCAACATCGTGGTCGGCATGGGTGGCCGTCTCGACGGCATCCCGCGTGAAACTGGCTTCGACATCACCGCCGCGTCCGAAGTGATGGCAGCCCTCGCCCTGTGCACCAGCATCCATGATCTCCGGGCACGCCTGGGCCGCATCGTGGTCGGCTACACCAAGGCTGGCGAACCCGTCACCGCCGAAGACATCGGCGCTGCCGGATCCATGACTGTCATCCTCACTGAGGCCATCAAGCCCAACCTGATGCAGACGCTTGAGAACACGGCCGCATTGGTTCACACCGGACCCTTTGGCAACATTGCAACCGGAAACTCCAGCATCATCGCCGACCAGATCGGCATCCATATGAACGAGTTCCTCCTCACCGAAGCTGGTTTCGGAGCCGACATGGGCGCCGAGCGTTTCTTCAACATCAAGTGCCGCTACTCCGGGATCGACCCCGACGCAGCCGTATTGGTGGCAACGGTCCGTGGCCTCAAAGCTCACAGCGGTAACCACAAGATCGTCGCCGGCCGAGCCCTGCCCGAAGCACTGCTGGCCGAGAACCCCGACGAGGTCCATCAGGGCGGCGACAACCTGCGCAAGCAGCTTGAGAACATGCAGGTCCACGGCGTCTCGCCTGTGGTCGCGATCAACGTGTTCCCCGGTGATCATGAAGGCGACATCAACGCCATCAAAGAGATCGCCGACGAATACGGCGCTCGCGCGGCAGTGTCCACGCACTTCTCCGACGGCGGTCGCGGCGCGGCCGACCTCGCAGAGGCCGTGAAGGAAGCCGCCAACGAGCCGAGCGAGTTCAAGCTGCTTTACCCCGCCGAGGCGTCCCTCAAAGAGAAGATCCATGCTGTCGCGACCAAGGTCTATGGCGCCGACGGCGTGGAATACACCGCAAAGGCCGACAAGCAGCTGGCCAACTACACCGCTCAGGGCTTCGACGATCTGCCCGTCTGCATCGCCAAGACGCACCTGTCTATCTCATCGGACCCCACCAAGAAGGGCGCACCCACCGGCTGGACCCTGCCGGTCCGAGAGGTACGAGCCTCGGTTGGCGCCGGGTTCATCTATCCGTTGTGTGGCGACATGCGCACCATGCCCGGACTGGGCAAGGAACCTGCCGCCAAAAAGATCGACATCGACAGCAATGGCGAGATTATCAACCTCTCCTAGACAGACAGAAGCGAACACTCATGCCCACTCCTGAACAGACCTACCGCCGCAACCTCCTTCAAGAGATGACCTACGAGGTGATCCCCATGAAGAGTGTGGAGAAGGCAATCGTCGACCTGCCCCCTGGGGCAAACGTGTCGGTAACTTGCTCGCCCGTTAAGGGGATCGACGCAACGATCGAGCTGACCGAACGCGTGCGCGACATGGGACACCACCCGGTGCCCCACATCGCGGCCCGTCTCGTCGAGTCCCCCGAGCACACTCGCCAGATCGCCAAATGGCTTCGAACCGAAGAATTCCAAACGCTGTACCTCATCGGCGGCGATGCTCCTGACCCCGCCGGCCCCTACGACGAAGCGTTCACGTTCCTTCGGGATCTGTTGGAGGCCGACCCGGGCCTGCACACCATTGGCGTTGGGAGCTACCCCGACGGTCATGCTCTTATCGAAACCCCCGTGCTGCGAGAGGTGCTTTACAAGAAGCAGGAACTGCTTGCCGAGGCGGGCGTGCAGGGATACGCAAGCACGCAAATGTGCTTTGACCCAACGACCATCATCAACTGGCTTCAGTCCGAGCGCGATCAAGGCTTCGAGTTGCCGGTGATGCTCGGAATTCCCGGAGTCATCAACCAAGCCAAGCTTCTTACGATGGGAGTCCGTTTAGGCATTGGGGCATCGCTCCGATACCTCCGCAAGAACAAG
>CALHFG010000025.1 GCA_938029215.1 uncultured Acidimicrobiales bacterium | reverse complement strand
TGAGCACTTCGGTCGAGTACTCGACTTCCTCGACGCAACCGGCGAGCTAGATAACACGCTGGTGCTGGCGCTCTCCGACAACGGTGCGAGTCAAGAAGGCGGACCGCTCGGATTTGTGAACGCGATGGGCCCTTACAATCTCGTGCACGAGTCGATGGCCCACAAGGTCGCTCGCATCGATGACATCGGTGGCCCTGACACCCACTCCAACTTTCCTTGGGGATTCGCGATGGCGGCCAACACACCACTGAAGCGATACAAACAGAACACCCACGGCGGCGGCGTCAGAGACCCCTTGGTAATCGCAGGTCCCGGCATCGCCCATGGCCTTCGCCACAATTTTTGTCACGTCAGCGATCTAGCCCCCACGGTGTTGGAAGCGATCGGAGTGGCGGCTCCGGAGGGAACCGAAGGCGTGAGCTTCTCCGAGACTTTTGCGGAGCCGGTTGCGACGAAGAAGTCGGTGCAGCACTTTGAGATGTTTGGCCACCGAGGGATATGGCTAGACGGATGGAAAGCGGTTGCCTACCACCGGCCGGGTAGCTCTTTCGACGATGACCAGTGGGAGCTGTACCACCTCGACCATGACTTCAACGAATGTTGCGACCTTGCTAGCGAGCAGCCCGAGAGACTCGCTGCGCTGGTGGACCGCTGGTGGGCCGAAGCCGAAGCTCACCGGGTTTTGCCCCTGGATGATCGGTTCGCTGAGCGGTTCGCAGAGAACGCGGAGCGGCATCGCGGGGAGCGGACGAGCTACACCTTCTGGCACGGCATGGGTCACGTTCCCTCCGAGGTCGCGCCCGACCTCAGGAGTCGCAGCTACACGATCCAAGCGCACGTAGAGATCCCGCCGGAAGGCGCCGCGGGAGTGCTCATCGCTCATGGCGACGCCACGTCGGGCTACTCGTTGTTCGTGCGCGACGGCAGGCTGGTGCATGATCTCAACGTTGGCGGCGAGCACACGACCGTGGAGTCCAACCAAACGATCCCTGCCGGCAAGGCCACGCTCGGCTTTCGAATGCGGCGCTCAGACGTTGGGGGTCCGACCCCAGCTGGAATTGGAACCCTGCTGATCAACGGTGAGGCTGTCGGCCAATTCGAGACCGATCGGATCTTTTGGTTGATGATCTCCTGGTCCGGTCTCGACATCGGCCTGGATCGCGGAACGACGGTGAGCGACTACGACTTGTCGGGACGCTTCATGGGGCCGTTCGCCTTCACGGGCCGGCTGGTGAAGGTGACCGTGGACCTCGATGATGATCAGGACCTCGATCACGAATCGATTGCGGACATCGAGGTGGCCCGAGACTGATCGGGCTGCCGGGCCTGTTGGCTTCGTCTTAGCTTCGGCGTTGGGGCCCTTCCCAACGGGGTTCTTCAGGAACGGAGAGGTCGTTCATCGAACGCAGAACCCGTGCACACGTTTGGTCGATCTCGGCAACCGGGGGGTCGCTAGATCCGACCGCCGCCCAGCCGGTCAGCGTGTTGGCCAGACCGTCTAACTCTCTGGCTAGACCAACCAGATGGAGAGCATCGCGCTCGGGTTCGGTGAGTTCAACCGCGTCGGGTGAGTCGACCAGATCGACGACACGAATATCTGCCACGTTGGCGACGCCGCCGGGAATCGAACGAGTGGATTCGATCGGGAACTTCTGCAGATCTCGGACGAAAGGTTTCAGCGCCGCATCGAGGCGACGCACAAGTTGAAGCACCGCTTCACTCCGGAGCGGGTGGGGTTGTGCGAGACGAACGAGAGCCGACCGAAGGGTCCAGTTCTGGTGCCGAGGAGCTTCGGCATAGTTGATAATCGAGTTGGTTTCGTCAATCTCCATAGACGCTCCCGCTAGTCGATTCCCTGGAACCGCTTGGCGATCGTGCGGTGTATTGCCAGTTTCTCATCCAGCCCGCTGGCGACCAAGTGGCCATCGGTTACGACAGGTTTTCCGTTGACGATCGTGTGCCACGCCGATGTGGGCCCGCAACGCAGCCAGCCCTCGATCGGATCGCCGACCACGCCGGCGAAGGTGGGCCCATCAAGCTTCCACACCGCAACGTCGGCGACCGACCCGACAGCCAGCTGTCCCAGTTCTCCCTCTCGGCCAAGACAACCAGCGCCGCCACGCGTCGCTACCTCCAAGGCCGACCGGGCGGTCATAGCACCGGCTCCGCTGACCAGCTTTCCCTGCAACATCGCGAGGCGTGCTTCCTGCCAGAGCGAGGCCGAGTCAGCGGAGGAGGAACCATCGCACCCGAGGCCGACTGGGCATCCGGCATCTCGCATTTTTACGACGGGAGCGATACCCGATGAGAGGATCATGTTCGAGCTTGGACAATGCGCCACGCCGACCCCGGCGGCGCCGAGTCGAGCGATCTCGGCATCGTTTGGCCGCACCACGTGGGCGCCCCATGAGCGATCGGTCATCCAGCCAACGTCTTCATAGAGGTCGACCGGCCGCATGCCGAACGTCGCAATCGCGTATTCGTCATCCTCAGAGTTCTCGGCCAGGTGGGTGTGGAGGCGGACATCCAACTGTTCGGCCAGCTCGGCGGTGCGGCGCATCAGGTCGGGAGTTACCGAAAACGGTGAGCAGGGCGCCAACGCCACCTGGGTCATGGCGCCGTGTGACCGGTCGTGCCAACGGTCTACATGTCGCTTGGACTCAGCCAGGATGTCGTCTTCCTCCCGCACCGCGTCGTCAGGCGGCAGCCCACCATCCTTGACGGAAAGACTCATAGAGCCGTAGGTGGGATGGAACCGCATACCTAGATCGATGGCGGCCTGAATTTCGGCCCCGAAGAGATCCCCCGCCCGACGCGGGTGGAGGTAGTGATGGTCGCTCGAGGTGGTGCAGCCCGACAATGCCAATTCTGCGAGGCCGACCCAGGCTGCGTGGTACTCCGCCTCTTCGTCGATGTTTGCAGTCCACAACGGATACAGCTCCTGGAGCCAGCCGAAAAGTGGCTTGTCGGTCATGGGAGCGTGAGCTCGGGTGAGGTTTTGGTACAGATGATGGTGGGTGTTGATCAACCCGGGTGTGACCAAGCAGTCGGAGGCGTCGATCACCCGTTGTGCATCGGGTGGGGTCTCGGAGGATCCGCCGATCGCCGAAATGAGACCACCTTCGATTGCGACCCATCCGTTGGGGATCTCACGACGATCGGTGTCGACCGTGGCCACGAGTTCGGCGTTTCGTATGAGCAGGTCAACCACGAGATGCAGTGTGGCATGCGACAGCCGTTCCGGCACTCGCCCGACCTCACATCAAATCTCTTAGGTCGGTACCGTTGAGCTATGTCCTTTGCCGCCGAAGCCGTTGCGTTTGCTCAGCAAGCGGCCGGTGAACAAGTAATGAAGCTGTTCTCCGTCGATCAGCTCCAACCCGAAGACATGGCATCCCCCGACGATCACGGATATTTCGGGCCCGGGTCAATTATCTGGCGGGTTCATGGAGACCAGTCGTCGCTCATCGGGGGGTTCCGAGCGCTGTTTATGCAGTCGCTGCACGTTCGGGCTATGGAGCTCTTCGGTGACCACACCGATGTCTACGAAGACCCGTTGGGTCGGCTGCAGCGCACAACACAGTTCGTTGTGATGACCACCTATGGCAACACGGTCGCCGCAGACCGAATGATCGAACGGATTCGGTCGGTTCACTCCAGAGTTAACGGATTCGATCAGCAGGGAAACCCCATTTCCGCCAACGATCCGGATCTGCTCCTTTGGGTTCACAACACGCTGGCCGAGGGATTTCTCTACGCCTTCGAGAACTACGGATACGGCAAGCTGACCGATGCCGAGAAGGATCAGTACGTCTCTGAGTTTGCCGTGATCGGCCGCAAGCTTGGGGCCGAAGGAGTGCCCGAGTCGGTAGCCGAGCTCCGAGCCTCTATGGAGTCGCTCGACCATGAGTTAGGCGAGAGCGAAAAGGGTCGCAACGGCGCCCGTTTCCTTCTGAAGCCGCCGGGGATGCCGCTGCCGATACTGGCTGGCTACTCGGTTCTCACCCTCGTTGCCGTCGGGTCACTACCCAAACGAGCCCGGCAGATTCTTCACATCCCCGCGCCACCCGGCGCCGAAGTGGCCGTGCGCCCAGTAGCAACTCTGTTCGCCAGAACCCTGGGGTGGATGGTCGAAGGAGCCAGTGGCGAAAGTAACTTCGCCGCCTAGACGGTCAGGTCAATCGTCCAGCGCATTGAGATAGTTGTAGATCGTGATTCGTGAGACACCCATGATCTCGGCGATGTCGTCGACCGAGCCCTTCAGCAGGAATACTCCGCGTTCGTTAAGGATTCGCACCGCGGCCTGTTTTTGCTTTCGATCCCACTCGTTTGAGTCGGCACCTAGCTCTCGTTCCGCTACCCGCACCATGTCGGTAAGCGCGTTCTGCAGGGAGCCGATCCCGTCCAGATCGGAGTTGTTGGCTCCTAGCTGAATTCGGATGGACGATGCGCCCGATCGCATCGAGGATCGGATCATCCCTGAGACTGCGTCGGCGATGGCATCGATATCACCCTGGGCCGAAGAGGAGAACGGTCCGAGCTCCACGTCGAGACCGAGATCGGTGAAGGCGGCGACCGCGGCCTTGACATGAGGGCCAGGATTGCCTTCTTGGAATGGCTCGACCAGAAATTCGATGTGGGATTCGTTTGACATTTTGTACAAGTATGGCGAGTCTTAACCGGGCGTTCATCAACAATGGGTGCCCAAGGTCGAATCTCAGGGGGAGAATCTCAGACGTTGATAGTTAACCGCATTCTCCGTCCGCTTGCTGGGTTGGTCGTACCTCTGATCGCTGTCGCCGCCGCCCTCGCGGTGGGCGCGGTGATGATGTTGCTCCTCGGTGCGAACCCTCTCGAGGGATACCGAGCCCTCATCGGGGGTGCGGTGGGTGACTCCGCGGCTCTGGCCGACACAGCGCTTCGGGCGATGCCGCTGATGCTGGTCGGAGTTGGAATCTGTGTCGCCTTCCGGGCGGGTGTCATCAACATCGGTGGCGAAGGTCAGATCATCCTGGGAGCTATCGCCTCGACGGTCGTCGCTCTGGCCCTGCCCGATCTGCCTCGCATAATCTTGGTGCCGCTGGTGTTGATCGCTGGTGCTGTCGGTGGCGGGTTTTGGGGTGCGATTCCTGGGGCCCTGAAGGCCTATGCCGGGGTGAACGAAATTCTTAGCACGATCATGCTGAACATCATCGCGGCGCAGTTTCTCAGTTTTCTACTCCAAGACTTGCTGATTGAGAAAGGCGAGAACGGAATCAAGATCCAGCAGACCCAACGTCTTTCAGAGAATTCTCATTTGCCACTTCTGCCTGGCGGCACTCGACTTCACCTTGGCGTCTTGGTTGCGATCTTGGTGGCGGTTCTCGGCTATTTCTTGTTGTTCCGAAGTGCTCGGGGGCTGCGTCTGCGTTCGGTTGGACACAACCCCGATGCCTCGCGTTATGCCGGCATGGAAGTGAACAAGAGCGTGGTGGAGGCGTTGGCATTGAGCGGCGCCTGTTCGGGCATCGGTGGAGCGGTCTTGGTCTTTGGCAGTACCTCTCATCGACTGATCGCTGAAGGCGGAGCCGCTGGGTTCACTCAGAGCGCCGGTTTCAATGGAATTGTTGCCGCGCTCTTTGGGGGACTGCATCCGATCTACACCATCTTCTCGTCGTTCCTTTTTGGCGGGATGCTCACCGGCGGTGTTGACCTGCAACGAGAACTCCAGGTCCCGTCGGCCATGATTGTCGCCCTGAACGGCCTCATCGTCATCTTCGTGGTGAGCAGCCTCAAACTACAGAAGCGGCTCGCCGCTCGATGGGAAGTGCAGGCCTCCGCATGAGTCAGTTCTTTACGACCACCGTCTTGATCGCCACCTTTGCGTCCATGATTCGGTTTGCGGCCCCGTTCCTTCTCGCTGCTCTCGGCGAGACGGTCGGACAGCGAGCCGGTGTTTTGAACCTTGGTGTTGAAGGCGTGATGCTGTTGGGCGCGTACTCCTGTTATTACGTGACCCTCAACTCGGGGTCGGCGCTAACCGGAGTTCTCATCGCCCTGATGGTCGGGGCGGTCATGGGCGTCGTCTACGCCGTCGTCACCTTGGTCTTCCACGCGGCCCAGGGAATCAGCGGCATCGGCGTGTTTCTCTTTGGGCTGGGATTCACCGATCTTCTATTCCAAAAGCAGGTCGGGACGCCGATCTCGATCGATCGGCCCGCCGAGTTTTCGGTGCCACTGCTCGGGTCGATTCCCTGGATTGGCGAGGTCTTCTTCCAGCACAGCCCGTTGGTCTTTCTTGCCTTCGCTCTCGTCCCCACCATTTCGTGGATGATCAATCGGACCACTTTTGGCCTAAACATTCGGGCTGTGGGGGAGACACCGGATGCGGCTGACACGCTTGGCGTGAAGGTCAACTCGATCCGCGCGGCGGCGATAATCATCGGCAACTCGATGGCCGGTCTTGCGGGCGCGGCACTGGTGTTGAACACCGGCATCTTCCAACAGAACCTCACGTCCGGCCAAGGCTTCATCGCGATCGCGCTCGTGTACTTCGGTGCGTGGCGAGCCTTCGGCGCCATGGGAGGCGCATTACTTTTCGGTCTAGTGTCTGCAATTGTTACCCAGTGGAAGACGCTGGGCATCGTGGCTGGCTCCACGTCCGCGTTGGCAGCGATGCTGCCCGCGATTCTCACGATCGTCGTCCTCGTTCTCGTCAGCAAGCGCATCGGTGCGCCAGCTGCATTGACTCGCCCCTTCGACCGGGCGTCCTAGTTCCCCACACCCATCAGCACAAACACCAACAACGGAGAGATTGAAATGAAACGACTATTAGCACTACTTGCCGCATTGGCGATGGTCGCTGCGGCCTGCGGCGGAAGCGGAAGCACCGCTAGCGACGACGGTGCCGCGTCCGATGGCGGCGGCAGCGACGCCTTTAGGGTTGCGATCGTCGCACCCAGTGCCAGCAACGACCTGGCCTTCACCCAGAGCATGGTTGATTCGGTCAACGCGCTCAAGGACGATGAGAACCTTGAGATTGCTGTCACCGATGGCACCTTCGTCGTTGACGACGCCGCCGCAGCAATTCGTGGTTATGCCGAAGATGGTTTCGACCTCGTGATTGCGCACGGAACTCAATATGGAGGTCCGCTCGAGGAGATCGTGAAGGAGTTCCCGGAAACCGCCTTCGCCTGGGGCACCTCGGACAACAACAAGGGCGCCGCCAACATCAGTGCCTACACCCCTCGCTCGGATGAGGGCGGCTACGTCAATGGTGTGATGGCTGCAGCCCTCACCGAGAGCGGTGTGATCGGCGTGGTCGGTCCGGTTCCCGCAGGCGATGCCGTGCTGTACATCGACGGCTTTGTCAACGGTGTCGCAGCGGCTGACGCCTCAGCCACAGTGAATGTGAACTACATCGAGTCATTCAGTGACGTAGCACTCGCAGCTGAAGCTGCCGAAGCCCACATCGCGAACAATGCTGACGTCCTCACGGGCACCGCGCAGATGGTGGTCGGAGCCACCGGCGTGGCCAAGAGCAACAGCGTTCCCTGGTTCGGCACCCAATCCAACCAAAGCTCGCTCGGGTCCGACATCGTGGTCGCGTCGCAGGTCTACCACTGGGAAGTGGTGCTCGACGACATCATCGCCGACGTTCGCAGCGGCAAGCTGGGCGGGGAGGTGTACACGCTGACGCTTGAGAACGGTGGGCTCGAGATGGAGTTCAACGATGACTTTGGCCTCGACGATGCGGTGAAGGCCGCAGGCGAGGCAGCTGTCGAGGGAATCAAGGACGGGTCGATCTCGACCGGGCTGTAATTATTGCCCTCGTTCGCCGTC
>CALHFG010000024.1 GCA_938029215.1 uncultured Acidimicrobiales bacterium | reverse complement strand
TATCGACTATCCGATCGAGTTCCAGAACCCCGACGGCACCTACATCGTGGACTACATCGAGGGACAAGACATCATGGCGTGGATCACCCAGGGCGAGATCGCCGATCGCACGCGGGAGAAGATCACCAAGAGCGATGTGGGTGTGGTGGCGTGTCGCCGGATGTTCCGCGAGGCGATCGACGCGGTTGCTGCTGGCAAAGATCCGATTGCCGTGGTTCGAGAACAGCACGATGTCATCAAGCTTCCGTTGGAGCGCTCCAAGTTTGGCCGTGGTTCAGAGTTCGCGACCGAGTGGATCGACAATGGGTCGATGAAGTACAGCCCACAGGCCGAGATGATGAAGAAGCTCCATACCGATGCCGAGGCGGCTCGCAATGCATTGGCCAAATCCTGATGTCCATCGATCACGCCCACTGGGCGAACTACCTGATGAGCGCTGTAGATGAACGGCGCGATGTTCAAGCGATAACCAAGCAGGTCGACGAACTCTCCCTCGATGACGCGTACGCCATCCAGGCCGCGCTCCTTGAACTGCAACTGAGCCGAGGCGACACGTTGGCCGGTGCCAAGCTCGGACTGACGTCGGTCGCCAAACAGGAACAGATGGGGGTGAGCGAACCCGTCTATGGCTGGGTTCCGGCATCTACCGTTCTCGACGAGTCGGGTGAGGTGTCACTGGGCGAGTTGATCCATCCACGGTGTGAACCGGAGATCGTGTTCATTCTGGGTGACGATCTTGCCGGTCCCGGTGTTACAGCCGCGGACGCGCTGGACGCTACCGAGAAGATTGTGGGAGGCATTGAAGTTATCGACTCGCGGTTTGAGAAGTTTTCGTTCACGCTCCCCGATGTGATTGCCGACAACACCTCGGCCGCTCGGGTTGCGATCGGGACCGACGGCATCGCCCCAGGTGAAGCCGATCTCACCACTCTCGGGTGTGTGTTCGAAGTGGATGGCGAAATCACCGGCACCGCAACAGGGGCGGCTTTGCTCGGTGACCCAGCCGCCTGTCTGGCGATGCTGGCCAACCACCTCGGTAAGCACGGTCAGAAACTCGAAAAGGGTTGGCTGGTGATGGCCGGTGCCGCGACCGACGCTCGTCCGCTCGGGGCGGGAACAATCGCCACCGCCCGCTACAGCCATCTGGGCACAGTCACCGTCAAGGGAAAGGCATAGTCATGCCTCTGGTAAACGTGCACATGGCCGAAGGTCGAACCGCTGAGCAGAAAAAGGCGCTGATGGATGCCATCACCGACGCGATGGCCGAACACATCGGCGCCCCGAGGACAGCAGTTCGAGTCTGGATCAACGAGTTTCCGAATACTGACTTCATGGCTGGTGGCGAACTGTTGGCCGACAAACAAGCCCGTCTCGCTCGCGAGGCGCAGGAGAATCAATGACCAGTCAGGATCTGATCAACGCAGCTGCTGAACAGCTGCGAGCCGCCGCAGAGAGCGGGGTCGCCATGGGTCCAGTCCGAGACATCGTCGAAACCGGCAGTGATATCGACGTGGGCTATGCGATTCAAGAGATCAACACCAAGGCAGCGATAGCGGATGGAAGGAGAGTGTCGGGTCGGAAAATTGGCATCACCTCCAAGGCGGTGATGGAGCAAGTCGGAGTCGATCAACCCGACTTCGGAACCCTTTTTGTTGATATGGAATACGGCGACGGCGTTCCGATCGAAGCGGGCCGTCTCCTGCAGCCTCGGGCCGAAGCCGAAGTTGCCCTCGTGATGGAACACGACCTCGATAAGGGTGAACACAGCTTTGTCGACATCATCAATGCCACCGCCTATGCGCTTCCATCGATCGAGATCGTCGACAGCCGAATCGCCGACTGGGATATCAGAATCGTCGACACTGTGGCCGACAACGCGAGTTGCGGGCTGTACGTCGTCGGCGGCCGCCCTGTCCCGCTGAGTGCGGTAGACCTCCGCACGATTCCAATGCGCATGGATGTGGACGGCGAAACCGTGGCCACCGGCGAAGGCGCAGCCTGCCTGGGGCATCCGTTGAACTCAGCTCGCTGGCTAGCCGACGTGATGTGCCAGCGAGGCACTCCGTTGCGCGCTGGCGACGTGCTGATGACGGGTTCGCTTGGACCCATGAAACCGATTGCGGCCGGAAACGCCATCTTCGCCGACTTCGGTCCGCTTGGCACTGTCACTACCTATCTGGAGGCCGAATGAAGGCAGCAATTATCGGTTCGGGCAACATCGGCACCGACCTATTGATTAAGGCCCAGGCCTCTGATGGGCCGATCGAAATCACCGCAGTGGTGGGCATCGATCCGGAGAGCGATGGGCTGGCCAAAGCCAGAGATCGAGGTGTCGCAACGACGTCCGACGGCATCGACGGGTTCGTGGCAATGCCCGAGTTCGCCGACATCGAGATCGTATTCGACGCAACTTCGGCAGGCGCCCACGCCAAACACAACGAGATCCTGCAGCACCATGGCAAGCGAGTGCTGGACCTGACTCCGGCGGCCGTGGGCCCCTACGTTGTGCCTCCGGTCAACCTCGACGCACATCTCGATGCGCCCAACCTCAACATGGTCACCTGCGGTGGACAAGCCACCGTCCCCATGGTTGCCGCTGTCGCGGCGGTGGCGCCGGTCGAATATGCCGAGATCGTTAGCTCCATCTCGTCCCGCTCCGCTGGACCGGGCACCCGCGCCAACATCGATGAGTTCACCGAAACCACCTCGAAGGCGCTCGAAGATGTAGGCGGAGCGAACCTTGGCAAGGCCATCATCGTTTTGAACCCAGCCGAGCCACCGCTGATCATGCGCAACACGGTGTTCTGCCTTACCCAGACCGGTGACCCGGCAGCCTTCAAGAAGTCGATCGCGGAAATGGTTGAGCGAGTTGCTACCTACGTCCCCGGCTATCGCCTCAAGCAGGAGGTGCAGGTGGATGCGATCGGCGAAGATTCGCCGGTGCGAATCCCTGAACTCGACCGAAAGTTCACTGGCTGGAAAATCTCGGTGTTTCTCGAGGTCGAGGGCGCCGGGCACTACCTGCCGCCCTATGCCGGGAACCTGGACATCATGACCAGTGCGGCGCTCAAGACCGCCGAACAGATTGCTTCAAAGCAACATGGTGCGTCGCGGGTGACGGCATGAGCGTGGTTCCAGAGCGGCTGTATATCCAGGACGTAACCCTGCGTGACGGAATGCATGCCATCCGCCACCAATATGGGATCGAACATGTTCGAGCAATAACAAAGGCGCTGGACGAAGCCGGCGTCGATGCGATCGAAGTAACCCACGGCGACGGCCTCGGTGGGTCATCGTTTAACTATGGTTTCGGCGCCCACACCGATTGGGAGTGGATCGAAGAGTCGGCGTCGGTCATCAAGAACGCGGCGCTCACGGTGCTGTTAGTTCCTGGCATTGGAACCATCGACGATCTGGTGCAGGCTCACTCGCTCGGTGCCACATCGGTCCGAGTCGCGACCCATTGCACCGAAGCCGACGTCGCCGCTCAACACATCGCCAAGGCTCGCGATCTAGGAATGGATGTATCGGGCTTCCTCATGATGTCGCACATGAACGACCCCGAACCGTTGGCGCAGCAGGCGCTCCTCATGGAATCCTATGGGGCGCACTGTGTCTACATCACCGATTCCGGTGGTCGCCTGACCATGGGCGATGTCCGCAGTCGCATGCGGGCCTATCGCGATGTGCTGCAGCCCGAAACCCAGATCGGCATTCACGCACATCACAACCTCACGTTCGGCGTCGCCAACTCGGTCGTTGCAGTAGAAGAGGGCTGCTACCGGGTGGATGCATCGCTGGCCGGCATGGGCGCTGGCGCTGGGAACTGTCCAATCGAGGCGTTCATTGCCGTAGCGAACCTCGAAGGCTGGAAACACGGTTCCGATGTGTCGGCGCTCATGGATGCCGCCGACGATTTGGTGCGCCCCATTCAGGACCGGCCGGTCCGGGTGGATCGGGAGACGCTGAGTCTCGGCTATGCCGGTGTGTACAGCAGCTTCCTCCGCCATGCCGAGGCCGCCGCTGAGCGATACGACCTCGACACCCGAGACATCCTCATGGAACTAGGCGAGCGGCGTATGGTCGGCGGCCAGGAAGACATGATCGTCGACGTCGCCCTCGATCTGGTGAAGCAGCGCCCCTAGTTAACGGCTGTTGAGCAAGCTGGTGTCGTGCTCGTAGTGAGCGAGGACTTTGGGGTCCATCACTCGACGCCAAGCCCACGGAAACACCGCCAGCACGAGCATGCCCGAATACCCGGTGGGCAGCGTGGGTGCTTCTTCGAAGGATCGCAGGGCTTGATAGTCGCGGGTCGGGTTGGCGTGATGATCTGAGTGTCGTTGCAATTGATACAGGAACACATTGGACACACGGTGGTCGCTATTCCACGAGTGGCGGGGAGCGCAGGCTTCGTATCGGCCCGAATCCAGCTTCTGGCGCTGGAGCCCATAGTGTTCCAGGTAGTTGACGCTCTCCAACAGATAGATCCCAATTACCGCCTGGATCAGCAGGAAGGACCACACCCCGAAGCCACCTAGCGCAACCGCAAGGCCCCAGACCACGCCGGTGAGTACGAGTCCCTGCACGATGTGGTTGTGGGGCGACAAGAACGCCGTTCCGCGGCGGTGCATACGTGAACGTTCCAATCTGATCGCGCTGACCAGCGAGCCCCAGAGCGTGCGGGGAAGGAACTGCCACAGCGACTCACCGAACCGGGATGACGCAGGGTCCTCGGGAGTGGCCACGTTTCGGTGATGGCCTCGATTGTGTTCTACATAGAAGTGGCCATAGGCCGACTGCGCCAGCGCAACGAGCGCGAATCGCTCGGCCCGAGCGCCTCGTTTGTGGCCCAGTTCATGGGCGGCATTGATGGCAACACCACCGGCGATGCCGATCGAAACTGCGATGCCTAGCCGTTCGCCCCAGCCAGTGCTCTGGCCATAGAACCAGGCACCCCCAAGGAACGATGCGATCTGCAGCGGAATATAGAGCTCCACAATCCGGCGGTGATAGGGGTTGCCACCAAGGCGGTCGAGAACCTCGGGGTCCAGGTTCTGGTCGTCGTCCCCAAGAAGCAGGTCAACGAACGGAATGATCCCAAAGACAAACACTGGGCTCACAAGCCACCAAAGGGCGTTTCCGCTTTGCCTCACGAGCACCATCGACACGAGGGGGAGCGTGGGGACCACGAGCCCCAGCAGCCACAGCGCCCAGCGCGGATCGTCCTTTGTCACCGACTCTGGCACCCATCAAATCTCTCAGCAATCGACGCCCTGGTCAATTACCCGGCGTGGGTTGTCCCTCTATCGATGATCTGTTCGTGGTAGTGGTAGAACCTCACCACAGGGGATTCATCTGGCTCCGACGAAGGGATCACAATGGCATCAAAAGGTGAACGAGACGATGGCCACGAGGCCTTCTGGGATGTGGCACAGCCGTTCCTTGGATCCGGCGACCTGGTGGAAGGCACGATGATGGGGCACCAGTGTCTTCGTTCGGCCAAGGGCGGTTTCGTCGCCACTGTTGAACGGGAAACCGGTGCTCTCGTTGTCAAGCTGCCGAAGAGACGGGTGGCCGAACTGATCGCGGCTGGCGATGGCCAATCGTTCGCCCCGGCCGGGAAGGTTTTCAAAGAGTGGGTTGCCATCCCGAGCTTCGACGAAACCCAGTGGACCGAGCTCATCAACGAAAGCATGTCCTTCGTCGATGGCTGACTCATAGGCGGTATCAACACTTGGGCCGCGCCAACCGGTTGGCTAGGCAGTGACCAAGGTGTTGAGAAGCCGGGAGGGTGTGTCGGGGTCATCGAGCGTGACGGCGAAGAGGCGGTCCTTGGTGAGGTCGAGTCGCATTCCTGGGCCGCCTCTGGTGACGACGGCAGCAGTGCCTGCAACCCGCAGCGAGCCGCGGTATCCCCAACCTCCCCAGCTCATGGGGTTCACGTCGATTGCGCCCGCACTCTCGATGTCGGCAAGGCCGATCTTGGCGAACCGAAGAGGGATGAGTGCGGATCGCACAACAACACCGTTGCGATCGACTTGAACCCGAATTCGGCCGAGGGCTGCGGCAGGCAATGCTGACAGCATCAGGATTACCCCAACAAGGATCGGACCGAAGACGACAGTAACCACGCCAGCGAGGAATATCGCCATCGCGACCGCGAGGAGCCAGTTCACCGATTGGGTCTCAACAAAGACCATGCGTTCTGCGTCGCCAAGTTCCATCGATTCGGCAGAGCTGAAAGCAGGACCGGACCGGTGAGATGTCAGACTTGAGGGTGCATATGGCAGTGAACGGTTCAATAGTGCTGCGCCGAGTCCCGCGACCGTCGCAGCTGCGATGACCAGAAGAATCGCGGGGGAGTCGGCGTCGGTGTAGGTGGCGAGGCCGCGTTGTTCTACGGCGGTACTCACAACGATCGCGGACCCCAGTACTGCCAAGAACGCGCCGAGACCGGCACCGAAGGGCGCCGACCCGCGAGGAAGGCGATGGCTCCATACTGTGGTTCCCACGAGTAGCGCAATACCGGGTAGCACCAGGGTTGCGCCGGCTGTCAGGAGCAGGCCAGTGAGCGACATGGATCCATCGACGGTCCCGTCGAGGTTCCAGTGGGTGGCCACTGGGTCAGGGAGTTCGTCTCGGAATCGAGCGATCGCAAGCACTGGCGCGGCGATCGTTGCGGCCGGAAGTATGGCGGCGTTGATGAAACGGGTGGTCTTCATAGCTGTCCCTTCACAATCTGGAGTATTTGGTCGTTGTTCATGCCGCCCTTGCGGGCCTCTGCCACCAACTTCTTGGCGAGTTCGTTGAAGCTGGCAAGGTTTGGCGCAGCACCGGTAACGGCGGTGCCTCTTCCGCGGCGCATTTCGAGCAACCCTTCGTCTCGGAGGGTCTGCATCGCTCGCAACAGCGTGTGCACGTTGACGTCGAGGCCGTCGGCCAGCTGTCGTGCTGGCGGGAGTTTTTCTCCCGGCTGGAGGTCTCCCGACGCAATCGAGGCCCGGATGGAACCGGCGATCTGTTCATGCAACGAGACCGACGACTCGTGATCAACCCGAAGTAGCATTGTTCTAGTTGATATCAAACAATGCGGCTTGTCAAGAGGCGGGCTCGAATTTCCTTACTGGGAACACATTCCGGGCTTCTGCCGTGGTGAGAACCCACCGTTTGTGTTGGCCCACAGGAATTTGAGGAGGATGGGTTAACCGCAGGGGGTGAAGGAGTTGGGTGGGGGTTCCTGGTCGGAGTTGGCAGCGGCGGCTCGCATCTCTGCGAACTCGGGGAATTGGCCGAACCAGTCGATCTTGTCTTGGACCGCCGGGGCAACCCTCAGGTCATACACGTAGGCGCTGAAGGACTCGGCGAAGTCCTCGTCCGGGTGGGTGGCCGCATACTCGCCAAGAAAGTTCGAGTCGATCTCGCACAGCTCGGCTCCCACCGAATCGCGATCTTCGGCCTCGGTGGCTGCAGCCACCTGGTCATCGGTCCAGAAGTCTTCAACCCAGCGGTTGAGGTAGGAGTCGGGGAGCGTGCAACCGCTGTCGTTCCAGTAGGTGTCACCGCATTCGTCGGGATCCAAATGCCACTCGAGTTGGTCCGGGGTTTGGGTGAAGACATGGGCAAGCTCGTGAAGGATGGTGAGTCGGGCCTCGGCGGGATCATCTCGGGTTTGGTCGATCTCGACCGCAATGATCGACAGCTCACCGCCTTCGGCTTCGAATGTCGGAGTGGCGAAGGCGAGGAGGTCGTTGTCTTCGTTGCCTTCCCATCCGGCGTACAGTCTGACCCCGAGCCGGGCTTCGGGTGTCGTCAGTTCGGCCAGCGCCTCCCACGCTTCTCGCAATTCGGGTACGTCTTCGCCGAGGCAAACTTCGCCAAGCTCGCCTTCGTCGACGCGGTAGATGACTCGAACCGGGCCTTTGTCTTCTCCGACGTTGTCGGTGTCGCACTCGGCCTCAGCCTCCGGGTCATACCACGCTACCGAAGGCGCCTTCATTGCCGGTGGCTCGGTGGTTTGGGTGGCGGGCTCGGTCGTTCGTTCGGGCGCTTCCAGTTCGATCGATGCGTTTGTGGTTGGTGGCGCACCGGGGTCGATACCGACATTGGGTTCGCTGGATCCGCAGCCGGCGAGCAGCGCTGCTGCGGTGAAGAGCGTGCAGATTTTGGGTGCGGGCATGATGGAAAGGTCGACCTGATGGCTAGTTGGCTTGAGGGTGGAGCTCAGTTTGGAACAACTTCGTTGGTGTCGTTGTTCTTTCGGGAACAAGATTGCATCTGAGCGTGTTCAGATAGTCGCAATCAAGCATATAAAGATCACGAGGAGCTCCCATGGCTGAGGCCACCAAAGTAGATGTTGTCGTAGTCGGACTAGGACCTGCGGGTGAAACCGTTGGTGGCAACCTTGCCGAGGCCGGGTTGAACGTGGTTGGGATTGAAGGCTCGCTGGTGGGCGGGGAATGCCCGTACTGGGGTTGCGTGCCCAGCAAGATGATGATTCGAGCGTCTAACCTCATCGCCGAAAGCCGACGTGTCGCAGACCTCGCCGGAGCCTCGACTACCACACCCGACTGGGGCCCGGTGGCCCAGCGAATCCGGGATCAAGCCACCGACAACTGGGATGACACCGTGGCGGTCGACCGTTTCGTGGGCAAGGGTGGAACGTTCATTCGCGGCTACGCCAAGATCACCGCTCCTGGCACCGTTGAAGTCAACGGGGACACCTATGTGGCGTCCAAGGGCATCGTCGTGGCCACCGGCACCCTGGCGGCTGTTCCACCAATTCCCGGCCTGGCCGATACGCCGTACTGGACCAACCACCAGATCGTCGAAGCGAAGGAGTTGCCCGAGTCGCTCATCGTGCTTGGAGGCGGCGCCATTGGGTCCGAGCTCGCACAGGTAATGGCTCGATTTGGCGTGAAGGTCACCGTGATCGAAGGGATGGATCGCTTGCTTCCCCGCAACGAGCCAGAGGCGGGCGACGTATTGGCTGAAGTCTTCCAGAAAGAGGGAATTACAGTTCATACCGGCCAGTTCGCAAGCTCGGTTTCGTATGAAGACGACGTGTTTACCGTCGCCATGCCCGATGGCAGCCAGATCAGTGCAGAAAAGCTCCTGGTAGCTACCGGCCGCCGGACCTTTCTGAAAGAACTTGGCGTTGGAACGCTCGGGCTCGACGAAGATCTCCGCTTTTTCGATGTGGATGGCAGGCAGCGGGTCGCTGGCGCCGAGAACCTGTGGGCCGTCGGCGATATCGCAGGCGACGGATTGTTCACCCATCTCGCCACGCGCCAGGCGGCGATCGCCGCAGAAGACATCCTGGGTAACGCAACTGAGGCGCTGAACCTTGATGCGCTCTCGGCAGTGACCTTCACCGACCCCGAGGTGGGTGCGGTGGGCAGGACCGAAGCCGAGGCTCGAGAGGCTGGACTCAATGTAGCCACCGCGTTCAAGATCGTCGGCCACACCGCCCGAGGTTGGCTGCATAGCACTGGTAACGAAGGCTTCATCAAACTGGTAGCCGACAAGGACAACGACGTCCTCGTGGGAGCTACATCGGTTGGTCCCCACGGCGGCGAAGTGCTCGGACTGCTGTCATTGGCCGTCCATGCCAAGACACCCATCAGCACGATCCGCAAAATGATCTTCGCCTACCCGACCTTCCACAAGGGAATCGAAGACGCGCTGAACGAACTGGAGCTCTAGCCCGCGCAGCCAGTCTTGGAGGTTTGATCAAGTCTCTCGCCCATCCAGGTATTCACCGTCTGGATTCGGTACCTCACAGTGGAGGCATGAACCAACCAAACACCTCCCCTCAAAGACCCCCTCAACAATCCATCGCTTCCTCGGAGCTCCTAGAAACCGCCGCCTCCATCAAACATCGGAAGCGGATCATGAAGGTGCTGGCAAAGAAGTCGTTTTGCACGTTGGCGACCACGTCGCCGGCAGGACGGCCCCATGTTGCTGGCGTTGTGTACGAATGGGCTGATGGCAGTTTGTGGGCCCACACCATGGCGACGAGCCGCAAGGCCAAGAACGTTAGCTCCAGCGGCTACGCCGCTGTGACCGTGCCCTTTCGCCGCATGCCCGCGGGTCCTCCGTTCACGATCCACTTCCAAGCCAAAGCCGAGATTGTCGCGATGGATGACCCAGAGGTTCTCGGTCTGCTCGACCGTGGACGGCTGAAGGCGATCTCGGGACACGGCGCCCTTTCCGAGCCCGACGGCTGCTTTGTTCGCATCCGGCCTCATGGGGCGATCCACAGCTACGGACCGGGAGCAAACGTGGTGTCTCTCATCCGCGACCCGCTGCATTCGGGGGCCGGCATCATTCCCGGCCCTGTCGTGCGAGACTTGGTCGAGAGGGAAGGAAACCGTAAATGAGTCAGATGCGAGAGTTGTCGACGATTAGCGATCCGCTGGCGGACGCTCTCGGTGCTCTCCGAATCGATGGCATGTTCTACTGCCCATCGGAATTGACGAGTCCGTGGGGCGTCGATTTGCCCGACATGGACGATTGGCTGTGGTTCCATGTGATCACCAGCGGGTCGTGCACGGTGCGTGATGCCTCAGGTGAAACTCATGACCTTTGCGCCGGAGATGTCGTGCTGGTTCCTCACGGCGGAGGCCATGTTGCCTACGACGATCCAAACGCTGCTGCACCGACCGTTTTTGATCTGCCCCACGAGTACTTCAGTGATCAATACGCCGTTCTGCGCCATGGAGGCGGCGGCGACCTCACAACCCTCATTTGCGGTGTTGTCCGTTTCGGACATCCGGCCGCTCGAAATCTTCTGGAGTTGCTTCCCGAACTCATCATCATTCGCTCGACCGTCAACAACGAACAATGGGCCTGGTTTCCCGCTGTCCTGGAACTACTCGACTCCGAAACCAGGGTGCCAAAGCCCGGAGGCGAGGCGATCGTCACCCGTCTGTGCGACATCATCGTGATGCAGGCGATTCGTTCCTGGATCCAGAACGAAAGCAATGGTCGAACCGGGTGGATCGGCGCTCTCCGCGATCCCGAAATCGGCCGAGCGTTGGCCTTGGTCCACCGCGATCCGGCCCGAAAGTGGACTGTCGATACATTGGCGTCTGAGGTGGCGATGTCTCGCTCCGGCTTTTCCGCTCGCTTCACCGAGCTCGTTGGCGAATCTCCAAAGCACTATGTCACCCGATGGCGGATGCAGGTCGCCGAGGCCCAGTTACAGGATGCTGGTCGTTCGATTCTTGAGATCGCCCACTCTCTCGGATACAGCTCAGAGGCCGCGTTTAGTCGAGCGTTCAAGCGCGTGATGGGCATGCCGCCGAGCCAAGCTCGGACAATGAACTAGTTGTTCTGGCGGGCGGTCTCGTACCGGGTTCGCAGCTCGGTGTTCTTGTTGATCGGATCGTGTGCTTCATCGGGCTCGGTGCCGCCCTGAATTCCACACGCGTTGAGCCAGGCAAACATGTCGACCAGGTGGAAGATCGCTTTGTCGTCCGCCTCGCCCGCGTCGTCCGCTTCGGCGTGGGCGGTATTGGCGACCCGGGAGTCGTAGAGCTCGATCGTGCGCTCCACCCACGGAATTTCCTCGCTCATGCCGCCAGCGTTCAATGCAGACTGGAACAGCGAGACGATGCTGTGTCGATCGAGCGAGCCCGCATTCATCATCTGCTCTTCATCGAGCGGGAACACCCGCCCCTGGCGATCGAAAAAGTGCAGATTGAATGCGTAGGCATGGCCATAGGTGCAGTACCCACAGCCGTTCAGCGCAGAAATCACCGACGCCAGATAGTGGGTGCGGAGCGGTCCCCATCGCTTGAGTATTCGCTCGTACTTTGGCATGTTGGTGGCGAACCAGCCCAACGAACGGGCAGGCCCATGCTGGTCGACAATGTCAACCATCAGGTTGGCCTTTAGGTTCCAGAGCCCTCCACTGACGGCTTGGAGGGTCTTGATGGCGGCCTTGTCGCCGACGTTCGTAACTGACATCGTTCCTCCTTGTTTCGGATTCGAACCTAGTGCAGTTTGGGCCAGGTGGCTATGGGCCACATATGGCCTCTACGACGTCCGACATTGCTCGCAGGCTGTGTCCTGGCAAAAACGTGGTGCAGTGCGGAAGTGCAGCGGCCATCGATGCCACCTTTGGCTCGAAGCCATCGTTCGCGCTGCGAGGATTGAGCCAAATGATCTTGTGGCACCGGCGCGAGAGTTTGGCCATCTGCTTGGCGACCTCTTCGGGAGGATCGGTATCCCAGCCATCCGAGGCGATCAGCACGATTGCTCCGCGCGTGTAGGAACCCCACACACCGTCGGTCAGCAACGATCGAATGCTGTGCGCCAGGCGAGTCCCTCCAAAACGGTCCGTGACTTCTTCACTCGCTCGGTCCACCGCTTCGGTAGGCGATCGACGCCGCAGCGACGGTGTGATGCGAGTGAGTTTGGTGCCGAAGGCAAACACCTCGGCTCGCCCGCTCAACGCCATCGAGCGAGTGAGGTGGAGATAGGGCCGGGTAAACGACTGCATCGACCCGCTCACGTCGACGAGCATCACGAGCCGGCGGGGGCGCAAACGGCGGCGGGATCGTTTCAAGAGCAACGGCTCGCCGCCGGTCGACATCGCTGCCCGCAGCGATCGGCGAAGTTCGATCGACATACCGTTCTTCGACGGCTGCCGGCGCCGGCTCGGCCTGGTGGGCCATTGCGGTAGCGCCGATGCCAGCGCCTCCTCAACTTCTTGGAGCATCGCCGGGTCGAGAAGGTCAAAGGGAGTGTCCATCTGGGCCTCTAGGCGCGACGGAAGACGTTCAGGAATCGCGGCGTCCTCGTCGGACGGGTCAGAATCCTCCTCGCCGTCGGTGACGGTTGGCAACGTGGCCCACGGAAGTCCCTGACCGGCTTCGCCTGCAGCGTCAGGAACGCGTAGCGACATGTACGCATCGTCTTTGCGGGGCGCCGGTACCGCCCGACGAGACTCCGGGTTCTTCATCTCCTCCAGCGACAGTTCAAAAACTGCGGCAAACACTGCGTCGAAACGCTCCAGATCACTCTTTCGCGAGACCAGGCTGACCCGGGCCAGCCAGTACAGATCACGTTTTGAAAGCGGTCCGGCCGCTTCCATTCCATGAACGAGCCGGTGCACTGCCCCCAGGGGGACAGCCACACCGGCTCGGTTCAGACGTTCTGCAAATGTGGCGCCGAAGATCGCACGATCGACGCCGGAGAACACAGGTGTCAGCCTCGGCTGATGATCCAGATGATGAGGGCGATAAGGCCACCACCAGCGGCAAGAGGGGCGAAGCGTTTGGCCATCGCACCACCGGCGGCGTCCATAAGGTCGAGCGCCTCCATTTCCTCCTCGGGCTGGTCAAACGTGCGCTTGATCGGTGCCGCGGCGGCACTGGCGGCAGCGCCCGCAGCAGCCGCTGTGGAAGCACCGGAATCAGCGGCAGTGTCGGCTGCTGAACCCGCGTCAGCTGCAGAGCTGGCATCGGCGGTACCTGCGTCAGCTGATGCCGCGGCCACCTGTTCGATCGCTTCTTCGGGACCGGTTTGATCATGGTCAAGCTTGGCTTCGATGCACTCGACGAACTGATCGATCAGCTTCTTGGACACATCCCCGATCACACCCTTGCCGAACTGGGCGACCTTGCCCGCGATCTTGAGATCGGTCACGATGACCACCTTGGTGCCACCCTCGACCTCGGTCATGTCGGCGGTGATGATGGCCGATGCGTTTCCGGACCCTCGTGAGTCGCGGCCCTTGGCATCGATGTCAACGTGGTAGTTGTCCTTGTCCAGCTTCAGAAAGTCAGCGGTGCCGGCGTACTCGGCGGTGACGGGTCCAACCTTGATCTTGACCTTGCCGCTGTACACCGAACCCTCTTGTCCGGTAAGTCGGGCACCGGGCAGGCACGGGGCGATCTCGGGAATGTCGGTAAGGACCTCCCACGCACGATCGATCGGCGCATTGACAACGAACTCATTTTCCAGTTTCACGATGTTTCTCCATTTCTTGAAGTGATCCTATGGCGCACACTGCTCCACGACGTCAAAAAGGCAGCGAGCAATCCAGCGACGCTGAATCCTGCGAGGCCTTGAACAACCAGCACGACTTCGTGGTGGGCGAACAAGCTCATGCTGCCCCCTCGCTGGCTGGGCCCATGCTGCCGATTTCATTCGCCAGTTCGGTGGTGATCGTCGACAGATCGTCAGGGCTTTTCGCGATTGCTCCGAGCGTCGACAAGGCGGTCTCTCGCTCGAGTTCGCTGATCCCGAGTGCGTGCAGGGCCGAAACCCAATCGATCGCTTCGGCGAGGCCCGGTGGCTTATCGAGATCGAGCGATCGGGTACGGGCGATAAAGTTCGTGGCCGCTTTCACCAGTTCATCGGTACCACCGGGGACGTTCCGCCGCACGATCGCCGCCGAACGCTCGACCGATGGGTACTCGATCCAGTGGTAGTAGCACCTACGCTTCAACGCATCGTGGAGTTCTCGGCTTCGATTGGACGTCAGGATCACCACGGGCGGGACCTCCGCCTTAAAGGTTCCTAGTTCGGGCACGGTCACTGAGCCTTCGGCCAAGAACTCAAACAGCAGCGCCTCAAATTCATCGTCCGAGCGATCGATCTCGTCGATCAGCAAGACCGCCGGCCGGGGGCCGGAATGGCGAACTGCCTGCAAGAGTGGGCGGTTCAGCAAAAACTTCTCGGTGAAGAGATCAGACTCGTCGGCGCCACCGTCGGCCTCGGCGGTCCGGATGCTCAAAAGCTGATGCGGATAGTTCCACTCGTACAGGGCCTCCGAGGCCGTAATGCCCTCATAGCACTGCAATCGTAAGAAGGTTGTGTCCAGCGCGTGTGCCAGCGCGATAGCGGCCGCCGTTTTGCCTACCCCCGGTTCGCCTTCCAGGAGCAGCGGTTGACCAACGGCCTGGGCGAGGAAGAGGGCCATCGAAAGGCCTTCGTCTACGAGGTAGTCGGCCTCGTCGAGACGCTGGGTGAGCTCGGTAAGGGTGAGGCTCACGCAGCGCCAATCTCTTCTGCATATCGGGTGCGACATCCCGGATTGCAGAACCAGTAGTCCTGGCCCTCGTGGTGAAGATGAGGCGTGTCGTCCATCACGGTTACCGTCATCGAACACACAGGATCCACCACGGTGGCCGGGTGTTCGGGCGCGTCGAATTTGGGGGACTCCAGGCCTTCCAAGCGGACCGCCTTGATCACATCAGACAAGATCGAAAGCGCGATCTCCTCTGCAGTCTTCGCTCCAATCCACGCGCCGACGGGGCTTCGGACCGCTCGGCGTTCTTCGGGGTTGAGGTCGAGCGAGTCGATGACGGCTTCGCCTCGCTTCTTGCTTGAGACGAGACCGATAAAGCCGACGCCAGCGTCGAGAGCGGCACGAATAGTTGACTCTTCGTCACGCCCGTGGCTCGCGATGATGACTGCGCTTGAGCCTTCGATACCGCTCAACATGCCATAACCCAACGAGGCTCCCATCTCACGAAGCGCGTCGGCAATTGGTGTACTTCCAATCACGCCGACGCCAAGGGCCGGAATCTTGGGTTCCATGAAGATCTCCATGGCCCCGCCAGACAGGCACGGGTTGACGGTGGTGAGGGCCCCGGGCGCTTCGGGGAACTCGTCGCCGTCTTCAGGGAGGATGCGAAGGAGGAGGGTTTCACCGGACTCGAGAAGGCCAAGGGCGGCGGCTCTTACAGAACTCTCGGCGCACTGTCCGCCGATGAAACCCTCGATGGAGCCGTCCGGGAGAATAACTGCGGCGTCTCCCGGCCGGGTCGAGGTGGGGCACTGAGCGCGCACAACAGTCGCCAGCACAAAGGGCCGACGCTGCTGAATGAGCTCGCTCACGCGTGTTGTGATCTTCATCTTCTTGAACCTGCCTTTGGAAAGGGTCAGACCCCTTCCAAACGGAAGGGGTCTGACCCCGTTGGGACATGGTGCTAGCTAAATGGGCGGCGTGTGGTTGCCTTGCATCGCTTCCCACACCCGGCTGGGCGTGAGTGGCATGTCGGCGTGGCGCACACCGAAGGGCTTCAACGCGTCGACCACAGCGTTCACGACCGCGGGCGGCGAGCCTACGGTGGCGGATTCGCCGATGCCCTTGGCGCCGATCGGGTGGTGCGGCGACGGCGTGACCGTGTGGCCGGTTTCCCAGTCGGGAACCTCCATGGCGGTGGGGATGAGGTAATCCATAAGCGAGCCGGCCAAGCAGTTGCCGTCTTCGTCGAAGGAGATCATTTCCATCAGTGCCATGCCAACGCCGTCGGCGAGTCCGCCGTGGACCTGGCCTTCGATGATCATGGGGTTGATTTGGGTCCCACAATCGTCGATAGCAACGAAGCGACGGACCTTGACCTCGGCGGTGCCGGGATCCACATCCACGACGCAAATGTAGGCGCCGAATGGATAGGTAAGGTTCTCGGGGTTGTAGCAGATCTGCGCTTCAAGCCCGCCTTCCAGCCCCTCGGGCAGATCGCCTGCTCCGTGAGCTTTCATGGCGATGTCTTGAATGGTGACCGACTTGGAGGGGTCGCCTTTCACGCTGAAAGTTCCCTTGTCCCACTCGAGGTCGGCCACGCTTACTTCCAACATCCCAGATGCAATGATTTGGGCCTTGTCCTTCACCTTCCTGGCGACGAGAGCGGCTGCAGCACCCGATACCGGAGTGGATCGCGAACCGTAAGTTCCCAGTCCAAACGGTGTGTTGTCGGTATCGCCGTGAACCACGTCGATGTCGTCTGGTGGAATGCCGATCTCCTCGGCCACGATCTGGGCAAAGGTCGTTTCGTGACCCTGGCCCTGAGTCTTCACACTGAGGCGAACCACTGCCTTGCCGGTCGGATGGATGCGAAGCTCACAACCGTCGGCCATGCCGAGACCCAGGATGTCCATGTCCTTGCGAGGACCAGCCCCCACGGCCTCGGTGAAGAACGAGATGCCGATGCCCATGAGCTCGCCTCGCTCGCGCTTTTCGGCCTGCTCCTTGCGAAGGTCGTCGTAACCGATCATGTCCATGGCCTTACGCATCGCGGGCTCGTAGTCGCCGCTGTCATAGACCCAACCGGTTTTGGTCTCGTACGGGAATTGATCTGGCTGGATGAAGTTCTTCAGTCGCAGCTCGGCGGGATCCATATCGAGGTCGTAGGCCAGCACGTCCACCATCCGCTCGATCAGGTAGACCGCCTCGGTGATTCGGAACGAGCACGCATACGCGACGCCACCGGGTGCCTTGTTCGTGTAGACCGCGTCCATGTCGCAGTAAGCCGCTTCAAGGTCGTAGCTGCCGGTAAACACGCCGAAGAATCCGGCGGGGTACTTGATCGGCGCTGCGGTTCCGTTGAACGCCCCGTGATCTGCGAGGACGTGGGTGCGGATCGCTCGGATCTTGCCGTCCTTCGAGGCCGCGATTTCGCCTCGCATGATGTAGTCACGGGCAAAACCAGTGCTCACCAGGTTCTCGGTGCGGTCTTCCATCCACTTCACCGGTTTGCCGGTCACGATCGATGCAACAACTGAACACACATAGCCCGGATAGATCGGAACCTTGTTTCCGAAGCCGCCGCCGATGTCGGGAGCGATAACTCGGATCTTGTGCTCGGGGATGCCAGCTACCAACGCGTACACGGTGCGGTGAGCGTGCGGTGCCTGAGTCGTGCTGTACAGGGTGAGTTTGCCGCTTACCTTGTCCATGTCGGCGATGCTGCCGCAGGTCTCCATCGGGGCCGGGTGGACCCGGGGGTACACGATGTCTTCGGTGACGATAATGTCGGCATCTGCGAAGACCGCATCGCATTCGGCTTTGTCGCCGGCCTCCCAGTCGAAGCAGTGATTGTTGTCTTTGCCCTCGAGATCATCGCGAATGACCGGCGCGTCCGGATCGAGTGCCTTGCGAACATCGATGACCGGGTCAAGGGGTTCGTAGTCAACGTCGATCAGTTCCAGTGCATCCCGGGCGCTGTAGCGATCTTCTGCAACAACGAAGGCCACTTCCTGATGCTGGAAGCGCACCTTGTCGGTCGCCAGTACCGCTTGGACGTCATTGGAGAGCGTGGGCATCCAGGCAAGGTTGAGCGTCTCCAGGACCGCACCGGTGATGACCGCCTTTACTTTGGGGTGGGCCTCGGCTGCGGATGTATCGATCGAGTTGATTTTGGCGTGGGCGAACGGACTGCGCAGGATGGCCATATGGAGCATGCCAGGCAGCTGTACGTCGTCAACGAACTGCCCAACTCCTCGAACCAGGCGGGCGTCCTCCTTACGGAGCATGCGACCAAACCCGACGGGCTTCTGGTCGTTGAGGTTGTTTTCCGGCGTCGGAATCTGGTTTGCGTTGTCGGTAACGGTCATGCCGGGCTCCCTTCCAGGGTTACAGCGGTCTCGCGCTCCTTGGAGGCGGCCCATTGAATTGATCGAATAATGGTGGAGTAGCCGGTACAGCGGCAGATCTGCCCGCTGATGGCCTCGCGAATGACCTCTTCGGACGGGTCGGGGTTCTTGTCGAGCAGTGCCCGGGCGGTCATCATCATGCCCGGCGTGCAGTAGCCACATTGCAGGCCGTGGCACTGAATGAAGCCCTCCTGGACCGGATCGAGACCTTCGGCGGTTTCGAGGCCCTCTACGGTCTTCACACGGTGCCCAGACGCCATGGCGGCCAGATGGGTACAGCTCTTTACCGGCTCTTCGTCTACCCAGACCACGCACGTTCCGCAGTTGGATGTGTCACAGCCCCAGTGGGTGCCGGTGAGGCCCAAGTTGTCACGCAGGAAGTGCACCAGCAGGGTGCGGGGTTCAGCTTCGGCGGTGATGTCTTCACCGTTCAGATTCATTGAGATTTCCATGATGGCTCCTTATGCCTGTCCGGTGGCTCGGGCAACGGCGACGCGCAGCGAGCGGACAGCCAGTTCCTTTGCGAGATGGGTCTTGTATGCGGCGGTGCCGCGGGTGTCGGTCTGCGGGCTGGCATTGGCTGCGGCGATCTCGCCGACTCGGGCGTACAGCTCTTCGCTGGGGGCTTGGCCTCGCAGAGCGTCGGAGATCGGTTGCACGTTGGTGAGGTTTGGGCCCACCGCACACAATCCAACCCGGCCGTCGGCGATCACATCGCCATCCATGGTCACCGCTGCGCCTGCTGATGCAACCGCCCAATCGCCGGCCCGCCGTTCCACCTTGTGATAGGCCGAGCTGCTGTTGGGCTTGATCGGGATGCGTACCTCGGTGAGCATTTCGCCATCGGCGACGGCCGTCTCGTAGGGGCCGCGATGGAAATCGTGCATCTCGACCACTCGTTCGCCGCTGGTGTTGCGGATGACGCAGCTGGCTTCGAGCGCATCACACACCGCACTGAGGTCTTCGGATGGGTCGGCCTGACACAACGAGCCGCCGAGGGTGCCTCGGTTACGAACCACGGGGTCGGCGATGACCTTCTCGGCATCGCGGAAGATGGGGAACACCGCAGCGAGCTCGTCGCTTTCCAGCAATTGCTGGTGGCGGGTCAATGCGCCAATGCGGACCTCGGTGTCGGTGAAACGTATGTACTGGAGCTCGTCGACCAAATCGTTGATGTCGATCAAGTACTCCGGCATCGCCAGCCGGAGTTTCATCATCGGTATCAAACTGTGTCCGCCGGCCACTACGCGCGCCTCATCGCCCAATCGCTCCATAAGTGCGATGGCGTGGTCAACGCTGGTGGCCCGCTCATATTCAAACGGTGCTGGAACCTGCATCTCTGCCCTTTCTGATTGCCGGTGACGTCATTCAAGCCGAAGGTGTGCTCGTGTGCCAACCGTCACTACACAGAACGGTGTAGTTGGGCGGTTGCGGAGTTGGTATCGGAGGGCCATCTCGGGTTTCATGGGCGTAATGACGCCGACCCAACTCAAGACCTTTGCCGCCGTCGTTCGTCATGGCTCGTCGAAATCCGCTGCCGAAGAGCTCGGTGTGAGCGAAGCAGCGGTGAGCAATCACATCTCGGCGCTGCGACGTGAGCTTGACGATCGACTGTTCCATCGGTCTCACGATGGCCTTGTTTTCACTCCTGGCGGACTACGGCTGGCGACTCGGTCGGTGGAAATGCTCGGGTTGCAAGAGCAGACCAAAGCCGAAGTTCACGCAGCGGCCGACGGTCAACGGCTGCTTCGTCTGGCGGTGTCTTCGCTCTTCGCCGAGTACTGTGCGCCTGGGCTGATCGAACTGTTTACCACCCGGGCGAAAGACCTGCGGGTCGAGGTGTCGGTTCACTCGCCCGATCGGTTCGGAGATCTCATCGCCAACCGGGTTGCGGACCTCGCCATGGGCCCGTCGATCCCCGCCCTGAAACGGGACGCACGATCGATCGAGTTCGTGCGATATCAGCAGGTTGCCGCCGTGTCTCGTAGTCATCCACTGGCCGGCAAGAAACTTTCGGCTGTGCAGGCAACCCAACTTCAGTGGCTCCTTGGCCCATCGGCCATCGATCCAGGGGGCGTGGCTCACGAGACGCTCCAGCAACTGGCGATACCGGAGGACCAGCAGCTTGTCTTCCAAAGCAGCGAGGCCGCGCTCGCTGAAGCGCGGTCCGGCGGTGGCGTCGCCTTCGCACTACTGCATCGCGTTTCAAAGGACATCAAAGCGGGCAAGCTCGCCACGGTGACCTTGCCCTGTTCCGCCTCCCATGGCACCTGGACGGTCTACTCCGGGCTTCCCCACCAGATCACGCCCGCAGCGAGCGAGCTCCTGCGCTTCGTGCAGACACCTCGAGCCGTACAGGCGACGTTGGCTGGCTCAGCCGCCCATCTCAACCGCTTTAAGCCGAGCGTTCATGTAACGCTCTGGAGCTAATTGGAGCGTTTCCTGAATTGCTACCGCCAGCCGCGGCGGCGGCCGACTTCATCGAGCAACTGTTCTCGAAGCGACGCGAGCTCGAAGCCCCAGCTCGGAGCGGCACCCACATGGACGGTTTCGCCCCCGGTGGTGACCAGTTCGAGGTAGCCGATCTTGGGCTGTTCTTTGTCGACAAACATGTCGTTGAGGGGAACGCTGATCGTTCGGAAAAAGTTCGTGACGATCACCGCCTGATTGGTTACGACGAGTCGAATCATCGTCACGCGCATCAGGATGAGCAGAACGAGAGAAAAGCGGAACAGCCATGACGCGCTGAACTCTGGTGAGAGAAGTCCGGGGCCCAGAATCATTGTGACGAGAAGAAGGACCGGGATGGAGCCTGTGCGGGGCAGGCGAGCAAGGGTCACGGGCTGGTCTGGGTGGTGAGTTGTGCCGCTCATGGTTGGATCGTAGGTCACGCTCTCTCGGTCGGAGGGGTCGGGTCGAAGCTGAGCGTTCTCGACTTATAACAGATTGGCGCGCGACGCCAGGTTTGGCGTAAGTGCCGTCGGTCAATCTGTGACTTGCCTCACACCCGTGAGGCGACGACCATTCAAGTAACACATTTCGAATGGAGTCCCCGTGAGTACAGACGCAGTTCAGGATTGGTCAGTCGACAAGTTTCGGAGCGGTACGACCCCGCTCCCTCAGGCCAACTTGGGTTGGAACACCTACGGCAAAGGTGTCGAAAACGTCGGCAAGGATGGTGCTCCGGAATCTCTCGATGTTCCGATCAAGCCGAATGCGGATCAACTACTTATCCGTATCGATGCCGTTGGCCTGTGCTTCTCTGACGTCAAGCTGGTGCGGCAAGGCGGCGATCACCCGAAGCTGTATGGCCGTGACCTGAGGGTGGAACCCACTCGGCTCGGCCACGAAGCCACGGTTACGGTGATCGAGGTTGGTGACAATTTGGCTGACCAGTACCACGCCGGACAGCGGTTGGCGATCCAGCCCGACATCCACGTCGATGGCAAGGCCACCGCGTACGGGTACACGATTCCCGGTGGTCTGATCCAGTATCACGTGATTGGATCCGAGGTTCTCGATGCCGATGACGGCGCCTATGTGATCCCGGTTACCGACGACATAGGGTATGCGGCTGCAGCATTGTCAGAACCTTGGGCATGCGTTGAAGCCTCCTACACCCAACGGCGCCGTCTGCAGCCTCTCGAAGGTGGCGTGATGTGGATCGTTGGCAAGGCCGATGACGCAGTGGAGTACACATTCACCAGCGGCCTCGATGCGCCGGGCACCATCGTGGTCTCTGACGTGAGCGAGCACGTTCGGTCTCTCGTCGCAGAAAAGAACCCCGGTGCCACGGTGATCGAACGCAACGGCGTACCGGTCGACGGCTACGCATCCCTGTCCGCCGAACTCACCGGTGAACGCGGATTCGACGACATCGTGGTGCTCGATCCCACCTCAGCAGACGCGATCGAAGAGATCGCCAAGCTCATTGCGTTCCGCGGAACGATGAACATGGTGGGAACCAAGCCGCTCGACGGGTTTCCTCAGATCGACGTTGGCCGCCTCCACTATCACTACACCGCGTACATCGGAACCAACGGGACCGAGATCTCCGCCAGCTATGGCGAAGAGCGAAACCGGGCCGACTTCGTGCCCGGTGGTGTTGCGGTGTTCGTAGGAGCCGGCGGCCCCATGGGTCAGATGCACATGCAGCGGGCTATCGAGACCGCGAACGGCCCATCCACCATTCTGGGAATCGATCTCGACGACAAGCGTCTTGCCGTGGCTCAGAGCCTGCTGGGAGATCTTGCGCAGGAAAAGGGCAAGGAGTTCGTGCTTTTCAACCCTGGCAACTCCGACGAAACCGAGCAGGAGTTCATCGCTCGCCACTCCGGCAAGGACGGCGCCGACGACGTCGTGGTTTCGGTGCCGGTAGGACCGGTCATGGGAAGCGCGGCCACCCTTATGGGGCCCGACGGAATGCTGGTTTTGTTTGCGGGTGTAGCGAACGGAACGATGGCTCCGCTGAACATCAGCAACGTCTACCTTCACAACGCGCAGTTCACCGGGACGTCGGGGTCGAGCATCGCCGACCAGGCGATGGTTCTCGAAAAGGCCACCGAGGGTTCGTTGTCACCCGAACGGTCCTTGGCTGCGGTCGGCGGTATCGAAGCCGGACAGGCAGGTATCCAGTCGATGATCGATGGTGACTTTGCGGGCAAGATCATGATTTTCCCTCAGCTCACCGGTCTGCCGCTCACCGGTATCGACCAACTGGCCGAGAAGGTCCCCGAAGTCGGAGCTCTCCTCGGTGAAGGAAATCTCTGGACCCGAGAGGCAGAAGACAAGCTGCTCGAACTGTTCGCTATCAAGGAATAGTTTTGATCACCACCGTCACCGTCAATCCCAGCATCGATGTCACTATCGCCGTCGATCGTCTGGACGTCGGTGAAGTGCATCGCGTATCGCCTCCCCTCCGGCAAGCAGGAGGGAAAGGCGTTAACGTCGCAGCCGCACTTCTCACGGGTGGCCACGACGCTCAAGCGCTCGTGTTCTGCGGGACCGATCATGGCTCGGTGTTTCTTGGGCTGATGGCCGACCAGGCTGTCCCCGCGGTCGTTGCCGATACCGGGACAACGCCACGTACCAATATCAGCTTGATCGAATCAGACGGCCGAACCACCAAGCTCAACGAGCCCGGTGAGTCGATCGGTGAGTCCCAGATTGGTGCACTTCTGGCTACTGCGGTCGAGGCGGCCACATCGAGCAGTTGGATCATTGCGGCGGGCAGCTTGGCCCCGGGTATGCCAATCGACTTCTACGCCCGGCTCGCCGATCGCTTCAACGGGTCGTCGTGCCGGGTCGCACTGGACGCCAGCGGCGCCTCACTGGCTGAGGCCCTGCGAGCACCCGGTGTGGTCCTCAAGCCAAACCTCGAGGAGCTTGCGGCGGTCTGGGACTCGCCAATCGACACGGTCGACGAGGGCGTCCGGGCCGCCAAAGAAATCGTTTCCATGGGACCGAGCGCAGTACTTCTGAGCCTTGGGGCTGACGGAGCAGTCCTGGTCACCGCCGACACCGCTCTCTACGGCGTGGCACCTTGCCACGATGTTCGGAACACGGTTGGTGCGGGCGATTCGATGCTCGCTGGATACGTTGCCGGCAATGAACAGTCGGGTGGTGACCCGGTAGCAAGTCTTCGGTCGGCCCTGGCATGGGGCCGCGCTGCGGTCCGAACCGAGGGAACCGGCCTCACCTCCGTTGAGCATGAGGACGTCGAAGCTGTCACTATCGAACCGTACGAGTTGAGCTCAGGGGGAGCCTAGTGGCCAAGCAAAAGAACAAGAAGGCGGCTAGTCCGCCGCCCAAACCTCCGGCTCCGTCCAAGCCTGCAAGCGCGTTTCCGGTCAGCATTGCCGAGGTTTTCACGCGAGGGTTCAAGGGCTACTGGGCAAACATCGTTCCCCTCACCATCGGCGCACTTGCGACGTTGGCAACCTACGCACCGTTCCGGTGGCAGGGTCAGCAGTTGTTCGACGATGAGCGCTTCTTTCCGTTCATGGCTGTCGAGATCGTCGGGCTCATTCTCGCCGGCACGGTCGCCTACCCGTGGTACTTCTATGCCCTCGATGCGGCGCGCGGGAACAAGTCAGACCTCGCGGCTCCATTTGCCACGCCACGACGTTTCACTGCTCAGGCGGTGAGTTCTTTTTGGTTCTGGGCGGGTGTTCTGCTCGGTGTTCGTTACTTGCTCGGACTGCCTTCGATCGTCGTTCTCTTGCTCTATGCATTTCACGGGTTCGTGATCGCGGCCGGAAAGTCCAAGAGCGGCATGTTGGCGCTCGGAACCAGCGTTCGGCTGGGTCAGGGCCGACGATTCGGTCTGTTCGCAATCGGGGTCCTGTTGCTCATCTTCAACCTGTTTGGGGCAACGGGCATCGGCTTTGAACAGTTTGCCTGGCCGGTAAGAATCGGTCTTGCTATTGCCGGGCTGAGCGTGACCACCAGCGTCTCGCTCGTGGCCGGCGCCGTGCTCTTCGACGTTCTATGGGATGAGTTGGGTGACGATCACGCCCCGCCGCCAGAACCTCGAGCCAGACGAAAGAAAAAGGGGAAGAAATGAAGCAGCTACAGGGAGTCGGAGCGTCCGGCGGAATCGCTATTGGCCCGGTTGTCCGACTCGAGGACGAAGAGTTTGTTGTCGACGATGTGGACAACCCCATCGAAGCGCTCACCGAGAGCTGCAAGGAGGTCTCGCTAGAACTGGAAGTTCTTGGCAAAGCGGCCACGTCGATGGACCGGATCGATGCAGCCGAGGTCTTGGGCGCTCAGTCGATGATGGCCCAAGACCCCATGATCGTCGACGCGGTTCAAGGGCATTTAGATCAAGGTGCTTCGTTCGACGATGCGCTGACGACCTCGGCTTCGGAGTTGCAAGCGATGCTCGCGTCACTGCCCGACCCCTATCTGGCAGCTCGAGCCGCCGACATTGGCGAGGTGTTCGACCGGGTACGACGTCACCTCGCGGGCCTTCCTTCGGGCGCTGGCCTGGTTCTGCCTGGACCCAGTGTCCTCTGCGCCGAGACCCTGACGGCTGCTCAGACTGCCCTTCTGGATCCCGAGCTTGTGCTTGGTCTTGCCACCGTCGACGGCGGTCCAACAAGTCATGTCGCAATCATCGCTCGAGCTATGGGCGTCCCGGCCGTCGTGGGACTTTCACAACTTATGGGTTCAGTCGCAGCGGGCGACACGGTGGTCTTCGACGGCGTGTCGGGCGAGTTCTTCGCCAATCCCGATCCCGAGGTGGCTGCGGACTTTGAACAACGTGCTGTCACCGCAGCCGCTAACGCTGCAGCCGCGGCAAAGTTCAAGGGAACGAAGGTCGCGGTCGGCGATCAGTCGGTGATGATTGCGGCGAACGTAGCGAACGAAGCTGACCTCGAGCGAGCCGTTGCTGAAGCCTCCGACGGCGTTGGCCTGTTCCGTACCGAGTTCCTGTACCTCGACCGTCCCGCGCCACCCTCGGAGGACGCTCAGTTCGAGGTCTACAGCGCCGCTCTCAAGGCGTTCAAAGAGCCCGTAGTGGTTCGCACCTTCGATATTGGAGGCGATAAGCCGGCGAGTTTTCTCGACTTGCCGACTGAAGAGAACCCCTTTCTGGGCGTCCGGGGCGTCCGGCTCTACGTGCAGTTTCCCGAGCTGTTCCAAACCCAGGTTCGAGCTCTCCTTCGCGCTGCGACCGCAGGTGACCTCTGGGTGATGATTCCAATGATCGCCACCGCGTCGGAGGTTCATTGGGTACGCGAGCAGTTCGATCACTGTCGAACCCAGCTTCAATCCGAGGGCGTCGAGGTTGGACGGATTTCCCTGGGTGCCATGGTCGAGGTCCCCTCGGCTGCACTTCTCGCAGACATGCTTGCTCAAGACCTTGATTTCCTTTCCATCGGAACCAACGATCTCACCCAGTACGCACTCGCAGCCGACCGAACCAACGGAGCGGTCGACCACCTCTCGGATCCCCTTCACCCTGCGGTCTTGCGGCTGTGTGAGATGACCGCCTCAGCCGGCATCAAACGTGGAATCCCTGTATCGGTCTGCGGTCTTGCCGCCGCCGACCCCATCGCCGCCGCGTTGTTTGTTCAAATGGGTATCTCCAAGCTTTCGGTCGCAGGGCCCTCGGTCAACCCATCGAAAGCAGCCCTGGATCGGCAAACGCCGGAGAGCCTAACGAAATTGGCGAGCGCAGTGAGCCCGGCGACCGACGGTCCCGAAGTTCGAACACTGGCCGCTCCGTTCTTTTCCGACTCATGAGCGCCGATTCATGAGCGCCGAGTTATGAGCGCCGAGTTATGAGCATCGTCCTCGATAGCCGCGTCATTCGAATGACGCGGTGGTTGCTGGACCAAACCGAGCCACGCAGTACCGCCGACCTTGCCGCCGACTTGGGGTTGAGCGAGCGTGTGGTCCGTTATCGGTTGGGGTCGGTGGAGCGCTACCTCAAGTCTGAGGGCGCCACACTGACCCGTCGGCGCGGCTCGGGACTGGTCGTCGAGGTTGACGACGATCGTAGGATTGAGATTCTGGCCGACCTCGATGAGCGTGTCGGCGCGCCGCGGGTTTATACGCCGGAAGAGCGCGAGCATCTTTTGGTAGCCGGACTACTTTGGGAAGCTCCCAACGTCATCCCGCTGGAGAGTCTCACCGCTGACCTCGAGGTGTCGAAGACGTCGGCCCGCAGAGATCTGCAACGAGCCGAGCCGTGGCTTGAAAATAACTCCGTTCCGTTGGTGCGGAAGCCGGGCAAGGGGATTGTTGTTGCAGGAACCGAGCGACAAATCCGACGGGCGATGGTGCAGTTATTCCTTGAAGCAGTTCCAGCCGATGTGCTCGAGGAGCTTTCCCGGAACAACTTCGATGAGGCCCACATGGTCAACGTACGTGTCCCGACAGGGATTCGTGACCGTTTAGCAACCCTGCCTCTACAGGAGTGCTCTCGAGCCGTCGTGAACTGTTCGGACCAACTGGGATCGCTGGCGGGCAATAGCGAGCTCGTTCTGTCGATGTACCTCGCGGTCACGGTGGCGCGGTGTCAGACCGGACACCGCATTCAGATCGACCCCGGCTATCAGGTCTCGCTGATCGAGCACCCTGCCGCATCGGCGGCCACCGCGCTGTGTCGTGCGCTCGCTGGGCAGGGGGTCATCGATATTCAAGCCAATGAGGTCCCCGGAATCACCGAGTACCTGCTCGGCCTCAATGCACTCGCCGACGTCAAACGCGAAGAAGTCAACATCTCGGCGATGCTCGATGAGGTCCTTGCAGTCGCAGCGCTTGAGATTCATCCCAGCTTGGCGGAGGACCCCGAACTACGCCACGGGCTGGCTCTCCATCTTGGCCGCCTCGCCGTGCGGCTCCGTCACGGGCTGCCGGTCCACAACCCGTTACTTGCCGAAGTGGCGCATCGCTACCCAGACGTGCATGCTGTTGCCGGCAAGGTCGCGGAGCTGCTCGCCCGACACTTCGATGGCCGCCCAATCAGTGCTGACGAGGTCGGGTTCATCACCATGTACCTTTCTGGGGCAATGGAGCGCGCCCACCTGCGCCCTCGCCGAAAAGCCTTGGTGGTCTGTCCTACCGGAATGGCGACGGCGTGGGTCTTGGTCTCTCGTGTGCAGGCGGAGTTCCCAGAGCTGTCGATTTCTGAGGTGTTGTCGGCGCGGTCCTATGGTGGCCTCGATGTGGTCGAGTTCGATGTGGTGATATCTACCGTCGCTCTACCGGATGCGGGCGTTCCAGTCGTGGTGGTAAGCCCGCTGTTGTCGCAGTCCGATGTTGCTCGGGTCTCTGCCCTTCTCTAGCCCGACGCCCGGTCTGTTCTCGTGCACTCGGTGCGGCTCGATTGATGGTCGAGCCGTCGCGTTGTTGGTAGCCCTTTAGTCTCGAATCGTTCACTTCTTGGCCGTTTGCATTGTTGTGATTGCGTGACATCGGCCAATTGGCGCCTGAGTTGAGTTGCCCGAATCGAATTCTCTCAGGCGACGTTAAGGGTCCGATGTAACCCGGTCAGGTCGCTCTGACCAGGGATTTGTGGGTTGATTGACGTACTTGGTTCAATGAACCGGATTTGTCGGATGGTCCTTAAGACCTACTGGGAGTGGCGGCAGTCACACACATGACCCCAGAATTAGTGTGCAATTCCTTATACCAAGAGAACTGTCTATCTAGGGGAGATCAAATGCAAGAGAAGATCCAACGCTTCGGCGGTTGGCTCGCAGGAATGATCGTGCCGAACATCGGTGCCTTCATTGCGTGGGGGCTGATCACCGCACTATTCATTCCAACCGGCTGGTTGGCTAAGACCAGCCTTGACTGGGATTGGGACGGCATCACCGGCGACCTCGTCGGTCCGATGATCGTGTACCTATTGCCACTTCTCGTCGCCTACACCGGCGGCAAGATGATCCACGGTCACCGTGGTGGCGTGCTCGGTGCTGTCGCCGTAATGGGCGTTATCGGTGGTGCAGCTTTCGAGCTGTCCAACGGTGCCGCTGGCGATCCGCCCCAGTTCATGGGTGCCATGGTTATCGGCCCGCTCGCCGGTTTCGTCATGAAGAAGATCGACGAGTACCTCGAGGACCGCACGCCTGCAGGCTTTGAGATGTTGTTCAACAACTTCTCTCAGGGCATCGCTGGTGTGTTCATGGTCTGCGCTGGCTACCTCGTCATTGGTCCGGTCATGGCCGCCATTGCTTCGGCATTCGGCTCCATGGTGGAAGGCATCGCCGACGCTGGCCTGCTTCCCCTCGCCGACCTGCCGATCGAGGTTGGCAAGGTGCTGTTCCTTAACAACGCCATCAACCACGGTGTTCTCACCCCGCTCGGCACCGCCGACGTGGCCGAGAGCGGCCGCTCGATCTACTTCATGCTCGAGTCCAACCCCGGACCAGGCCTCGGCCTGCTCGGCTCCTACTGGCTCGCCGGTAAGGGTCTCGCCAAGCTCAGCGCCCCCGGCGCCATCATCATCCACTTCCTTGGTGGCATCCACGAGGTGTACTTCCCGTACGTTCTCATGAACCCGGTCATGATCGGCGCCATGTGGGCCGGCGGTATCTCCGCCGACATCGTCTTTGTTGCTACCGACGCCGGCCTTGTAGGTCCGCCGTCTCCAGGAAGTATCTTCGCCTACCTGGCTCTCTTGCCAGCCGGAGGAGCTGCGTTCGGCGTGCTACTTGGTGTAGCTGTCGGAGCCATTGTTTCACTCGTAGCTGGCACGTTCCTTCTGAAACTGTTCCCAGTGAAGGACATGACCGACAATGTCGATGACATCGGCGTCGGTGACGCCATGCCTGACATTCCCGGTATGACCGTCTGACATACGAGTACCTGATCTCCTGCTAGGAGATCCCCAGCGGGTTGAGGTCGGAGCTCCCTCCAACCTCAACCCGCTTTCTGTTTCATCCCTCACCAGCGGCATAAGAAAGATCGAGAAAAACATGAGTGAACGAATCGTCAAAGAAGCAGCAGACGTCAAACTGATCGTCTTCGCCTGCGAAGCCGGCATGGGTAGCAGCCTGATGGGTGCCAACCAGCTGAAGAAGATGGTCAAGAAGGCCAAACTGGATGTGCAGGTCGTTCATTCGCCTGTCCAGCAGATGCCCGACAACGTCGACGTCATCGTCACTCACAAGTCGCTCGCCGCCCAAGCAAAGACCAAGGCGCCACACGCCGCTGTCGTGCCGTTCATGATGTTCTTCGGGGACCCTGCTGTTAAGGGTGTTGTCGAAAAGCTCAAGAATGGCGAAGCGATTGAGTCGGCGGTCTGACATGTCGAGCGGCGCACAAGAGAAGCAAGTTCTGTCTCGCGAGGATGTTCTCGTCGGGCAGGAGTCGACTTCGATGAACGAAGCAATCGAGCTTGTCGGTGGCCGTTTGGTCGACCGTGGTGTTGTCGAGGCCAGCTACGTCGACAGCATGAAGGCCCGCGAAGAAAACGTTTCGACCTATCTAGGCAACGGCGTCGCGATGCCTCATGGCACGTTCGAGGCCAAAGAGGCGATCAAGGGCACCGGGATTGTTGTCGCCCAGTTCCCTGACGGGATCGATTGGGGTGCCGGCACCGCTCATATCGTGATCGGGCTTGCCGCAGAGGGCGACGATCACGTGCAGGTCCTTTCGCAAATGGCGGAAGTTCTTCAGGACGAAGAGTTGTGTGAACAGCTGTGGACCACGACCGATGGCGACCTTTTGTACGACACGCTCAGCGGCGCAGGCGGCGAGGATGACGACGATGACGATGCGCCCGCCGAGGAAACCATCGTCATCTCGAACCCATCGGGTTTGCATGCCCGACCCGCAACGTTGATCGTGCAGCTGGCGGCGGCCAGTCCAGCCGATCTCACCATTTCCAAGGGTGACAAAACGGCAAAGGCCAGCAGTATCATGAGCGTGCTTGCGCTTGGTGCGGTAAGCGGCGACTCGGTTACGCTTGCCACCAGCGGTGGCACCGCCGAAGAAGAACGCGAACTCATGAAGGCGGCGGCAGAGATACTGACATCGAACGATGAGGGGCACTAATGGCTCGTATGACGAACGAAGAACTTGGCGCACAGGCAGAAAAGCTTCTCGGTGGTTCGGTTGATCCATCTGGTGTCGCCGACTACATCACCGAAAAGGGCGCACTTATCGTGGCCGGTGATGCCAGCGAGATGAAGAATGCGTTCAAGCGGGCCAAGAAGATCGATGGCTTCCGCTGGATCATGATCAACCAAGAAGATCTTTTCGCAGCGAACACCTTGTCGATCGGATCCAAGGCGGGTTTGATCTCCGGCGAGGGGACCGTGCTCAAGAACGCAGCCCTGCCTCGCAAGGCGGTCTAGCCCCTAACGGGTCAATTTAGTCCAGTTGTGGTTTGGATTTGCGGCGCCGCAATTCCTCATCGGAGATCCTGAGACGGATCGCTTCCGGTTCGCCGGCGGAAGCCACGCGCATCTTGCGGTAGTGGCGAGCCAGCTGCGCACGAAGCGCCGGCAGCTCGTGTCCATGCTCGAACACCGTCTTGAGCAGACGTTTGAAGTCGACGCCGTCGACCATTAGATCAACCCCATCGACGGTGACCGGCCACGCGGACGTGAGGTGCTCCCAGTCGTCGGTGCTAACTCGTAGGTCGGCGTTGTGGCTGAGTCGACGCGGAATCCCTGTTGGCGTCTCCCTTCCGAAAGCCAGAATGGGGGAATCGGTGTCGATCAAGACGCGACCGCCCGAGTGAGTAAAGGCCAAGAGCTGGCGGCCCATTGTTCCGCTGCCGTTGGATCGGCGTGTCACGAAAGAAAATATCGAGCCGGCCGCAGCCAGTCCGACACCGAAGAACGGAACGAATGCGAGGGGAGCAAGGACCGCCCTGATGCGGTTCACACGCCCTTTGGTCGGCGCCGAGACCCGAATGGCAATAACGACCTCTTCGCCCAGGAACTCGGAAGCGGCGGCTGTGTTGTGGTCCGTCGCAGTCACGGGCTAGGGCTCTTGCAGCGGTGGTGGGACGAACCTCGATCCGGTGACGTCACAAATTGTCCGAGCGATGTCGAGCAGCCTGAAGTCAGAGTACTTGGGTCCGACGATCTGGATGCCGACCGGCAGTCCGTTCATTGGTGTCGCGGGGATGACAACCGATGGCAGACCGGCAGCCGTCGCCAGGCCTGCCCAGTAGAGGGTGTCCATATACGGCCGGTTGATGCCATCGACATCGACCATGCGCTCCATGTACTGCTTCTCGGTGTTGTGTAAGAACGGTTGCGTAGGTGCAACGGGCATCAAGAAGGCATCAACTTCTTCAAACGCCGTAGCCCAGAGCACTTCGATTTTGGCTCGCGCCTCATTGGCGCGAAGCCATGCCTTGTGGCTCGCGGTCATCAGCTTGGGGGCGACCGACGACATGTCTTCAGGATCCGCGGCCCGGGCCTGACGGTCCAGATCGTGCCAGACATCGTCTGGCATCCCGGCACCGACCACAGGCCACAGAAGCGAGAGATAGGTGCTGTATAGGTTCCCGGGCAGCACCTTGGGTCGAGCCTTTTCAGTAATGGTGGCTCCGGCCGACTCCATCTCTGAACCGATGCGGAGGACGGTCTTGCGGCACGCGGCCGCAACCATTGCTATCGATTCATCGGCCCAGATCCCGAGGCGAAGCGCGGCCGGCTCGGGCGGGCCATCGCTTGCGGGCAGGGCTGCCCCCGGAATCCCACGGAAGGAGCCGATAGTGAGGGCAGTGCGCAGGAGGAGTTCGAGGTCATCGACCGACCGGCCAAGCGGCCCGACGACCTTAAGGTCACCGTGGTCCATACTTCCCGGCGGTCCCGGAATGTGGCCACGAGTCGACAACACACCATGGCTCGGCTTTAGTCCGAAGATCCCGTTCATGTGAGCAGGTTGGCGAATGCTGCCGCCGATGTCGCTGCCAAACTCAGCCAGCGACATTCCGGTAGCGACCGCAACGGCTGCACCACCGGAGGACCCCCCTGCGGTTCGCTCGGGATCCCACGGGTTGTTGGTGCGGCCATACACATCGTTGTAGGTCTGGTGATCTCCGGCGAAGAGCGGAACATTCGTCTTGCCGAAAAGAATGGCACCGTTATTCCGCATCGCCTTGACAACGTCCGCGTCGGTCTCGGCCACATAGCCTTCGAGTGTGGTTGAGCCTGCGGTCGTCGGTAGGCCCACGGTTTCGAAGGTGTCCTTGATGGTCAACGGAAGGCCCGAGAGGGCTCCCAGTTCTTCGCCGGCGTTACGCCGGTGGTCGGCGTTCTTTGCCGCCGCCTGAGCACTTTCTATTGCATCTGCAACTACCGCGTTCACGACCGGGTTGTGCTTTTCCATCGCGGAGACTTGAGCATCTAGTAGTTCGACGCTGGACAGCGTGCCCGCCTTCATGGCGCGGACGGCCGTCGCTGCGGTGAGTGAGTCGAGATCCATCTCTGCAGGGTAGAGCAGGGTTTACGCCTTGGTGGGGTTGGGGATGAACCGAGGCACGACCGATGCGTACGCCGGATACTCGGGGTAGTGCTCGATCAGTTTCCGTTCTTCCCATCTGGCCTTGACGTTGAAGAACACGATGGTGACTGCACCAAACGCCGCCCGAATGAAGCTGCTTGAACCCATGACGCTGCCAATGACGATCAGCATGACTCCGGTGTAAATCGGATGGCGCATGAGACCGTACAAACCGCCGGTTTTGAGGCTCCCGGTGTCTACCGGAACAGGGGTCGGCGTAAGGCTGGATCCGAGTCCCAACGCACCCGCGACCAGGATCGCGAAACCGATAACCCGAACAGCCAAGGTAAGGATTCGCAGCCACCCCGGCTGACTCCAATCGTCTCCGGCCGGTCCGAAGATCACGGCGAGTAACAGCACGATCTGAACCCCAACGAATCCCCAGCCAATTTGCCCATCATTCATCTCCCCAGAGTACGTGCGTGAGCCGCCGAAATTTGCGACACTGCTGCTCGTGAAACTTGCCATGAGTCCCCGCATTCGGCAGTCGCCGTACTATCGGTCAACCCTCGCTGCTGGCGCGTCGGCGTTCACCGTGTACAACAAGATGTTGATGCCGATCACCTATGGCGATCTAGAGGCCGAGTATGACCGTCTGATCAATGGCGTGTCTATGTGGGACGTGGCCGCAGAGCGTCAGGTGCAAGTGGAGGGCCCTGATGCGGACGCGTGTGTGCAATACCTCTCGTCTCGAGATCTGTCGAAGATGGTCGAAGGTCAGGGCAAGTACATTGCGATGTGCGACTATGAGGGACGTATCCTCAACGACCCCGTTTTGCTCAAGCTATCCGGCGGGCGGTACTGGTTCTCGCTGGCGGACAACGACATGCTCCTGTGGTGCAAAGCCATCGCCCACGAGAAAGGTTTCGATGTTCGGGTCACCGAACCTGATGTGTCTCCGCTCGCGGTGCAGGGGCCCAAAGCCGAAGATCTCGTCGCCGAACTATTTTCCGAGGAAATTCGGTCCCTGAAGTACTTCTGGTTCATCGAGACCTCATTGTCGATAGCCCCCGAAACGGACCCGATTCCGTTGGTGCTTTGCCGATCGGGCTGGAGCAAACAGGGTGGGTTCGAGCTCTTTCTCCAAGATGGATCCCGAGGTGACGAACTTTGGGAAGCGGTTGCCGCCGCAGGGCAAAAATACGGCATCGGTCCGGGCGCCCCGAACGCAGTTGAACGAGTCGAAAGCGGCCTGTTGTCGTGGGGCGGGGACACCACACCCGACTCCAGCCCGTACGAAGCCATGATGGGGAAGTACGTTCATCCCCACATCGAGGCGGACTTCATTGGAAAAGCTGCGCTGGCACGAATTGCGGCCGAGGGACCAAAGCGGCTGATGGTCGGGCTCATCGTCGAGGGCGACGGAGCCGGAATGCTGATGTCCGACAGGCGCACCGCCATTTATCAAGACGGTGAGCAGGTAGGCACCTTGGCTGCCCTCGTCAAGTCGCCCCGGCTGGGGAAGACGATCGGCTTAGGTCAGGTACGAACCGAGGTGGTCGAGGCTGGCGATCCCGTGGAGGTTGAGAGTCAGACTGGTTGGGTGGGCGCCTCGCTGACGTCGTTGCCGTTCACACTTCCTGGTGGCACTTAGTTGATGTTCAGCGCCGCCGGGTATGCGGTCGTGTCATAGGCGATGACGACTCGGCTCTTGGCCACCGGATCGGGTACGGCGAGTCGCAGTCGCAACTGCTCGGTGCCGGTGAGTTCGGTCGAGATCGACCCAAAGTCGATGGTCACCGGAGCGAACCCTGTGGTGGCGAACGCTTCCCACCGCTGCGTACCTAGCGTGGTGCAGCTGCCAGCATCGCACACCGCCAACTGGGCATCTATCGCGAGATATTCGGACGTATCGAAGTCGTTGTCAGCAACCCAGAGGTCGAGCGTTACCGGTCCTGAGAGGATGTCGTTGCCGCTTCCGGTGAAGTACCAGTCCTGGTGATCCTCGTCGTCGTCAGATGCGAGGGATTCAAGGCTCTGGCGGATCGTGAGCCCAGCGAGGGAGTTGCGGTCGTTGTCGTAATCGGCGAGCGTTGGATCAACCGGAGCGGTGGTGCTCAAGGCGAGGATGGGTGAGTGTGCCGTGTCGCCGCTACCGGGATTCGTGAGGAACAGGGTCAACGACGGATTGGAGACGGTCACTTCCCAGGACCCAACTGCGGTTGGAGTGCACGCGTCTTGATCGCACAAGGTGAAGGGAATCGTGACAACCCCATCGAACCCGGGAACCGGTGTGTACACGATGCTGTCGTCGGGCAGCACCGCCACCGAACCACTGCTGGGCGCAAGTGGGACCGGGTACGCGGTGTCGCCGTCGGCGTCGTCGTAGGTGAAGTCCTGGGGCAGCGTGACTGGATCACTAGACAGTGTCGAGGTGGGCGACGGGGGACCGGTGAGCTCGGGCAGGTCGTTGTCGGCGGTAACGACAATGTTGAAGCTCGAGTCCACACAGCTGGTGAGGTCACAGACGGTGTAGGCGGCGGTGACGGGCCCAGAGAAGTCAGGGAACGGCGTCATGACAAGATCGCTGTTGGGAAGGACGAGGATACCGACGGAATCCGCAGGGGAGATCGTGGTGACGGTGATCGTTAGATCACTCACCGGAGAATCGGGATCGGTGATGAACCCTGCGAACGAGGAGTTCGGCATATACAGGATGGTGTCTTCTGCCAGGACCACAGGAATCGGGTTGGCAACGGGCGGGTCGTCGACCGGCGTGAAGTTGAGGATGACCCGTCCGGGCCCACATTGGTTGTCCACCTCGTTGTCACAGGCGAGGTAGTCGATCGTGACGGGAGCGACGCTGTCGTCACTGGGCGTCCACGTAAAGCCGGTGAGGTCCTGGAAGAACCGTGGGTCCGTTGGCGCAACGAAACTGATGGTTCGGTTGGCGTCGAGACTGTCGACGTCGGTTGCGAGGGCTGACAGCTCGGCGCGGGTCACGGTGACCGGCTGAGATTCTGTTCCCTGGACGTTGTAGGGAGAGACGCCTACAACGGGTGGATCGTTGATCGGCGTGACGTCAATGGTGATCAGCCCGGTTGCACAGCTGGTCAGATCGCACACCTCGTAGGGGAAACTGAATTGCCCGTTGTAGTCGTTTGGTGGAACGGCCGTAACGCTGTCGAACGAGCCGTCTGGAGCGGAGTTGACAAGGAGCACCGCAACGGCCGCCGGTGGTGGGGTGAACGTAAAGGAAAGGTCGGTTCCGGCGGTGTCGATGTCGGCCGCAAGGGCAATCATCTCCGCTCGGGACAGTGAGGCGGAGCCGTCCTCGTTGATCGTGCGACTGTCGTCCAGCGCAGCAGGCGGGTCATCAACCGGGGTAAAGGTCAGCTCGACGCTCCCCGGGACACACGCCGGCTCGAGGTCGCAGACGACGTAGGTGACCGTTGCAGAATCGGTAGCGCCGAAGGTCGGGAGGTAGGTGAAGTCGGTTGCGGTGACGGTCAGTCCGGGCAGTGCGGAGGTGATGGACACCGACAGATCTGATTGTGGGTTGTCGATGTCTGATGTATTGGCGATGAGATCGGCAAACGTAACTGTCGTTGGCTGGCTCTCGACGCCTGGGGCCGGGTATGGCGTGAGCGCAATCGATGGATCGTCGTTCACGTTGTTGAACGTCAGTTCGATGTTGACAACGTTCGAACATACCCCAGGGGCACTGCAGGCCTGGTAGGGAATCAGTACGGTTCCAACGAAGTCCGCCGGCGGGGTGTAGGTGATCGATGTTGCGATATCGAGCGTCCCACCGGTGACCGAAGGAGTTCCAAACTCGAGCGTGAGGGGGTCGCCCTCGGTGTCGGAGTCGTTGGCAAGCAAGCCAAACGAGTTGGTAACAAACGGAGTGTCCTCGTCCTGTGCCGCCGGAACCTCGCCATTGGCAACAGGTAGGTCATCGACCTGGGAGAACCAAAGCGCAAGATCGACCGGTGACGAGCACCGGTCTGGGGCCGAGCAGACCTGGTAGGGCAGCGTGACCGGACCGTCATAATCCACGGGTGGGGTGTATTGAAGCTGCCCGCCGGAGGCATCGAGGGTCCCGCCGGGAACCGAGGGCGCTCCCCACTGGATAGAAAGCGTGTCGCCATCGACGTCGACGTCGTTGGCGAGTAGGGCGGCGTCGGACACTACGAAGTCGGTGTCCTCGTCGACCGGCGCAGGGGTCTCGCCGACCGCTACCGGTAGATCATCAACAGCTGAAACCTGGACGGTCACGGTGCCGGAATCGCACAGGCCACCAGGGTCGCAGGCCGAGTACTGGAGCGTGGTCGAACCGTTGAAGTCCTGAGGAGGGGTGAAGGTGGTTGGAGTAGTTGTCGAGTCGATCCCTGCCTGCGGCGACCAGGTGACGGTCAACGTGTCGCCTTCGACGTCGGTGTCGTTCCCGAGCACCAGTGTCGGTTCGAGAGCCAACGGGGTGTCTTCGGTAGCGCTCAGTGTGTCATCGTTCGCCACAGGTTGGTCGTTGACCCCGGTCACGGTGACGCTCAGTTTTCCATTGCTGCATAGCGACGGGTCGCACGCCTCGTAGCTGAGCTCGAGCACACCATTGAAGTCTGGCGGCGGTGTGAAGACCGGCGGAACCGAGTTTGTGTCGAGGTACGCCTGGGTCGGCCATTTGACGGTCAACGGGTCGCCCTCAGCGTCGCTGTCGTTGGCGAGGACCATGGTGGAAAGGAGTTCAGTCGAGGACTCCTCGGTCACGCTCAGCTGGTCTGGGTTTGCGGTTGGAGCGTCGTTGATAGGGAGATACGTAAGGTCGATGGAGACCGGGTCCGAGCACATCCCTGCTGGGGTACAGACCCGGTAGGGAAGTGAGATCGTGCCCGCAAAGTTTGCTCGGAAGAAGGTGATGTCATCGTTCGAGACAGTGGCTCCGGCTGGAAGCGTGCCCCAGTTGACCTCCAAGGCCTCGTTCTCGACGTCGGAGTCGTTGGACAAGATTTGTGCATCGGAGAATCGGAATGACTCATCCTCATTCAGGCTGGGCGGAGTCTCGCCAACAGCGATTGGTGCATCGTTGACGGCCACAATGGTGAACTCCACCGTTCCACGTCCACAGTTGCCGTCTGCGTCGCACACCCCGTAGTCCACGACGGTGGAACCGTTGACGTTCGGTGCTGGAACGAACGAGACAGAAACGAGCTGGCCATCAGCGTCCTTTTCGACCACCAGTGTTCCGACTCCGGGGTCAGGCTCGGACAGGATTGCGAAGGTGAGGTCTTCCCCGGGGCTGTCGAGATCGCTGGCCGCCGCATCGAAGATCGCTCGCTCGATCGTGACTTCCCCATCCTCGTCCACGCGCCGCAGGATTGGCTGGGGATCGGGCTGAGGGTCGATAGTCGTTGTAGTCGTAGGGATGGTAGTGGTGGTCGTTGGAATCGTGGTGGCCGGTGTGGTGATAGGAACCGTGACGACGGCTGGCTCCGGGAAGGCGAGATCGGGCGTGGCCGGAGACAGCGAAAGAGCCACCGCTGTTGCGGTGGCGGCCATCGCCGAACCGGCAGCAATGACTGGCTGCATCGCGGGTGCGATGGGAATTTGTGTTGCGGCCTGGAAGTTCGCAGCCCAGCTCAGTGGGCCTGCGGCGAATCGCAGGCGTCCTAGGCCGATGTTCAAAAATGCTCTGGCGACTGTCGGGTCGAACTGGCTGCCGGCACAGGCAGCGATTTCGGCTCGTGCCTCTTTGGCCGGCCGAGGTTCCTTGTAGCTTCTGGCCGACGTCATTACGTCGTAGGCATCAGCGACAGCGACGATCCTGGCGCCAATGGGGATTTCTTTTCCGGCTAGTCGGTCGGGGTAGCCATCGCCATCCCAACGTTCGTGGTGGTTCCGAACGGTCGTGCTGTAATCGCCCAGGAAGTCACGGAGCGGATCGATCAGCTCGTCCCCCTTCCACGTATGGGACTTCAGTATTTCCCATTCTTCACGGGTGGGCCGCCCAGGCTTGTTGAGGATCTCCGACGGGACAAAGATCTTGCCCACGTCATGAAGCAGCGATGCCCAGCGGAGCTTGGACGCTTCTTCGGAAGGAAGATTCATTTCCTCCGCGATCATGTCGGTATACGCACGAACCCGTTCTGAGTGGCCGCGTGTCAGACGATCGTGCAACGACAGGCCAGCGACGAGTTCGAGCATCGTCTCGGCGTACTGGGTTTCCTCGCTCGGGAATCCCGATTCTCGGACTTCAGCAATGCGACGCTCCAGCTTGCGGGTGCTGTTGCTCTTCAGTGCGATGCCGAAACGCGACGGAGCCTCGTCGGGAAAGATGAGTGACAGCTTGAAGAGCGCCGAGAGCGGAAGCAGTCGTCGAGTGACTCGCTCGGCCACGAGCAGTACCGACAGTCCGAGTGCAAAGAGACAGGCCCACCAGGTCGGAGCCCAAAGGCCCGACGTGGCAATCGGGAATTTGCGTGCCGCCATGAACGTGACCAAAAAGGACAACACGGTCGGCAGAAGGATCGCGGTCCATCGGATCGCGCGCGATAGCCAGGGGCTTGCGGTCCAATTAGATGGGTCCTGGTTGCTTCGGGTTGGGCGATCCGGGCGCGATGAATGAGCGGTGCTCGCTACCTCTCCGCTTTTTGGGCCTCTGACCACGGCCTTTTTGTCGGAACGATTTGAAAGGCACTGTAGAGGCGTTTTCGCCCAAGCCCCAGCTGGATAGACCCCCTTGTCGATGGAGAATTGCCCTAAATAGGCAGGTCACCGGTGGCGCAGCGGGTGCTTCCGTGGTTTTTCCAGGCCGCGATGGTTCGTTGAGCAATCCTCATCTGATGTACTTCGTCGGCGCCGTCAGCGAATCTCGCCCAGCGCGCCTGTTGGTACATGTGAGCCAGCGGAGTGTCGGTGCTGTATCCGAGCGCGCCGTGGACCTGGATCGAGCGGTCGATGATGCGATTCAGAGCATTCGCTACGAAGTGCTTGGCCATAGAGACCTCGCTCTTGAAGTCCTCACCCGCATCGATCTTGCTGGCGGCGTGAAGGACCATCAGTTTTGACTGGTAGAGCTCCATTGTCGAATCGGCGATCATCCACTGGACCCCCTGCTTTTCGGCCAACAGCGATCCGTGGCTAAAACGATCAAGCGATCGAGCCACCATCATGTCGAGCGCCGTTTCTGCCTGCGCGATCCAGCGCATGCAGTGGGCCAGCCGCGCCGGGCCCAATCGATACTGTCCCAACAGGTGACCCTGACCCCGACCGCCCAGCATCTGACGCTGGTGCACCCGTAGATCCTTGATCACAATCTCGGAGTGCCCGGTGGAACCATGCATCGTCTCGATCTGGCGAACTTCATTCCAGCCGTCACTCGGTATATCGATGATGAAGGCCGTATTGGCGGCCCGTGCCTCGTCGGGGTTGTCCTCGGTCCGAGCAATCAGAATGGCGAAGCTCGCTCGGTGGGCGTTGGAGATGAACCACTTGTGGCCGTTGATCACCCACTCATCCCCGTCCTGGTATGCACTGGTGCGAATCAAGGTGGGGTCTGAACCGGCCACCTCCGGCTCGGTCATGGCAAAGCATGAGGTCGTCCGGCCTTCACACAGTGGGCGCAGATAGGTATCTGCCTGTTCCTCGGTGGCCCAATGAGACAACGTGTGCATGTTGCCTTCGTCCGGCGCCTGGCAATTGAGCACCCAGGGTCCATAGTAGTTTTTGGCCGCCTCGGCCTGAACCATCGCAAGCTCCACATGTCCCAAGCCCATGCCGCCCCATTTGGCGTCCATGTGCGGGAGCCACAAACCCTCTGCGCGCGCCGCTTTACGAAGACCGATCAACGCAGCGATGTACGCTTTCTTGTCGCTCCCCTTGAGTGCTTTGACCTCGGGTTCAGCGGGCGCCACCGTGCCCTCGATGAATGTCCTCACCCGTTGGCGTAGTTCTTCTATCTCAGGGGTCAGGGTGAAGTCGATAGCCACGCTCTGAACCTAGTGCAGACCGATCGAGGCTCCGAAGTTCGCTGCGCCCAGAGCGAACATCGGTGGATGCCATTGACGGCTAATTGACCAGCACCACTTTGCCGGTGGTTTCGCGTCCTTCGAGCATCCGGTGGGCTTGGGCGGCCTCGTTCATCGGTACGCGAGCACCGATGCGGACATCGAGCTGTCCCGCCGCGATCTGGTCGAAGATCTCCCCGCTACGTCGCAGGAGTTCCGACCGCGTCTCGATGTAGTGGAACAGTGATGGTCGGGTCAGGAACAGTGACGGCGCGAGATCGAGTGGGCTGACCGGGTCGACCGGACCCGAGGCGTTGCCGAACGTCGCCATCATTCCTCTGGATCGGAGCAGGGTCAGGCTCTTGGTGAAGACCGATTGGCCGACGCCGTCGTACACGACGTCGAGGCCACGGACTCCGGCCACACGTTCGATCTCGTCGGCAAAGTCAACATCGCGGTAGAGGACCACATGATCGGCACCAGCGCCCTCGGCTAGCAGAGCCTTCTCCGGAGTGCCGACGGTGCTGAACACCTCAGCGCCTTTTAGTTTCGCCATCTGAATCAGTAGGAGACCCACACCGCCGGCTCCGGCATGGATGAGGCATTTGTCGCCCGAGTTCAATGGAAAGGTGTCATTGACCAAGTAGTGGGCAGTCATGCCTTGAAGCATCACGGCTGCCGCGATTTCGGGATCGACGCCGGCTGGAACCGGGACTACCGAGTCTGCTCGAAGAGCCACTCGTTCTGCGTAGGTGCCCGATTGACCGGCCCACGCAACCAAGTCACCGACAGCGACGTCGGCCACGTCGTTACCAACCTCGACGACCGTGCCGGCACCCTCTAGTCCTGGCACGAACGGCAGCGGCATCGGGTAGAGGCCGGTCCGGTGATAGGTGTCGATGAAATTCAGTCCGGCCGCGCTGACGTCGACGACGACCTCGTCGCTCGCTGCCACCGGATCGGCCACCTCAGCCCATCCAAGGACCTCGGGTCCGCCGGTTTGGTTGATCTGAATCGCCTTCATAGCACGACCCTAGTGCGATAACAGACTTGGCTCTAGTAACGAATTTCGCCGGTCACGAGGGTCTTTGCATCCCCGGCTACCCACAGGGCGCCATCCTGGTCTTCGGAGACGAAGGCTCGCCCGTTGCGCCCCATATAGGTGCCCTGGGATGCAACGTACGGGAAGTCGATGGTGCCGCGGTCACGAAGATAGCGGGCGATGCTGGCGTTCGCAGACCCGGTCACCGGATCCTCGCGGAGGTCGGTCCCAAAGAAGCACCGAACCTCAACGTCGACGCCTTCCAGTGTTGAGCCCACGACGAACACCGCAATGTCAACCTGATCGCTGTCCACCGCCGACGGACTAAGCGTGCCGATCCGACCGGGGTCGACGAGCTCGACTCCGATCCACCGAGGCCCGTTGTCGATCCACTCGACCGCCGCAACCTCATGATCCTCTAGTCCGAGGATCGCCAGGTTTCGATTCTTGTCGGCTTCGCTCGCCGGACCGCTTCGAATCAACTCGGGGGACTCAAAGCCCAGTTGCGATCCGTTGTTCTGAAGCGTCACGAGACCGATACCACACTGCTGGATGACCAGGCCGGGTCGGTTCGGAGATCCTCCAGCTTCCAGCCAGGCATGAGCGGAACCGATCGTGGGGTGGCCAGCGAACGGAAGCTCCTCGTTCGGCGTGAAGATCCGGACGAGATAGTCGGCTTCGGGGTCGGTTGGATCGAGCAGGAAAGAGGTTTCAGAAAAGTTCGTCCAGTTGGCGATGGTTTGCATCTGTTCGGTAGTCAGATCGTTGGCGTCATGGACGACGGCCAACGGGTTGCCGTCAAAACCGGCGGAGCAAAAGACATCGACTTCGCGAAAGGGGAGTGCCTTCATGACTTCAGGCTTTCGAGCATTGCCATCATCGATTGATGAATTGCGTTGACCGCTTGAAGGGGGCGAACCATCACCCGAAATTCGACGATCTTGCCGTCGTCGTCGCAGGTAAGGATGTCGACGCCGTTGACATGCTTCCCATCGATTGTCGTTTCGAACTCGAGCATCGCGTGGTGTCCGGATGCGATTTCTTTCGTGTAGGTGAACTTCTGTTCTTCGTCACCGGCGAGAGAGCTTGCCGCTGCGGTTAGGTACAACCGTGTGACCGGTCCACCGACCTGGGGGCGGAAGACGACGGGCGAGTAGAAGACGCAGTCGTCGTGAATGATGTCTTCGAGCATCGGTAGGTCGGGCCCGTTCTCTGCGGCCGCGTATCGATGCCATTGCTCCAGGCACTTTCGAATCGGTTCAGTCATGGTTCAGACCCTAAGGTCTATTGAATGGAAACTGTTCTCGTTGACCGCAAAGACGGTTACGCAATCATCACCCTTAACGACCCGGATCGCCGGAACGTCTTCACGCTCGACATGAGCGCCCGGGTCAGTGATGCCCTCGACGAACTCGAAGCGGACGAATCGATGAATGCGGTCATCATTACCGGAGCCGGAAAGGGATTCTGCAGCGGCGGCCATCTTGATGAGCTGTTGGCGAACCCCGGGCACGACGGTCTGCGAAAGGTGTACGCCGGCTTCATCCGCATGGCAGAGAGTCGCCTTGCCACGATTGCTGCCGTCAACGGTGCCGCGGTGGGTGCGGGAATGAATGCGGTCCTCTGCTGCGATTTGGTCGTAGCTGCCGAGTCCGCGAAGTTCGACAGTCGGTTTCTGCAGATCGGCATCGGACCCGGCGGAGGACACACCTGGCGGCTCCGAAACAAGACCGATCTGCAAACCGTGAAGGCAATGGTTCTGTTCAGCGAGGTTCTCGATGGGGCACGCGCCGCTGAGGTAGGGCTTGCTTGGCAGTGTGTGCCCAACGATCAACTGCTCGCGACCGCCGAGCGTTTGGCCGCAAAGGCTGCCTCGGCTCCGCGGGAGCTGCTCATGCGAACCAAGGACACCATTGAAAGAACCGAAACCATCAGCACGGGAGACCAAGCGGTTGACAATGAACTGGACACCCAGGTGTGGTCTATGGGCGAGCCAGCGTTCAACGACATGGTCGCAAACCTCAAAGCTCGAATGGCTAAGAAGTAGCGTTTAGCTTTCGCGCACGGTGGTCACCAAGTCGCCGGGTGCCGACTGAATGACTGTCGCTAGCTCGGGGAGAAAATGGCGGTACGCGCTGGTCTTGCGCCAGAACATTGCGATCGTGCGATGCGGCGCCGGGTCTTGAAACGGGATGAGGGCGAGATCTGGGTTTGGTGGCACCGGGCGTTCCACCGCCATACGGGGCAGCAACGTAACGCCAACGCCCGACGCCACCATTTGGCGCAACGTTTCCAGGCTCGTGGCTCTGAACCCTGTTCGTTCGTTTGCGCCCTCAAGGGCGCAAACGGCAAGAGCTTGATCTCGTAGGCAGTGACCGTCCTCAAGGAGCAGCACCGATTCCTGGGCCAACACCGCAGTCGTTGCCAGCTCCGAACGCGCCGCTAGCTCTCCGTTGGCGGGCGCCGCCAGGACGAAATCTTCAGAAAACAGCAAGTGGCAGTCCAGGTCTTCCCGATCGATAGGGAGCGCTAACAGCCCGGCGTCGAGCTGACCGTTGGCCAGCCGAGCGACGATCTCTTCAGTCTTTTCCTCGACGAGCAGCAACTCGAGGTGGGGAAACGCTCCCCGAACTTTGGGCATCATGTGAGGAAGCAGGTATGGCCCCAGCGTTGGGAACATCCCGATGCGGAGCGTGGCCGCCTCCGGGTCTTGCATCTGTCGAGCGATCTGCACGATGGCTTCGGTTTCCAGGACAACCCGCTGGGCACGTTCAAGGATTCGAGCACCAGCAGCGGTAAGAGTGATGCCCTTGTTGTGCCGTTCGAAGAGCTCGATGCCGAGCTCGCGTTCGAGCTTCTTGATCTGGGTCGACAGCGTTGGTTGGGAGACATGCGACGCCTCGGCAGCCCTGCCAAAGTGCAAATGTTCGGCCAGTGCCGTGAGATACTCGAGATCTCGAAGGTTCATACCGCAAAGCGTACGGCTACCTTCGCTGCATGGATCTGCACATCGTGCCGTCGTCGGAACTCTCGATCCGCCAGTTTCACGATCTTCTTCGACTACGGGTCGATGTGTTCGTCGTGGAGCAGGAGTGTCCATACCCCGAACTCGACGGCCGGGATCTCGAAGAGGGGACGACGCATCTTTGGATCGCCGATGGCGATGTCATTGCAGCCAGCATTCGATTGCTTACCGATCCTGAGGTGCACCGGATTGGTCGAGTGGTTACCCATGCCGACTACCGCGGCGATGGGCTGGCAGCGCGGCTGATGGGCGCAGCGATCGAACTCTGCAACGGAGCGATCGAGCTGGACGCCCAGAGCTATCTTCATGACTGGTATCAACGGTTCGGTTTCGCCCAAATGGGCGAAGAGTTCGTTGAGGACGGGATCCCACATGTGCCGATGCGCAGGGGTAGCGAGACCTAACTGTCCCGGCCGGGTACATCTCGGTGGTGACAGCGGGCTCGGAATGCGGTACTCGTAGTGGTCTTGCCGCTCATACCTCCTTCTCATCTGTCGCGCCGTCTACGGGCGTCTCTGGACTACCGCGCGGAAGCCCGTCGGTGGGGCAAGCGATCGACTCGGCAGCTGCATTCGCTCGGAGTGGGCGTCGCCGGCACGGTCTTTGTCGATGTGTTCGACACCGTCCTCACCCGCCGTGTTCTTGGGCCTGAACCAGCGGTCGACCTCGTTGCCCGAGAGCTCGGTCCAATCTACGGGGCCGCTCGTGCCGAAGCGAGCCATGAAACGAGCGCCGAGATCTTTGCGGCCGTGGCCGCTTCGATGGGGTCCGGCGAGGCGGTGGGAGATCTCGTAGCTGCTGAAGAGGCCGCTGAATTCGAGTTGTGTGTCCCAATTCCCGGCGCTGCTCGGTGGCTCGATGGACTCCGTCGCGCTGGCAAGCAGGTGGTGTTTGTCTCGGACATGCACCTCTCTGCAGCGGTGATCGGGCAGCTCCTTCGTCGACACGGATTGCTGAAGGATGCCGACGAGCTGGTGGTGTCATCGGAGTGGGGCTTCACCAAGCGGTCCGGACTCCTGTTGCCTGCGGTGGTCAAGAAGTTTGGACTGACCCCTGACGAGGTCGTTCATGTAGGGAACGACGTGATCACCGACGGTCTCATGCCCCGACGGGCAGGCCTCGGCGTTATGCCGGTCCCCATTGCGAACCAGACCCGATTTGAGACAATCGCCGCGGCGCACCGCGACCGAACCGGCGGGTTCAGCGCCGTCGTTGGCGGAGCAGCCAGACAGGCGCGATTGGCGGAGAGCCAGCGGGCCAAGGTAAGCGCCGATCTCGACTTGATCGACATCGCTGCGGGCGTGGGTGGAACCGTCGGTGTGAGCTTTCTCGTCTGGATGTTCGATCGCGCCCGGCGACTCGGTCTTGAAAAGCTGTACTTCATAGCCCGTGATGGCGAAATCTTGATGCGAATGGCCGAGGCGTTGCCGGCCTCGTACCGCCAGGGAATCGAGCTGCGTTACCTGCACGCCAACCGACGTTCGGTTGCGTTGGCACAGGCATGGCTCGTTGGAGTGGGGGAGTGGCTTGATCGTGGCACGTGGTCGGCAACGGCCCGCGTCCTGGATGGCTATCACCGGGTGCCTTTTCACAATCTCTGTGAGCGGATCGGATTGTCTCCGCTGACACTGTCGGAGATGGCGCCCGAGCTGGGTGGTCTGTCTCCTGAACAGCCTTTGCCGGAAGAGCGGCGCGATGCCTTCGTTGCCGCGCTTGGGGACCCGATCGTGATCGCAGCAGTGGCCGAGGTCGCCAAAGAGCGGGCCGAGCTCGTGGCGGCCTACTTCACCCAGGAGGGATTGGCCGAGGGGGCCGCAGGCTTGGTCGATGTCGGTTGGACGGGTCAGTTGGCCGAGTCGATCTGCCAGGTGGCACGACCGGACCGGCCCGAGAGTCTGGTGAGTTTTCATATCGGTTCGATGCCTACCCATCCCGAACCCCGGGTTGCCGTCGAGGCCTTCCTTCCCGATGCGGCCAGCGTCGATGGCCTCGTGGTCTGTGTTGAAACGTTTACGGCCTCGGGTGCAGCTCCGGCCATCGGGTTCTTGCGGTCAGAATCTGGAGTCGTTGAACCTTGTTTTGCCGACCAGGCAGCTCCGGGTCGGCCCGCTCGCTCGTGTGTTCGAGATGTCATGATCGAGACGGCTCGGCGTATGCCTGACCGACACCAACTGCAGCGGTGGTGTGACGGTCCGCCGCGCATGGGAGAAACTGCCCAGGCAATCCTTCAGGCATTGTGGGAGGAGCCCACCCGGGCCGAGGCTGAGGCCCTCACGCCTCTGCTGTATGAGTCTGATGACGCGGGTCGAGTGGTGATCGGGCTTACCGAACCCCTACGGCTAGGGCCTCAGGGCGGTCCGAGAGTCTGGGGGCCGGGGTCGGTGGCGGTCTCGAGTCGGCTGATCCGTCTAGTTGCTTTTGCCCGGAGGGAATTGCGCAAGCGAGCCTGACAATTTTTGTGCCAGCGATATACTGGCACGTACAGTAGTTGAACATCACACAGGGCGGTCTCGTTGTGGTGCAAGTCCTGCCGGTGGTGGGCAAACTAAGTAGTGGCGATCAGGAAAATGTTAGAATCAAACGTGTCCTCGGGGTCTGACGGTCTCGGATTTCAGTCCGTCTGGGACTCGGCCAAAGTTGCCGTGTCCGGAGCCGTGCGTACGGCACCGTTGTGGATGTTGGCGGGGGTGATCGCCTTTGTTGCCGTTGGGCGGATCAGTGGTGCTCAGGTGCCCGATCCAACAGCGACCGCCGAGCTTGGGCTGACGGGCCAGGCGGTGTGGCCCTTTTACGACGTCGTGCTGTCCGAGAGTGAGGCCGAGGCGGTCGAGCAGGAGGCTGCGGTGCGCGACGAACTCGGCAACGATTTCATTTCCTATGAGGTCCGGCGTCCGGACAACGTGGGGCTCATCGAGATCCGGGTCACCGCCGCAACCGAAGAGGCGGCTCGGGCGGGTGTTGTTGCCGCGGCTGACGCTGTTGTCGCCGAGGACCTGCGTGCTGTAACCGAACGACTGAACGCAGAGATCGATGCGCTCACAGCCTCAGAGGCCCAGTCGACCGCTGAACTCGAAGATGTCGTGGGCCGAATAGAGGCGCTCACGGCGCGCTTCGTTCCCAACCTGGAGGAGAGCAGCCGCCGTTTGCTCGACCAGCAACTTCAGATTCTCAATGCCGAACGAGACTCAGCGCAGAGGCTTCAGCTTCGAGCGAAGGAAGACCTGCAACGACTCGGCGTAGAGATGGAAACAACCACCAGCCAGATCGAGATTTCGAATCTGTCTTCGACCGCCGCCATCGAGCGGTCGTCGCGCTCGCTTCAAGTTGCTGCCGCCCTCGGCGTCGCGTTGGCCGCGGCGCTCGCACTCAACGTGCTCAGCCGTGATCATGGGCGTATTCAGAATCCAGCCCACGTCCGGGCCGCCATGGGCGTTCCGGCGATTCAATTCCCCGATAGCCCCACCAGCTCGGTCGCTCTCGCTCGCCTGTTGTACGCCATGCGCGAGGAATCAGGAACTCGCATGATCGGGGTGGCGGCCGTACCTTCTGGAGCCGACAGCGCCCACGAAATGTCGCTCGCGCTCAAGTCGATTGGTGAAGACGTGCTCGTCACCGAGTTCGGTTTCGAAGCCGAGAAGCCGGAGGGGCTGGCATTCAGCATCCTGGATCCGTTCGACTCAACGACCATCGATGCTCAGATGGCATGCGATACCGCAATCGTTGTGGTCTGGCAGAACAACACGAGGATGTGGCACCTCAGACGTAAGGTCGCTCTGCTCGAAGAGCGAGGCCTGCCGGTGCGGGGAGTTCTTCTTCGACGTGAAGACTGACACCTCCGGCCTTCCTGGTCGTCTTCCTCGAGTTCTGCTGTGTCTCCAGTTGCTCGGAGCGATGGTGGACTTCGGCGCGCTCGGTCTCACATCCACGAGCGGGTTCGACGCGGGCAAGTGGCTCTTCCTTTCTCCGGGTTTGGCCCTCGGCATGTATCTTCTGGTGGCATCACCAATCCTGATGCGCTGGTTGCTCGCCGGACCCATGTTCTTCATCGTGGGCTGGTTTGCATGGTCCTTGATCGGCGTTCTGTGGTCCGTCGACACCCAAGCGACCTTCCTGCAGATGATCCTTGCCCTCACCACGATCGTCTCGTCGTATTGGTTTACCCGATCATTTGGCCGAACAAGCTTCGCTCGGGTCTTCTGCGTTTCCGCCGGGATCGTGCTGGCTATCGGGCTTGCCAACGACCTGGTTCCGGCCATTGAAGCGATACTTCCAATCGAGAAGTCTCAGACAGAGTTCGGTCTCGAAACGGGTCGAAGTCCCGGCTTGACGCCCGGCGTGAACCAACTGGGGATGCTTGCTGGCGTAACGGCAATCATGGGGCTCCGACTGCGGCCTCAAAGCGATCTCCAGCGGGTTGCCCGCATTGGCGTGCTCGGCCTGGCTGGGCTTGCGATGGTGACGGCGGGTTCCCGTTCGGTGGCGGTTTGTACGATTGCAGCGCTGGCGGTACAAACTGGACTGCACGCTTCAACCAGCACTCGCATCCGAGGCGCAGTGGGAGCTCTCGCCGGTCTGTTGGTGACAGTCGGCGTCATCGGAGCAACTGGGGCGGAAACCACGTTCCAGTCGGGTCGGTCGTTTGATTCGCTCAACGGGCGGTCCGCCGTATGGGCACACGCCCTCGATCTCATCGGCGAGCACCCGCTCCGCGGAGTTGGAATGATGACCGGACAGTTCAACTGGACTCGGGCGTTTGCCTCCGGAAGGACTTCGTTCAATGCGGGCGATGCCCACAACATGGTGCTCGAGATTCTGATCGGCACGGGGACGATCGGGCTCGCGCTGTTTATGGCTGGCGCCTTCTGGGCCGCGGTTCGTGCCTGGCGTCAACGCGATGAAGATGCACTGGCGTTGCTCCTCTTGGTTGGCTTTGTGGGCCTTACCGAGGCACTGGTCAGTGCCGCGGGGCTGATCTATGCGATCCTCGGACTGGTTCTTGCCTTGGTTGCCACCGATCCGATCGTGCGGCCCTGGCCCACCGGACGGGGCGGCAATCCTGGGGCCCTCCTCGGTGAATCCTCTGTGTTTGAGCCCGTGAGGACGCTCGCATGACCCGCCAGCGACGATCGAGTGGTCTCATCGTGGTCACCCCGGCCCACAACGAACAGGCCACCCTTCGCGCCCTCGCCGACTCCATTGTTGAACAGACCGTGTGGCCCGATCTGTGGGTTATCGTCGACGATCGCTCGCGCGACAACACCAGCCTCGTCGCCCAAGAAATTGCAGCCGAGATTCCCTTTGCTGTGATGATTAACAGGACCGATCGCGGAGACACCGAGCGTCACTTCGCAGGCAAGGTTGGCGCTTTCGCTACCGGCTATGAACAATTCTCGAACGACGAGCACCGGTTCGTCGCGTGTGTCGACGCCGATGTCATCCTCCCGGACCACTACTTTGAGCGGGTTCTGAAAGAGTTTGAGGCTCGGCCAACGTTGGGTGTGACCGGCGGGGTCTATATCGATCCGCTGGGGCGCGTCGGTCGCCATGGGGGCGGTTCGGTGCCCGGGCCAGCTCAGGTATTCCGACGTTTGGCCTATGACCAGATCGGTGGGTTTCGACCCCTCCCTCGCGGCGGTGAAGACGCTCTCGCCTGCGCGTACGCCCGCAAGTATGGATGGGTCTCTGAGGCTCTGGAAGATCTTCAGTTTCGACACCTCCGCTCCCAGGGAACCGGTGGGGGTCAAAGCAAGCTTCGGGCTGCCTTTGATCATGGCCGTCAAGACTGGGACGTCGGTATGGACCCGTTGTTCGAAGTCGTTCGAATGATTCCCCGGATTTTTCAAAAGCCGTACGGCGTCGCAGTGCTCTCACGCCTCGCCGGCTACGCCTACGGTGCGATCAAACGTACTCGCCAGGTAGACACTGACATCATGAAGTTTAGCCGCCGCGAACAACGTCAACGTCTGCTCGCGCCGATCCTGCGGAATGTCCGTCGTCTCCGATAACACCACGAGTCCCGCTCCGTCTCCGCGATTTCGTTTGGCGCTAGGACTCCGGGCCGCGGTCGTTTTCGCGGCCACGATCATCGGGACCGCGATCCGTTTTGTGATCCAGATCGTTCTCATTCGGTGGCTCGGCGCCGCCGCGTTCGGCTCATTTGTGTTCGCTCGACAATGGGGCGAACTGATGGCGAAATTACCTGACCGTGGCTACGTGCTCGGGTCCGTTCGCTTTATCCCCCGATACCTCGCGGCGGCCGACGCCGGTCGGCATCGTGGAGTTCTACAGCGAGCAATTCTGGGAACGTTGCGAACGTCGGTCCTCCTCGTTGCGGTAGCCGCGTTGATCGGTTGGGCGCTCGGGCAGGATCAGAGCCTGCTGGTGGGTTTCTCGCTGGCGATCGTGATCTCACTGGCAGGACTGTTGCGCGCAGCGGTTCAGGGCAGCCATCACTACATGCCGGCCACGGTGATTATGGAACTCGGTCAACCGCTCACGATGGCGGCAGGGTTTTCGATCCTCTACTGGCTCGATCGGCTCACCGTCCTCAGCGCGCTTCTGGTCGTCTTCGGGGCCTGGTTTCTCATAACGATCCTCGAGGCTGGGCTGCTGCGTCGCATCACGCCGAGAACGGTCGTAAGCGCCGAACCGGTTTTTGAAGACGAGGAATGGAATCGGTCAACACGTCAGCTCTTTCTGGCTCAGCTTGGAATCGGCGTTATCAATATCTCGGACGTTCTTATCGTTGGCATCACCGTGGGTACGATCGAGGCCGGGGTTTACGCAATCGCCACAAGAATCGCGGCGATCGGCCGGATCGCGAACGCTGCGGTTGAGAGTCTGGTCTCACCCCAGATCGCGGCCGCCGCAAACGATGGTGTCGAGGGTTATCCAGCCATCCAAAAGACGATCGACAAGGCGATTCGAATCTCGATCTGGCCCTCGATGGCTTTTGCTGTCTTTGCGATTGCCACGTCTGAGCCGGTCCTTGACTTCATCGGTAAGGACTTTGCGGGCGGCCGATCCGTGTTGATCATTCTTGTTCTCGGCAACCTGGCCGATGCCGTGTCCGGTCCGTCGGGTCATGTGGTTTCACTTGTCGGCTCGGAACGCACATACGCGAAGATCATGCTCACCAACGCGGTGCTGCTTCTAGCGATCGGCTTCCCGGCCGGCTTATTGTTTGGTCTGGTTGGCGTCGCCTTGGCCAGAACCGTCGTGAATGTCGGATGGAACCTTGCGTTGTTCACCGTGGCACGCTCGCAATTTGGTCTGTGGTGCCTGCCCAGTTCCCGAACCCTCCAGTTCCGCTCATGACGACGATCACCTCATGGCCGTTGCACCGCACCGATTGCCAGTACATCCATCGGCTTTATGCCGCCATGCACGATGTAGCTGATCAACCGATCGAGGCAGTTGACTATCGGCCAGGGCGGGTTTGGAAGCCGGCGCCCGACTACCTACACCTTCATTGGCCCGAGACCGCAGTCGACAACCCGTTCTACCCTCGTGCGTTGCTCCGGGCGGTTGTCGTGCTTATCGACATCGTGTGGATGAAGGTCAGAGGAACAACGGTCGTCTGGACCCGTCACGATGACGGGTCGCATCGCCAGACACATCCCAAGACCGAGCGATTGTTTGCTGCCTGGTACGAGCGCCTCACCGATGCGTTCATTCATCTGACCGACGGCTCTCGGGCTCATTTCATCGAAGACGGCGATCGACGGCCCCATCGGGTCATTCGGCATGGAATCGGGCCAATAGGTCAACTGCAGCCGTCCGATCGTGTCGCGGCCAAGAGCTCGCTGGGTCTGGAGAACGCACCTGTGATTGGGGTCGTTGGACGATTGCAGGAATACAAGAATGTGGTCGAGACCATCGATGCATTCGCCCAGCTAGGCAGCGGCCAACTATTGGTGGCGGGCGAGCCGATCGGTGAGGGCTACGCCGAACAGCTCCGTGGCCGTGACGGCGTTCGCGGTCTCCATCTGAAACTAGGCCGGTTGACCGAGGACGAGTTTGCCGAGTGTCTCGCGGCAAGTGACGTCGTCATCCTGTTCTATTCGAACCATCTCAACAGCGGAGTCGCGTTCGAGGCGATCGCAGCGCCGAGCCGAATTGCGGTTACCGGTTCACCGTCTATGGGAGAGCTAGTAGCCGAGGCTGGTGCCGATTGGGTTCGGCTTGTCGAGATGCCCCCGACGCCCGAACTGCTCTCGAATCTCTTGATGTGGGCCGGAGAGCCTCAGAATGAAACGTCGCCGCTGCGGGATACGTGGACTTCGGTTGCGGCCGAGACCTGGGAGTTTCTTCGACAGGTTGGTTGACATCGTTTCAAGGCTCAGGCTCTCGTAGGCCTAGGATCGGCGCATGGATGTGAATGCACTGTTCAGCGTTGAAGGCAAAACTGCGATCGTCACCGGCGGTTCTCGCGGGATCGGGTACATGATCGCCACCGGACTGCTGTCCAGCGGGGCCAAGGTGTACATCACCGCACGCAAGGCCGAGGCCTGCGATCAAGCCGCAGAAGAGCTGAGTGAACTCGGTGAGTGCATATCGATCCCGGCCGACATGGCATCGAGCGAAGGCATGGAGATGTTCACCAAGGCGTTCTCCGAGCGCGAAGACAAGCTGCACATCCTTTGTAACAACGCCGGTGCCAACTGGGTGGCGCCGTTGGGTGAGATGCCCGAATCCGGCTTCGACAAGGTCATCGATATCAACCTGAAGTCCCCGTTCTTTCTCACCCAATCCTTGCTCCCACAACTCAAGGCGGCGGGCACCGCGGAGGATCCGGCACGGGTCATCATGACAGGATCGATCAACGGCATCGCCGTACCCACGTGGGTCGACAACTTTTCCTATTCAGCGTCGAAGGCCGGAATTCACATGCTGGCCCGACATATGGGCCATCGTCTGGCGAAGGATCACGTAACCGTGAACTCCATCGCTCCGGGACCGTTCCAGTCGAGGATGATGGCTGCGGCGCTGGACGGCGACGGGCTGAAGATGGTCGAGTCGACGGTGCCGATGGGGCGGATTGGTTCTCCGGAGGACATAGCGGGCACGGTGCTGTTCCTGGCAAGTCGCGCGGGTGCGTACATCAATGGTGTCACGATCCCGGTCGATGGCGGAATCACTGGTTTTGCCGGTTAACCGTCGGCCACGACGTTGACGACGAGTTCTGGGTCGGCCATAGGGTTTGCAGCAACCGAGCGCAGCCAGGGCTCACCTTCGATCGTGGTGGTGGACACGAACACACCTTGATCGGCGGCGGTGATCGGGTGGGATCGGTCGATCCTACGCCAGTTGACCACTCCCGATTGCGGTGGGGTCCGAGCCTCCAGTTCAGGGTGGCGCTCGATGAGCTGATATAGCTGTTCAGCCAGGTTCATCGTGTGGTCGATCCATTGGGCGACTCCGTCGACCCCGTACGCCAAAAGTGTTGCCGCCAACGGTGCTGCGGTCGCGCCGTGCGATCCGAGCACACCGACGTTCGGAACGGCGAGGTAAGCCCCATCCACTGAAACCGATTCGTGAGCAGCACGTGCGTCGGCAAAGAGAATGAGCGCGGACTCCTTGGGCTGGAACAGCCACTTGTGAGCCGAAACGGCGACGCTGTCAGCGTGTTCGATGCCATCGAGGAGCTGGCTATGGGTTGGGCTTAACCGAAGTGGTCCCGACCACGCTGCATCCACATGGCGCCAACGGGCGCCCGATGCTGCGTCGAGTGGTTCGATGTGGCCAGTGCTGGTGCCCCCGGCGGTGATCACTGCGACCGAGGCAGACAGGTCACCGGGGCGGTCCCACTCCACCTGGCGAAACGGCATCCCTAGGATGTGAGCCGCCTTCTTCGCGCTCAGGTGTGCGTTGTGTGTGGCGACGACCTCGGTCGCCCCAGCCTCACGCGCCGCCCAGATAGCCGTCAGGTTTGCCACCGTGGAACCAGGCGTCATGTGGCCTCCGGTCATGCCAAAAAACGGCGCAAGCCAGTCGACCACCAGTTGTTCCATAGCTCCGGCCATCGGCGAGAGGTCAGGGTGGAGCAGGTTTTGGTTTCGGCTCGCCGTCCACTGGCTCACCGCCCAGGTAATCCAGGGGGTCGGGGGATCCATGTGGGCGAAGAAGCCCGGGGCTCCGAGGTCGCGAGCCCGACCGAGGAGATGGGGCGCCAGCATCTCCAACGCTGCCGAGGTTCCGACCCCGGCGGTCGGAGCAGACACCGGTAGTGGCGTATCGATGGTGGCGGAGGGGTTGGCGAGTAGGTCGAGAGCCTTTTCAAGCCCATCGCGGTCGAACGAAAACGGTGGCACGTCCACGAGGGTAGGCGGGTCTGCTCATCAGGGTGTCGCCGTTCGGGGGTGGCGGAAAATGAATCCGGATTCCACTCTGGTTCGTAGAAGTGATCGACCTTGGCGGGCGATCTCGACGGGAAGTTGCAATGGCAGATTTGGGTTCAAACACGACGGCCGTACTCACGGCCGCCGACGTGGCAGCGGTCGTGAGATCGGTGGGTGTCGACCAGTTCATGGACCACATGATCGAGGGCGTGCGAGAAGCCGCCAAGGGTCTCGACCCCGAGTCCACGATGACGATCGAGCGGGGAGGATTTCAATACGAGAAGCCTTCGCTCGGTCTGGTCGAGTGGATGCCATCGATGGAGCTTGGGCGGGCTGTCGGCATCAAGACCGTGGGTTATCACCCGTCCAACCCCATCCAGCGCGGCATGCCCAGCGTGATGGCGACCACCTCGATCCACGACACCGCGAACGGTCGTCTCGTCGCCCTGGTCGATGCAACACTTCTCACCGCCATCCGTACTGGCGCAGCATCAGCGGTTGTCACCGACGTTTTGGCCAACGAAGACAGTCGAACCCTTGGCCTCGTGGGCTGTGGCGCCCAAGCCGTGACACAGGCTCATGCGATGTCTCGCGTTCGACCGATCGATCGGATCGTTGCTTTCGATGCTGATCCGAATGTAGCGGCGTCCTTCGCAAGCAGACTTCCGGTCTCTGTCCGAGTTGATGTCGTGGACTCCGCGGCCGACGCGATCGTCGATGCAGACATCGTCTGCGTCGCGACAACAGTCGATATCGGTGCCGGCCCTGTACTCCCGATGTTCGGACTCAAGGCTGGCGTCCACATCAACGCGGTCGGCGCGGACTTTCCGGGTAAAACCGAGTTGCCCGTCGAGCTTCTGCGCAACGCGCTCGTGATCCCCGATGAGGTTGCGCAATGTCTCAAGGAAGGCGAGTGCCAACAGCTCACCGAGGACGACCTGGGCCCGACGCTTCCCGAGCTGGTTCAGAATGCCGATTCGTTCACTGCGTGGCGAGAGCAGCTGACCGTGTTTGACTCCACCGGATGGGCGCTCGAAGATCTCATTGCAGCCGAGATTGTCCTCGGTCACGCCACCCGGCTTCACATCGGTATCCACACCGAGCTTCAGCACAGCCCACTCGATCCGTACGCACCGTACGAAACGATCTAGTGGCCTTGCCTTTCCTGGTCGCTGGCTAATCCAAGCGCTGGGCGAGGGCGACCATTTTCTCGACGGTCTGAAAGTTGTCGATCGTGATGTCGACCGGATCGATCTCGATGCCCTGCCCCTCTTCGAGCCAGTGCACGATCTCCATCGCTCCCAGGGAATCGACGAGTCCGGTGGTGAGCAAGTCGGTGTCGGGCATCACCGGTGTGTCGGGATCTAGGCTGACTTCTTCGTCGATGAACGTGCACAAGTCGGCGGCCAGCGTGGTGACATCTGACGTGGTTAGTTCTGGCATCGGGTCTCCTCCGACGTTGGGGATTTGGCAAGAAAGGTTCTAATGACCTTTCGGTCGATCTTGCCGCTAGGGGTCTGGGGCATAGCGCCCGTGATATGCAAATGAGCCGGGACAGCCACAGCCGGGAGCTTTTTGGCGGCCCACCTTTGAAGTGAGCGGAGGTCCAACGATGCGTCGGGTGCGAGGACGGCCGAGACCGCTAGTGTTCCGGGCTCGCCACCCCATGGACCCGCGACGGCATGAAGCACGTCGGGATGGTTGGTGATCGTTGACTCCACCCCTTCCAATTCGACACGTATTCCCCGAAGCTTGACCTGATGATCGCTGCGGCCGTGGAACCACACGACACCTTCGTCATCGAGCGTTGCGACGTCGCCAGTGATGTACCAATCGGGTCCATCGGGGTTGTGTCGCCGGGTCGCAGTCGAGAGATCGGGCCGGTTCCAGTACTCCCTCATGCGGGTATGGGCGCTGACCCAGAGGATTCCCTTTGAGCCGTTGGGTACAGGGTTTTCGTCATCGTCGACGATCAGCATCTGTGCGTCCGCGAGGCCGGGCCCGATAGGAATCGCTTCATCGTCGTCAGGTGGGTGCGTCAGGTCCCAGGTGTTCGACGCGTTGACTTCAGCTGGCCCGTAGACGTTGACGAACAGTGCGTGGGGCAGTGCGCTCATCAGAGCTCGCAACGCTGCTGCGGGAAATACCTCGCCAGCAAACATGACCATACGCAGATGACGCCAATCTCGCTCAGCCAGGGCGCCCCGTTCGAGGATTTGCTGGAGCAGGAAGGTGACGCCGTACCACATGGTGGTGCGTTGTTCGGCGGCCCGTTCGGTGAAGCTCGCGGGGAAGCGAAGATGGGGTTCGCTCATCTGCACCAGCGCCGCCGCCGCAAGTGGGACCGCGTACAGCTCGAACGTCGACATATCGAAGTGCAGACCCGTCATCGAGCCGATTCGGTCGGCGGCACTCATCCGATGTTGATCGACGGTGGCTCTCGCATAGGCCAGACCGCTGGCGTGGGTGTGCAGGATTCCTTTTGGAGTTCCTGTAGAGCCGGAGGTGTAGATCAAATACGCCGGGTCGTCAGGGCTGACGTCGGGGAGAGGCACATCGGCGTCGAATCTGATCAGGTCATCGATATTCGTGACCTCTACTTCGTTGCCAGGGCCGGTTATCTCTCTCGTTGTAGCGATGAGCTTGTCGGTGTCGCCAGTAGCGAGCACGAGGCGAAGATTTGGGGTTGTCAGGGCTTCCGATCGCTTGATCGTTGGCGAGTGGCCGATAATTGCCGTGGTGCCTGAATCGGTGAGGACCGGGGTCACCGCCGCAGCTGGCGCCATCGGATCGATCGGCACCATGATCGCCCCCGCCTGCAGAATTGCATGAACGGCTTCGAAGGATTCGTGGCCCTTGGGTCGGAGAACGGCAACCCGATCACCCGGTTCCACTCCGCTTGCCACCAGAAGCCCGGCAAGCCGGCGGACTCGGTCTTGGACTTCTCGCCAACTGAATGCCTGATCGAGGCCCACGATGCCATCGCCGTTGGGACGGGTGGAAGCGGCGTGGGAGACCAGTTGTGAGAGCGTGTTTGGAGCCATGGGTATCTACCGAGGTCTACGAAGGCCGGAGGCATCCGGATGCGGTCAATGAAGAAGGCTACGGGTCGACATATTCGCTGGCCAAGGGCCATCTACCCCAAGTGGGGGTGTTCGGGCCGATTTGGGTCGCCTGACCCATACCCCGGGTCAAACGACTCCCGACAGGAGGCCAATGCAGGAGTTCAATGGGTGACGAGAGACTCTCCAGGCGTATCCGGGAGAATCCCTTGGTGGAGTGAATCCGCAGCCACACCACGTACGTAGGGAAGTCGTAATGAGCAATCGACATGGAGAGAACGAGGCCCCGACGACTCCGTTGGCGCTCGCCGCCATGTTGGATGATGCCCATCCAATCAAGACCGCGGCGGCCGACTTCGCCCGAACTTCTCTTGGCAGTATTGGCTCTGACGAGTTTGATCTGGCACGCTGGGAAGCAGCAGCTGAATTTGGAATTCAGGGGCTGATGATTCCCGCCGAGTACGGAGGTCAGGGCAGAACCGCGGTGGAGGGTGCCCTGACCTTCGAGGGCCTCGGCCTCGGGTCGAATGACAACGGCTTTGTTTTCGCTCTCGCGGCCCAGTCGTTTGCCATGCAGCGAGCCCTAATCACGGCCGGAACCGAGACTCAACGCAAGCGCTGGCTTCCCGAGCTTGCCGCAGGCAAAGCGGTCGGATGTTTCGCCATGTCAGAACCAGCCGTCGGGTCTGACACCGGCTCGATAGGCACCACGGCTACTCCGACCGATAGCGGATACCTCCTCAATGGAACCAAGGCATGGGTGACGCTCGCTCCGGTCGCCGACGTCATTATTGTTTTCGCCACCACCGACCCGTCTATGGGTCACTGGGGACTGAATGGCTTCATTATGGAAACCAACCGGCCCGGTGTCACCGTTGGACCGGTTCAGAGAAAGATGGGCATCAACTCCTGCCCCTTCAGCGAAGTTCGCTTCTCCGACTGTGCCGTCTCCGCCGATGACATGTTGGGCAACCCCGGTGCGGGAGGCAGTGTTTTCACCAGCGCAGTCGAGGCCGAACGGGCGTTCCTCTACAGCGCCCAGATGGGTTCGATGGAACGAGTGCTCAACCTCAGCATCGAACGGGCCCGAAGTCGCGAGGCCTACGGTCAGCCGATCGGCGGGTTCCAAGCCATCTCCCACAAGATCGCCGAGATGAAGCTTCGACACGAAACGGCTCGGTTGCTGATCTACAAGGCCGCAGAACTCTTCGACCGTGGCGAAGGCATGACTATGGCCGGTGCTTTGGCCAAACTGCAAACCTCGGAGATGGCGGTTCAGTCGGCACTCGACGCCATGCGGATCTTCGGCGCCGAGGGCTACACGGTTGATGCACCGGTCGAGGCCGAATTGCGCGATGCGATCGGTGGCCTCGCCTATAGCGGCACCTCCGAGATTGCTCGCAACCTGGTCGCTCGGCTTCTTCGGGTCGACCGGCCGATGCGCCGGAAGAAGTAGAAGTCGTGAAGAACGTTGAGGATCTCTACCCGCTGACCCCGACCCAGTCGGGCATGCTCTTCCAGATTCTTCGAGATGAAGACCCCGAGCTCTACTTCGAACAGGTCCGTGCCGATGTCGTCGGTCTCGTCGACGTCAACATTCTGCGCAGTGCCTTCGAGGCCTCAACCGAACGTCACCCCACCTTGCGTAGTGCGATCGCCTGGCAAGGGCTCGAGCAGCCCCTGCAAGCCGTGCGTACGACATTTTCGTTGCCCTTTGAGATTTTGGCCCGGCCGGGTATCACCGACGACGAGCTTGAACTCCTGGCGGCCGAGCGTCGCAAAACCGCCTTTGATCTCCAGGGAGCCCCGCTCCAACGGGTCGCCGTGGTCGATCGGGGTGGGGGACTGTGGCACCTGATCTGGGAGTTCCATCACATCGTTTGCGATGGCTGGTCAGCAGCGATCGTCCTGAACGAAGTCATCGAGTTCTGCAACGGGAAGCCGGCCACCGCCCCCGCAGCTGCATTTCGAAACTATCTCGCATGGCACCAGCGGCAAGACGGCGAGGCGACTGCGTCCTACTGGAAACAGCTGCTCGATGGGTTCACAGCCGCAACTCCGATCGCACTTCCGGTCGTTAACAGCTCTGCCACGTTTCTTGCGGGCCAGCACACCGAGTCGATCGGAGGCGCATCGCTGGAGGCTCTTGAAGACTTTGCCCGCCGAAAGCGTGTCACGCTGAACACGTTGGTTCAGGCCGCTTGGTCCTTCATGCAGTCGGCCTATAGCGGCACCGACGACGTGGTCTTCGGTGTCACCACCTCGGGCCGGCCCGCTGAGCTCGATGGAGTGCATGGCACAGTTGGAATGTTCCTCAACACGTTGCCAATGCGAGTGGACGTGAATCTCTCCCAGACTGTCGATTCGTGGATCCACGACGTCCAGAGCCAGCAGCTGGCCTCGACCGAACATTCATCGGCATCGCTCGCTCAGCTTCACCGAGAGGTCGGAGTCGCCGTTGGTGAGAACCTGTTCGATTCAGTCCTGATTTTTGAGAACTTCCCTCGCCCCGCTCGTGACGCGAACGCCACGGTGTCCATCCAGAACAAGACGGTCTTTGAACAGACCAACTACCCGCTCACATTGATGGTCGGTGTTGAGGGCGACTTGAAACTGGTCGCCAACTATGATCGCAATCGATTCAAAGACTCTGCGATTGCGGCGATGATGCGCCAGTTCGCGCAGGTTTTGACGGACCTGCCAAAGGTTGGAACCGTGGGAGAGCTCTCGGTTCTAACGCCCGCTGATCTTGCCGAAATTCAGGGTTGGCAAGGACCACCGCTCGCCGTCCCAAACACGACCGTGATCGGTGAGCTAATCCGGCGAGCAAGCAAGACCCCCGATGCTCTTGCGCTAATCGACGCTCATTCCCAAATCACCTACGCCGAGCTGATCGATCGGGCTCGAGGCGTCGCAGCCAGACTGGAACGGCTTGGGGTTGGCCCGGAGATCCCCGTTGGCATTGCGATTCCCCGCCGCGTGGACATGGTGGTCGCGATGGTCGGAACGCTGCTCGCCGGGGGCGCGTACGTACCGCTCGATCCGAACTTCCCGCAGGAGAGGCTGCGGCTCATGCTCGAAGCTTCGGGTGCGCCCGTTGTTCTGACCGAACCGAGCTCGGCGCAATCGATCCCCGAAATGGAACCGGTCAAGATTGTTGACATCACGACGGTCCCGCAGTTGCGTGGCGGCCCGAAGCCTTCGTCTCCCAGCACGCCCGACTCGACCATGCTGCTTACCTTCACCTCGGGCAGCACCGGAGTGCCCAAGGGCGTACGGGTGCACCATGCCGGCGTTTTGAATCGATGTGCTTGGCAGTGGGACGAGTTCCCTATTCAGCCGGGCGAGGTGTTCCCGGCCAAGACCACTTTGGGTTTCGTCGATCATCTGTGGGAGATCTGGGGCGGTCTCCTCGGCGGCGCTCCGGTCCTTCTTATCGACGACGACACGGTCACGAACCCCGAAGCTCTCATCGACTGCCTCAGCCATAACTCCGTTCGCCGCATATCACTTGTGCCGTCGTTGCTTGACGTGTTGTTGGACCATGAACCTCGTCTGGCTGAACGGCTCACGGCGCTCACGATGTGGTCGGTGAGCGGCGAAGCGTTGTCCGCTGCCACAGCCGAGCGATTCCGCCAAACACTCCCGGATGCGACGCTTATCAATCTCTATGGCATGTCAGAGGCAAGCCAGGATGCGACGTTCATCCAGGTTGCCGACCCTGTCCAGGGCACGCCGATCGGTCGACCGATCGCAAACATGGCGGTGCACCTTCTCGACCGCCACGACCGACTCGTTCCCGTCGGGGTCCCAGGAGAGCTGCACGTTTCGGGGATTGGTGTCTCGCCGGGTTATTGGCAGCGTTCGGACCTCACCGCGCAGAAATTCGTCCCGAATCCGATTGAGTCGAACCCGGCGAACCCCCACCACCGGATGTATCGGACCGGCGACATCGCCCGTAGACGACCCGACGGCGTACTTGAGTACCTTGGTCGTACCGACCACCAGGTCAAGATCCGTGGAATTCGAATCGAATTGGGTGAGATCGAAACCGCGATCTCTGCTCACCCTCTTGTCGAGCGTGCCGTTGCGGCCGGGTTCGCAACTCCTACGGGGACCGAGCTCGTTGTCTATGTTCTGTCTGCCGAGACGCTCGGAGATTCGTTGGTAGAAACGCTTCGACCACACGCCCAGCGACTTCTTCCAGAAGCTCTGATTCCCTCCCACTACGTCGAGCTTTCTGGCTTCCCGTTGCTGCCGAATGGCAAGGTCGATCGGACGTCGCTCCCGGACCCGGTCCGATCTTCTCTACCCGCTCGCGAAGATGCAACGCTCAGCGGCGATCAATCCAAGATGCTTTCGCTGTGGCGTCAGGTCATGGATCAGCCATCTCTCGAAGCGGACACGGACTTCTTTGATGCGGGCGGCCATTCGATGCTTGCGATGAGGCTCGTGAGCCGTATCAAGACCGAGCTTGATATCACCGTCGGGCTGTCCCAGCTCCTCAAGACGGGGACGGCACGTTCTCTTGCCGATGCTCTGAATAGACCCTCAGGCGAGGAGAGGGCTGATGCCGACTACAAGTTTGTGGTGCCGATGCGGGACCACGACGCCGGTCTGCCCAATCTCTTCGTGGTGCATGGCGCAGGTGGAGACGTTTTGAACTTCCGACCCCTCGCTGCCCACTTGGACGGCCGGTTGAACGTTATTGGACTCCAAGCCGCGGGGGTTGACGGTGTCAGTCCAATGCACGCCAACCGAGAGCGACAGGTGGCTGGCTACCTCGAGGAGATTCGTCGCTTCCAGCCTCAGGGCCCATATCTCGTGGCTGGGTTTTCAATCGGAGGTCTCATCGCGGTCGAGCTAGTACAGATTCTTCGGTCAAGGGATCAGAACGTCGAAGCGCTTGTGTTGTTCGACACCTTCCATCCGAGCCTTTCGCCGCGGAACATTCCGAGATCGGAACACCTTGGCAAGCTGCTTCGGGACCCTCGATACGGGCTCGACAAGCTGCGACACAAAGTCACCGCCCGCAGAGAAGCAAAACAGCGCAGGGTTGCCTTGGCTGCGGACCCCCAGGGTCCCGTGCCGTTCGAAGTGCGGAAGTGGGAGATCACGAACAATTCGATTGAGCTCTGGAAGGGCTATGAACCTCCAGCGATCGACTGCCCGCTCGTTTTGGTCAGCGCCCGAGACCACAGCGATGTATGGGACGGAGTTGCCGACGATAGGGGGTGGCCAGCGAGCGCGACCGACCTGCGGGTTGTGCGAGTAGATGGCGATCACATGACATTGGTCGAAGAGCCGAACGCGAATGGCCTGTGTAAACGTCTCATAGATGTGCTCACAAGTATGGGGATTTTCGATGCCTGAGACCGCAACAACTCACGTCTATCGCCACATCATTGACTACGCCGTCGAGGATCAGATCCTCCAAGAACTCGTTGGGGCACAGACGTCAGTACTTGACATCGGCACCGGAGCGACCGGCCGAAGTGCTCTGAAAGCTAGGGATCGCGGCGCGGTCGTAACTTCGATCGAAATCAACGTTGAGGCGATCTTCGAGTTCGGGGATACCACCGAACGCCAAGACGTGATGCTTGCCGCGGCCGACCTGCTTCGATTGCCGTTCGCCGACGACTGCTTTGACGTTGTCCAGGTTGCCCTGCATGGATTCGACTACATCCTCGGGTGTACCGATCGAATACGAGGCTTGCAAGAGATGCGCAGAGTCGTGAAGCCCGGCGGTCACGTTGTGTTTAACGGCTTCAACCCCGTAGGGCTGACCCTCGCCCCGTCTGGCTACAAGCGGGCGATGTGGAAGGCGCAGTTCAAGTATCTCACCTCACGTCGATTCCTCCAGCCGACGATGATCGATTTCAACGGTCTAGAACTTAACCAGGCTCCGGTCCGGGTCGTGACGAACCAGGCTGCCATCGCCGGTCTACGGCGAGTTTCGGTGCGCAACCTAAGCGGATCAACCAGCGACCCGCGGAAGGTGGCGCTCTTCTCAAAAGCGCCGTACTACGTGTTTCAGCGGCCGGCCTAGGGGTTCGTAGCGGCAATGCCACCCCGGTCGCCAACGGCGATCGAGCCGTAGCGTTGAGCGAAAGCCGCCGGCAGCCGACGATCGCCCGGGACCGACAGCCACAGTCGCAACAAATGACGCGGTGACTCAGGGTCGTCCACAAAGCCGGTTCGATCGTGAAGCAGGCTGTGGTTGTGTACGAACTGCATGTCGCCCTTACGTAACGTCATGCGAATGTGGACAGACGGATCGTTGGCGATGTCATCGAACATGTCGAGGGCTTCTCTCACCGAGGGCGTCAGCCGTGGTGCGTGCGCGAACCGTTGGGCCGACTCGATGTATTGGCGCTGATAGATGACCGTGAGGGCATTGTCGAACCAGTTGAGGACCGGAATGGTAAAGAACGGTTCCTCGCCGTCGGGTACTTCACCCCGACGATCGGTGGCGATGGGTTCGAACAGCACTGCCGCGAGGTCGGGCCGGGCGTCGCTCATACGGTTGTAGATCGTTGAGACGCTTACAAGCAGCGACTCGCCGCCGGACCGTGCGGTCTCGAGGCACAGCAGGCCCACAACGTCGGTTGAGTCGGTGTGGAAGGTTTGGCGCTGGTCAGTCTGGTAGATCCGTACGTTTGGGTCGGCGGCGTCGGCTCCAACGTTGCGCACATGACCCAGCAGGTCGCCGGCTGCGTTCTGTGACCGGGCCGAGCCGAGCAACGCTCCGAGGCCGCTAAACACCTGGCCGGCCAGTGCAGGGCCAAGCTCATCTACAGGAAGCCCCCGAAGCACCTGGAATCCTCGGCCCGAGATCAGCTCGAGGCGAAGCTGGTTGACTCGGTTCCGAAGCTCAGACGAGTACTCGCCGCTCACCAGCTGTTCGATCTCTGCGGTGTTCAGAACCCACACCCACGAGGTGTCGCGTGTGAGATCGGACCCGATCCAGGCCGATGACCCGGCTTGTTTCGGGGGAAGCCTCACCGAGTCATCCTATTGGGTCGATTGTCTCTGAACGCCTGGCCGTGCAGGGCCTAGGTAGTTGGGCCCCCCTGGCACCGACATTCACCTAGTGTCCATCGACATTCTTGGGGCAAACGGCGCATTCTTGGGCGAATCTCTCCACGGCTATCAAGGAAAATTGCCCAAACGTCCGATGCCACACTCGTGCGACACATCCTTGGACAACAGAAGACAAATTTCGCCACCAAACAACGTCGGTTGTTGTTTCTTATGGCGGCGCTGGCCGTTGTCGGGTCCAGCGTTGCCTCCGTCCCCAGTGCGGCCGCCGATGTTCCGGCACCGGGTTCCTTCGATCTCATCACCAACGTCGACGCCAGCCGGCTGGTTCAGGTCCCGGACGGGCCGATCGCCTACACGGTGAGCGCAGAGAATCGTGGTCCCAACGACGTGTCGAATGTTGCCTGGGTGGTCACGGTCGAAGCCGCAAGAACGATTTCGAACCCAGTCTGCACATCCATTGGCGGGGCGGTCTGTCCGTCGTCTCTCGTACCGGTCACGAACCGCAGCGGCGATCAGAGCTTCTTTCTCACCGTCTCGTTGCCGGTCGATGGTTCCTTGCGGCTCACCTTCGATTCGGTGTCCACCAGTTTCCCTGGTCTGTATCAGGTCCGTTCGTCTGTTGATGCCAGTGGTGGGCCCGGTCGAGATCTCGAACCACAAACCAACGCCTCAGTCGACAACGTAGCGATCGCAAAGACCGACGGCGTCCCAGCCGCGAACGTGATGACCGTGCAGAACGGTGTTTCCACGTCTGACGCCCGCTGGGGGCAGATGCTCACGTTCGAGACCGAGGTTGCCAATACCGCCTTCGCCAACGGCGCAGGAGCTCAGCTCGCTCTGCCTATGCCGACTGAGCTAAGCCCGACCAACCCGAGCGGGCTCACCCAGCCGCTCTGTGTATCGATGGCGTTCGATCCCTATGCAAGCCCGGATGGTGACGTGTGTGACGGGGTCTCGATTTCGGCCGACGGCGCTGGCGGTTGGGTGGCTGACATCGTCAGTCTCGAACGATTCGGAGCATTCGCTCTGCGATATACGGCTGTTGCTCCTGAAGCTGGTGCGTCCTTCCAGGCTCTGGCGACGTTGGCACCCCCGGCTGGTTTTGTCGCCGCTGAGGTAGCTTCGCTAAACGTTCGTACCGCCGACGAAGTGCAGATCGGATCATATGTGTGGATCGATGAGAACGGCGATGGGATCCAAGATCCGGGAGAACCCGGGCTTGCTGGCGCCGACCTGATTTTGGTAGCCGATGATGGTTACGGCAACGGGTTCCTCGCGGCTGATCTCTACGGAGGTCCGGTCGAGTGTGTGGTGACGGGCGTCGACGGCGAGTATTTCTTCCAAGACCTTCCACCGGGGCAGTATCGGATCCAGGTTCAGCCCCCTGCGGGGTATGAGGCTTCGCCGGTTCAGGTGGCGTCCAATGCGGATAACAACGAGTTCGATTCGAACATTGAACGTATGTCCGCTTCGGGGATCTATGAGTCGGGCGTCATCTCGCTGCACCCGGGTGATGAACCGATCGAGACCAGCATTGCTGCGAGCGACAATCTGGACGCGGCGCTAAATGCTTCGGGCAACATGACCGTCGACTTCGGATTCGTACCCCTTCCCGTCGCCGATGCGCCGATGGAGCAAAACCCCGTAGATGTAGGCGACGATTCCGGCTCGGACCCGTCAAGTTTCGAGCCTGTGGTGAATGCCGAAGCGGTTCCGACCACAACGACAACACCCACCACATCGACAACGACCCCAAGCTCCACAACGACTTCTGCTCCGGCCGCCGCGGGAGCCGCAGGTGGGCCGGTCGACCCTTGCTGCGAGGAGGCGGCCTCGGGACCGTCAATCTCGGGCCGAGTGACCCTAGGGGAGTCGAACTTGCCCCTGGCCGACGTGGTGATTGTCCTCAAGGCTCCAGATCGCGGTGCTGTTGATCGAATGCTCACCGACGAGCGTGGCGAGTACTCCTTCGCCAATATCCCTCCCGGCCGCTACGACGTCGTTCAGGTTCAGCCTGAGCTGTATGGCTCGGCATCGGCCAACGTCATCTCAATCGACCATGGAGCGGTGGCCACAACCGACCTCGACTTCGTGGAAGTTGCCGGCCGAATCGTGGGACGGGTCACCATGGACGAGACAGGTCAGTCTTTCGGGGGAGTTTCGATCACGTTGAGAGGAACCGATCTTTCGGGACAGACGGTCGAGCGCCAGACATCCACCTCATTGGACGGAACGTATCAATTCGACGGGCTCGCAGCCGGTACCTATGAAGTGATCCAGTCGCAGCCCGCCGGGTACAGCAACGGCCTGGTTGAGCCAGACAACACGATCACCGTCTCGCTGAAGGCCGGCACGATGTCGCTCGGACACAACTTCTCCGAGGCCGCGCCTGCCACATTCTCAGACGAGGATGGTTCACCGGCCTCGATCGAGATCGAGTCGGCTCAGACCACGACGACGAGCACCACAATGCCCAACGAGGCGCCCCCGGTACTGCCGTTTGACGACGGCACCGATCGTGGCTGGATCACGTGGGCGATCGTCGCACTCCTCGGTCTCGGGGCCGCCGTTGTCAACCGGGGCGTCGCCGATCGGAGGGCCTAGGTCCCCCCTTTGTTAGTCGGCCCAGTTAGTCGGCCCAGTTAGTCGGCCCAGTTGGTCAGCCCAGCTCAGTGGGCCGGCTGCTTGGCTCAGTTGAAGAGCTCTTCGAGGGCTGCCACATCGGCGTCGGTCAGTTGCACGAGGTCGAAGCTCGGGATCTGTTGAAAGTGGCGAGTGAAGGCTTCGCTCAGTTCGACCACCAGGTCGGTGGGATGTTGGTCGGGCAC
>CALHFG010000023.1 GCA_938029215.1 uncultured Acidimicrobiales bacterium | reverse complement strand
AGGAGCCTTATCAATATTAGCGAAATCCGTCGCCGTGTTGCCAGCAACACGATCGGAAAGAACCTTCGTGATCGCAGCAGTCAACGTCGTCTTACCATGATCAATATGACCCATAGTCCCCACATTCACGTGGGGCTTGTTGCGCTCGAACTTTTCTTTCGCCATTGGGCGGGTGCTCCTTGTTGAGGACCGTCGGTTTGACGGATGAATTATCGGGTTGCCACTGCGACCCGGTTGGATTGCCGCCACATTACTGAAACCGCTGGTTCCATGAGGTGATGCGCAACCCGTCGTGACACGGTGAGCGTTAGCCATTGCAGAGCAATGAGCAGTAGCGACGGTGGGACTCGAACCCACGACCTCTCGATTATGAGTCGAGCACTCTTACCAGCTGAGCTACGTCGCCATGAAGTTCGACCGGCGAGCCGGGCGCCTTTGGCCGGAGCCAATGGGATGGAGCCTCCTAACAGAATTGAACTGTTGACCTCTTCCTTACCATGGAAGCGCTCTACCGACTGAGCTAAGGAGGCGTGCCCGCGGCAAAGCCGCGGTCGTTAAGTCTGCCACGTCTGGACCATTGGCCCAACCAATTTATGTCACAAATCGCGCCCGGCCGCCTGGCACGCCGCACCACGAGGTGCCTTCGAACTAGGTGCCCTCGACCCGGCCGAGCGCAGCGATAGCGAGAACGGCGCCCGCGCCTGCCAAAACCGAGGTGCCCGTGATGCCAAAACTCTCGAACACGAATCCGCTGGCAATGGAACCAACACCGCGCGCAACGGTGCCAACGGCCATGTTGACCGATAGGACTCGGCCACGGGCAGACGGCATTGCCTCCGACACAACCGAGAACGACGTAACGATTGCGTATTCGAAGCCAAGGAAGAACATCACGACTCCCAACACCGCCACCACGACCGCGGTCGACAGCGACATCACAACGAGTCCCAGCAGCAGGAACAACAGGGCGAGGCGAGTCGACCGGTTCTTGCCGAGACGGTCGGAGAAGCTGGCCGAACTGGAAGACGAAAGGAGTTCCACGGCACCAAAGCCCATGGCAACCAGACCGATCCCGTCGATAGAGATCCCAAGTGTCTCTTCCATCCAGGTGCCGATGACGACGATGGTCGAGAGGCCAGCGAGAGCGATCCCCGCCGAGGCTGCGATGGCCATCCATGCGTTCGTGTTGAGTTTGACGGGCTTTGCAGCGTCGTTTCGCTCGGGGACGACCGACGGTCGCTTCTCTGACCCGGTGAGCAGTAGCGCGGCGCAGGAAAAGAACGCCAAGATCCCAACGGCAATGAAGGGGGCCCGCCATGAGAACCCGTCGATCAACAGGGCGGCGGCCGGAGCCCCAATGAACAAGCCCAAAGCCCACGAGACCTCGAAGATCCCGATGGAACGACCGCGCTGTTCGAAACGAACGTGACGCGAAATGTAGGCGTGGCCGGCCACGGTGTACAACGACACGCCAAGCATCAAAAGAAACTGAGCCACGACAAACATGGCAAATGATCCGACGATTGCGAGCAGCGTCGAGACGCCAACCAACGCCATACCGGCCGTCATGACGAGACGCTCGTGTCCCCGATCGAGCCACTTTCCGACCGCCGCCGACAAGAACCCTGCTGTCTCACCGAGTCCGATGACGCTGGTCATCTGAGCGGTGCTTGCTCCGAGCGCCCGGCCAAGGGTGGGCAGGAAGAAAGGAAGCCACCGAATGGCGACGTTGACAACGGTCTTTCCCGCCGTGAGTCCGACGAGGCTGCTGTGCGAAAGGCCTTGGCCCTCGGTGGCGCGGATCACGGACAAGGTGTGATCCTATTGGAGGTTTGTGGTCGAACAGGGCCCGATCAGACCCGCTGCGCGGGGCCGATTGCGGCGAGGCAATCCCTGGTGCCACGCCGGGGGTAGGTCGGACAGCCCGCCCAGCATCCGGTTCGCTGGACCTAGGTATAACTACCCAAACTTGAGAAAAAGGGGCCAAACGACTCAAGTTTTGTAGGCCTTTTGTCCGAACCACTAGGTCATGCGAATCGACCGGATGGAAGTAGCCACATCGACCGACACGATGGAGATGCGTCTCCACCCACGCATCACCATCGTCACCGGCCTTGAACAGATGGAGCGCGAAGCGCTCACCGCGGAGATCGCTACCGCACTCGGCAGTGGACGGCCGGGCCTGAGCGTTGAACTCTTGGAAGACACCGGCCGGATCATCTTGGTCGATCGCCCGATCGACGGACCGACCAAGATCACCGACGCTCTCAATGGAGACGACATCACGGACTCGTTCCGAACCAGCAAGGGGACTATCTCGATCGCCGGCGCCCTCGGAGTTCGCCAGAACGAGCTTCGATCCTTTCTTCGCCTCGGCGCTCAGAATCTCAAGGCGGAGGAGCGCAAAGACGAGCTGATTCGCCGACTTGGGACCATCGATCAGGAACGGCTTTGGGCCGCCGCCCTCACGCTCGCCGAAGTCGAAGTCGAAGTCGCAAGTCAGACCGGTGAGTCGCAGTCCTCCGCCAGCTACGAGGCATACGTCGATGCGATCGAGGACTGCCACCTTGCCGTAGAACGAGCGAACGACCGAATCGAAAACACTCGTTCGGCCCTCACCGCCAGTGCTGCGGCACTCGCATTATTGGCATTCATCGGCCTGTTCATCCTCCACCCGGTGGCCGCGGTTCCGTTCCTTCTCATGTCTATGGCGTGTGCCGGCGCCGGCTTCTGGAACTTCAAGCAACTTGAGAAGGCACGGGCCGCGGAGGTCGAAGTTCTGAACGCGGCCGGACTGCAGAGCTACTTCAACCTCCAACTCGCCCAGGTCGAGTCACTTACCTCCCAACCCGGCAACTTGTCCGGAGCGATCAAGCTTCACGAAATCCAGCGCTACGCCAACGAGTGCTGGAAAGAGCTCGTCGGCACCGTGCAACTGGAGTGGGCTGTTGCCCACCGCCGCGAAATCGAAGCCGCCGCCCGCGGCCGGTACCGGGGCACCCCCTCGGTAACAGACCCGGCCGAGATGATGGACCGGATTCTCCGTCATCTCGACCGGGCCGGCCGTCACCTGGGCGAATCGCTTCCCGCCATCCTCGATGACCCGTTCACCATCCTCGATGACTTCGACGTCGCCGCTGTTCTCTCGATGGTGTCGGACCACGCCCACACCGGACAGGTCCTGATCATGACCGACGACACCCGAGTGACCGGGTGGGGTAAACAGTTGGAAGAACGATTTGGCGCCACCATTCTCCGCTTGGGATCGGCCAAGCCGACCCGGCGAACCGAAACGGCCGAACCCTCCGAGTGGGCTCCTACCGGCATCGTCGTACCCGTCGACGTCTGGAGCTGAGTCGAGTGGGGTGATGCCAAGGTCACCCCTGAGGCCGAATCCGCCCGGGCTCAGGGCGTGAAGCAGCCCCGGTAGTCCCGCCCGACTGCCGGGGCTGCACTGTATATATTGTCTTCGTTCGCCTCCGGCTCTGCGTGGCGAACGCACGACTACTTCTCAGCCCCGCCGACGAAACTCCCCAACGAATCGGTCGGGTCACTCCGACCACCCGCAGGGAGCGTCACCAAACCCACCAGCTGCCTCGCTTCGCGTCGGCAACCTCGCCCAGGTCGCCTCCGGCTCTGCATGGCGAACGCTCTCATTGTCCTCAGCCGCCAAGGGCTCAATGTTCTGTGATCCGGTCGGGTCACTCCGACGACATCTCAGCCTCGCTGCGCTCGAACAGCCGCGTACGCCGAACCAGCTGCCTCGCTTCGCGTCGGCAACCTCGCCCAGGTCGCCTCCGGCTCAGCCCCGTTCGAGACGGGCGTCTTCGTCGGCGATCGTGGTGCTGTCGCCATGACCAGTGTTCACGATTGTTGCTCCGGGCAAGGCGAAGAGGCGCCTGGTGATCGATTCAACAATCACTTCATAGCTGCTGAAGCTACGACCCGTCGCGCCGGGCCCCCCGTGGAACAACGTGTCACCACTGAAAAGCACACCGTCGCCAGCGAGATGCAAACAGCAGCCGCCGGGTGAGTGTCCGGGAGTGTGCAACACATCGATTTGATGGTTGCCCACGTCAAGCTTCAACCCATCTCGAAGCGAATCATCGAAACGACGATGGGGGTACTCGACCTCCCAAAGCATCTGATCGTCGGGATGCAGCAGGATGGGTGCGCCGGTCTCGTCTGAAAGCGCTCCGGCGGCATTGATGTGGTCGTTGTGACCGTGGGTGCAGATAATCGCCTTCACCTTGCGACCGTCAACCCCTTGAAGGATCGGGTCGTGATCGTGGGCTGCATCGATGACCACCACTTCGTCGTCATCCCCGATGAGCCACACGTTGTTGTCGACGTTGAAGTCTTCTCCATCAAGGCTGAAGATGCCCGAGGTGATGACACGATCGATTCGTGCGGCCACTAGAGGACCACCACACTTCGCAGCACGCCGCCTTCTTCCATCTTGTGGAATGCAGCTTCGACATCGTCTAGTGAAATCGTCTCCGAAACGAAGCCGTCGAGATTTAGTCGACCCTGCAGGTAGAGATCGATCAGCATCGGGAAATCGCGACTAGGCAGACAGTCGCCGTACCAACTGGATTTGAGCGCGCCGCCGCGGCCGAAGACATCGATGAACGGCAGCTCGATCTTCATCTCGGGGTTGGGGACTCCGACGAGGACAACCGTGCCCGCCAGGTCGCGAGCGTAGAAGGCTTGTTCATACACCTGCGGGAGACCGATGGCCTCGATAACAACGTCGGCGCCATTGCCACCGGTGTATTCACGGATCTTCTCTACGGCGTCCTCCTTGCCAGCGTTGATGGTGTGGGTGGCACCGAATTGCTTGGCCCACTCCAACTTCTGATCGTCAAGATCCACCGCGATGATCGTGCTCGCGCCCGCCACCCGGGCCCCTTCGATTGCACCATCTCCAACACCGCCGCACCCGAACACGGCGACCGAGTCGCCGCGGCCAACCTCACCAGTATTGATGGCAGCACCGATGCCGGCCATGACACCGCAACCGAGCAGGCCAGCCACCTCGGGCTTGGCTTCGGGATTCACCTTTGTGCATTGACCGGCGGCGACCAGAGTCTTTTCACAAAACGCTCCGATACCAAGCGCAGCCGACAGCTCAGTCCCGTCGGTGAGCGTCATCTTCTGGGTGGCGTTGTGGGTGTTAAAGCAGTACTGGGACTTGCCTTTCTGACAAGACCGGCAGGTTCCGCAGACCGCTCGCCAGTTGAGAATCACGTAATCGCCAGGCGCCACGTCGGTCACATCGGGGCCGACCGATTCGACGAGGCCGGCCGCTTCATGTCCGAGCAGGAACGGGAACTCGTCGTTGATTCCACCTTCGCGATAGTGCAGGTCGGTGTGGCATACCCCACAGGCCTGAATTTTCACGACGGCCTCGCCCGGCCCAGGATCCGGAATCACGATCGTTTCGACCGTGACCGGTTCACCCTTCGCTTTAGCAATTACTCCACGTACCTCTTGTGCCATGAGAAGAACCTACCGCAGGCAAACAACCACGTCGCCACGAACCGAAATCGACCTCGAAAGGCTGGTAGAGCCTGATCGCAACCACCTGCAGAACGGCCTCAATCAACCACCCAGCATGAGGTTCCACCACAGAGAGAGTTGGATTCGCGCGAGACGCTTGGGTAGATTCGCCCCGAAGGCGAAAAGTTTCGGGCGCGGGCCCAACCTCACATTTGGAGAGAACAATGGCGGATCGGCGATTCCGCTTCACCTTGGGCGTCCTCGTAATCCTGTTTGGGATCATGGGCGCCGGTGAAGCCACAGCTAACGGCAACGCAACCTGCAATGGTGCCGCAGCGACCATCACGGGCGCAGGCGACATCAACGGAACCACCGGCAACGATGTGATCATCGGCTCGCCGGGCAACGACCGGATCTGGGGTCGCGGCGGTGACGACATCATCTGTTCCTTTGGTGGCGACGACCGTGTCGAGGCTGGCCCAGGAAACGACTGGGTTAACGGTGGAAACGGCGCCGACCTTGTCTTCGGCCAAGACGGAGCTGACGTCATTGTTGGCGGCCAGGGAGAAGACGATCTCCGCGGTGGGCCAGGTACGGACCTGTTCTTCGGACAGGGCGAAGCTGACACGATCTCCGGTGGTGCCGATGCCGACACGGTGTACGGCGAAGACGGCGATGACCTGCTCCACGGCGGTGGCGGAAACGACAAGATCTACGGAGGTCGGGGCAATGACCGGGCGACCGGAGATCAAGGCAACGACGAGATGTACGGCCAAGACGGCAACGACCGCATGGATGGCGGGAGCGGTCGAGACATCCTGCTAGGCGGACCGAACGCTGACACGCTGTCGGGCGGTGCAGATAGCGATCTGATCTGGGGCGACAACGGAAACGACACGCTTCGAGGTGACACCAGCGACGTCCTCAACGGCGGCGCCGGCACCGATTCCTGCACCCCAACGATCGGCCTCAAGCTCATCGGATGTGAGGGCAGCAACGCGCAGAATGCACCACAACCAGCACCCGCACCACAACCCGCACCCGCACCCGCACCCGCACCAGCACCCGCACCCGCACCAGCACCAGCACCAGCACCAGCAGACGATTGGTTCCGCTCGGGTATGCCGGTTCCCGAGGCTTCAGCTCGTCAGATCTGGGTGTCCCCCAACGGGAACGATGGCAACGACGGCAGCAAGAACCGACCTCTGCGTTCGATCCAAAACGCAGTTGATCGGGCCACTCCCGGCACGACGATCTACCTCACCGACGGTCGGTGGGACGGAAAGGGTCGATCGGGCCTCGGATGGATCAACTTCGGCCCCGAAGACTCGGGCACTCCCGGAAAGTGGATACGTCTAACCGCGGCACCCGGAGCATCGCCTCGCCTGGTTGTGCAACAGGGCGAGGCCATCCGAATCGAAGGCGCCTACATCGAAGTCTCCGGTCTCCGAATCGAAGGCGAGAACGCTGGCCCCGGAAACCCAACCAGCGCAACCGGGCCGCATTATGGCTACGGAATTCTCATTCCTCACAACGATCGATTCGGCAACACCACGCCGGCCCACCACGTCGTGATCACCGACAACGTGGTGAGCGGGTTTGCCGTCAGCGGCATCGCGACCGACGGCGCCAACTGGGTAGTCGTTGGCGGGAACACCGTTCACTCCAACTCCAACTGGGGCCCCGAAGGCGGGTCGGGCATCAGCTTCCTGGAACACAGCAGCGCCGGCAATGGCGGCAGCGGAAAGACCACCGGCTGGATCACGAACAACCTGGTGTACAACAACCGCCAGCTCGTCAACAGCACCAAGATCGGAATCAACAGCATTACCGACGGCAACTGCATCATTTTGGACCGAATGGATGTCGGGTCCGGTAATGGCCAGAAGGTACTGATTGCGGAGAACACGGTTCACTCGTGCGGGGGCCGGGGTGTCAACGTATTCCGGTCGAGCAACACCACGATCGAGCGCAACCTCACCTGGCACAACGGCATCACGCCGGCCCTCAGCGGGGAGCTAGCGGGCGACGGCAACAACATCATCTGGCGAGGCAACACGATGGTTCCCCGACCCGGTCGCCAGGCCCTCATTGGCTCTGGCCAAGACATCAACAACAAGGCATTGAGCCCGAGCACATCTCTGGCCGATGCCCGCAATCAACACCGCGCCCGAACCGGAGCTACCACCCCCTAGCTGGTGTTTTCTCCCCTTCAGGGGGACTCCGCGGAACCGGAGGGGTTCT